>DATEXU010000144.1:0-7202 GCA_035256645.1 Thermodesulfobacteriota bacterium | reverse complement strand
GGATGTTGTGGTCTTATGGCCTTTGGCGCCGGGATGGATGAGATTGATGTCGAGCTGGTCAAAAGGAATATCGAGGCATTTGAAAAAACCGGTTCTATCCCCATCGTTGCACCGTGTTCTTCCTGCAGCGCTCACCTCAAGCATTATCCTGACCTATTTGAAGAAGAGAAATGGAAGGAAAGGGCGAAACAATTTTCTCAGCGGGTAAAGGATATTTCCGAATTTTTAGTGGAAACATCCTACGCGCCGAAAGGAAAGGCAAACGCGCCGTCTTCACGGCTTACGTTCCATGATCCGTGCCACCTGCGGCGAAAACAGGGAATATTCGAAGCGCCTCGAAAACTTCTTAAAAATATACCCGGAGTAGAATTTATAGAGACCGGAAATGATAATCTGTGCTGCGGCTCGGGCGGAAGCTTTAATGTAAGCCACTATGATCTATCGAAGAAAATTTTTCAGCGGAGAATCAAACCGATTGACGAGAAAAAGGTGGATACGGTGGTTACTTCATGCATGGGGTGTATGCTTCAGTTCCTGGACGGCCTTTATCGAGAAGGCAAAGGCATTCGGGTAAAGCATTTGGTTGAAATTTTAAGGGAAGACTTTCCTCGTTAACTTTCAGACAACCCTTAACATCACTATGGTAGAGGCCTAAGTGCACGTTCTGCGCGAACGGCCCCATCATTTCCCAGCGCTGGTATCGCCTTGCGGGTCTAAAGTTCATTAGGAAAGCGGTGATTTCTTTCGCTGTATCCGCCGCGGGCTCTGGTCTTGTGCCTGGGTACGGGAGACAGCCTTTTTCCTACCCCTCGCGGCCCCCAAGGCAGGCAGAGGCGGCAGCGCCAACATATCCTCAACAGGATTAATGCACACAATCTCGCTATCGAGAAACTTTTCCAGTTCAGGTATCAGGTAAGCGCCGAACTCACACGCGAAGCCGATGGACTTCCCGGTCGTACCGGCTCTGCCCGTGCGACCGATGCGGTGTACATAGTCCTCAGGATTATCCGGCAAGTCAAAATTGACGACATGGCTCAACGCGTCCACATGGATGCCGCGGGCAGCCACGTCAGTGGCAACCACAACCGGAGTTTTACCGGCGCGAAAGCTATCCAGAATCCTCAGGCGTTTCTGCTGGGGAATATCGCCGGAAAGCAACCCGCTTTGAATCGCGCGCCGCTGCAGTGCCCGCGATAATCTCTCTGCGCTATCCTTGCGATTACAAAACACAAGCATCCTCTCCACATCATCATTCTTGAGTATCCACAAAAGCAGGGCGAGTTTGTCGTTGGCGGAAACGCTATAAAATATTTGCTCAATGAGGTCGGTTACCATTGTTTCCGGCTCGGTTTCAATCCGCACGGGATTAGCGAGCAAGTGCGCTTGCAGACGCACAATCTCATCCGACAAGGTGGCGCTGAACAACATGGTCTGACGTTTTCCGGGAGGTGGCAGCCTTCTGACTATACGCCGAACGTCCGGCATGAATCCCATGTCCAGCATCCGGTCAGCCTCGTCGATCACCAGAATTTCCGTTTTCGAGAAATGCAAATCACCACGGGTACAGTAGTCGAGGATCCTCCCGGGAGTGCCGACCAGAACATCGATCGGCTGGCGGAGGGCGTCGCGCTGCTGATCGAATCCCATGCCGCCATAGACGGCGAGATGAGTTAATCCGCAATATTTTCCAAGGACTTCGGCATCGCCATTGATCTGTATGGCCAGTTCGCGGGTGGGGGCAAGCACCAAGACCCGGCACGATCCCGGGGCGCGCCCAGGCTTTGGATTACGGATAAGATGAGTGAACGCGGCAGCGAGAAACGCCGCGGTCTTGCCGGTTCCCGTTTGCGCTTTTCCCGCTACGTCTTTGCCCGCGAGCGCATGGGGAAGGCACTCCGCCTGGATGGGGGTGCAGTACTGAAATCCAACATCCTGGATCCCGCAGAGCACTTCATCGGCAATATCGAGGTCGGCAAATCGCGTTTTCCCTTCCGCGGGAGGAATCTCTTTCAAGGCGGGCAGCGTGCGGGGTCCCTCACGAAGACCAGCAGGTGACGGCCCTCGGCGACTTTTGTCTTTTGAGTGCGCTGAAGGTGTGGGCTGTTTTGTCCGGGCCGATGGTTTTTTCTTAACTATTAGTTCGGCGGCAACCGTCTTTATTTCGCCGGCTTCGGTGTCTTCGCGTTCTTTCCGTGTTGCCGGAGGCGCTGCAGCCGCAGAAGGAAGGACAGCATGACGTAATTTGTTTATTGTTTTTTTTAAAAACGTGAGCACGGTGAATCTCCTCTCCGCTTTGGCAGAGATTAATTAAATGGACAATAATAGCTGGAAACGTGCGCTGCCTTACAACCATACAACCAGCAACTCAGGGCGCGACGAGCAACCACTTTCTCCTTGGATTGTCCGGGGAATGTTGGGTAACACAGGGTACGACGTGAGGGGGCTGTTCGTATCAGCGTGGTATACCAGACGTTTAATATCAATCGTAGTATACACCCTTTATTTCATTATGCAAACCTTTATTTATAATGAAAATATCACCCTTTTTCTTACAATTTCCACCCTATATGCCTTTGATAATATTCTCACTAAATATCATCTAATAAGCTGTAATTATATACTAATTTGAGAACCCACCCTGATTCCCGTTTGATATTTGAATTCGAATTTTGCGTTGTGAATTTTGGAGAGTTTCCCGGATGCTCCCGAATCAAGTTCGAGGCAGGCTAAATCAAGCACGGAAATGATAAAAAAATAGTTGATTCAGGATTATGCGCGTAACAACAAAATGATTGTTTATTCGGCTCGATCGTAGCGGGCAAACTGCATGGTGAAGGTTCCCCTTCCCTGGGTGGCGGAACGGAGGCTGGTGGAATAGCCAAACATCTTTTTTAAGGGGACCAAAGCTTTAATGAGGGATACTTTCCCTTTTGCAGTAATATTTGCAAGCTTCCCCTTGCGGGCGCCTAAATCACTGATGACCTCTCCCATGAATTCCTCGGGTGCAACCACCTCGATGGACATAAACGGCTCTAAAAGCACTGCTCCGGCTTTTTCACACCCCTCTTTGACTCCCATGGAAGCGGCAACTTTATACCCCATTTCACTCGAAGAGCCTTCCCGATAGGTCGCGTCGAGCAACGTTATTTTGATATCAACGACCGGATACCCGGCGATGACACCGCCCAGTAATGCTTCGTTAACTCCATCTTCAATATGCCCGAGGAATTGCGGAGGTATTCTGTCGGCAGGCAGGTTATTAACAAACTTGATGCCCCCCCCTCGTTTTAAAGGTTCGAGTCTAAGTCTGACCTGGCCAAACTGAAAGGCGCCGCCAAGCTCTTTGTCAAACGTGCTTTCTATCTCAATTATCCGGGCAATGGTCTCCCGGTAGACAACCTGGGGCTTGCCGACACTTACGCTGACGTTAAAGTCTTGTAAAAGGCGCGTTACCAACACATCTAAGTGGAGTTCTCCCATACCGGAAATAATCGTTTGGGCGGAATCTTCGTCATGCTTCACCGTGAAGGTGGGATCCTCATCCGTTAATTTCGCTAAGGCGTTTTCCAGTTTTTCCAGATCATCACGAGTCTTGGGCTCGATAGCGATTGACATGACCGGTCGGTAGACCCCAATGGGTTCAAGAACAATAGGGTGTACCTGGTCACTGAGGGTATCGCCGGTAAAGGTGTCTTTCAATCCAACCACCCCGACGATATCGCCGGCTCTTGCTTCCTTGATCCGTTCTCGTTTGTTCGCGTGCATCCGGAAAAGACGGGCAATCCGCTCCCTTTTGTTTTTGCTGGCATTATACACTTCTGATTCGGCCAGGAGTTTTCCGGAATAAATCCTTATAAACGTGAGTTTCCTCTTTTCTTCATCCGTTAATATTTTAAAGGCCAGGGCAGCCAGAGGAGCATCGTCGTTGTTGGGTCTTTGTTCCTCCTCGCCCGTTTTCGGATTTACCCCGGTTACGGGTGGTATGTCGCCGGGTGAAGGAAAGTAATGGACCACGGCATCGAGAATCGGCTGGACACCTTTATTCCTTAAGGCGGTTCCGCACAGGACCGGGATGACCTTCATGCTCAAGGTGAGTTTTCTTATTCCCTGGCGTATTTCTTCAGGAGAAATTTCTTCTCCCCCCAGGTATTTTTCCAGAAGGCGCTCATCATTTTCAGCAACCTTTTCCAGGAGGAGGTCACGATAGTGAGCTGCTGCTTCTTTTTTTTCATGCGGAATCGGCTCGTCGGAATAGGTTGACCCTAAAGTGTTTTCATGCCAGATGATCGCGTGATTGGCAATGAGGTCAATGACGCCATGAAAATTCGCCTCTTCCCCCAAAGGAAGCTGGAGAAGAAGAGGAAAAGCGCCCAGTTTATCTCTCATCTGCTGAATGGTTCCCGGGAAGTCGGCGCCGATCCGGTCCATCTTATTAATAAAAGCGATGCGCGGGACCCGGTATTTATCTGCCTGATGCCAGACGGTTTCGGACTGAGGTTCCACGCCTCCGACCGCGCAAAAAACAACGATAGCGCCATCAAGAACTCTCAGCGACCGTTCCACTTCGATGGTAAAATCGACGTGACCCGGAGTGTCGATAATATGGATTTCATGGTCGAGCCACATACAGGTGGTGGCGGCTGAGGTTATGGTAATGCCCCTTTCCTGCTCTTGCACCAAGTAGTCCATGATTGCCTGACCATCATGAACTTCTCCCATCTTGTGAGATTTTCCGGTATAAAAGAGAATCCTTTCGGTAACCGTGGTCTTCCCCGCGTCGATGTGTGCGATGATTCCGATGTTGCGAATTTTTTCTAATCTGTTTTTCTTAGCCACCGATTACCCCTTTTTGATCAGGGAAAGGTTCGCTTTTAAAGGAGCACGGAGATCAATATGCCCTTTAAGGGTTTCCTGAGATTGTCCATCCACTAAGATTTGGACTTCTTTAAGCGAGGGAATAGCGAGTAATGTCGAATTGACAATGGAATAAATCGTTTGCATCTCCGCCAGACTTCCTCCGGGATGGTTGCGAGCGAGTTCCGGGCTAAAATCGATGACCACCCGAGTATTCCCTTTTAGTTCTATGCCTCGAACCGCTACGCCGTGCGGTATCGTTTGAATAAGGGTGCTTTTCGGCCCTTTAATAAGTTCTTCAATAATTTTTTTCACGTTATTTTTTATTGCCCCCTCTTGCAGGACCATTCTTCGTGGCTCCGGCATAAGGTAGTCGCTGCTCGAATCCCCAAAGTAAAGATTTACCGAAATGTTTTTTTCTTTCGTGATCGGAGAAGGGGGGATTTTTTTTTTATGGGGAAGCATGGTCAGTAGGTCAGGGTGTTTAAGCACATAGATTGAGGCAGCAGTTAATCCAATAAGAAAAAGAAAAAGCATCCATTGAATTACAGTATTTTTTTTTGATTGTTTTTTAAATTTTTCAGCCATAGCGCTCAACGAATGAAATTTAAATCAATAGCATGGAACCATCATTCCAGAAAAAATAAGTGTTTCACGTTAAATTGATAATTTATATTATTGCTCAGATATGTCAAGAATTTACTTCCTGACAGAGTGGTTAGGTTTATTGTGGTCTATCCGAGCTTAAAAAAAAATTACCTGGTGAGGATAGTAGCGATACGACAGAGAGTATGTTTAAAACTGGGGGAGAGAAAAGGGGTTCGTGCTTTTAAAATCAGGGAAGAACACTTCCTGACTTTCCAATTCTTGGATCCAGTATTCCTCGAACTCCAGTTTTTCCATCACCTTTCTTATTTCCTGGTATTCATCTCGATTGAGGGGGCGGTTGATCAAAGAGTGTTCGTGCGCGCGAAACCGGGGGGCGTATTGAGACATAAGGCTTACGCGAATTGAACGGGGAAAGGCCGCGCGGATCAGCGCGAGGACCTTTTCACTGTTGGTAAGGTGGTGGGGCAGTACCAAGTGCCTGATAATCAAACCCCGCAGAGCGATCTCATTGTCATCGACAGTCACATCTCCCACCTGGCGATACATTTCTTTTACTGCTGCCTGGCAGACCGAAGGATAATCCGGCGCGTTAGAATATAGTTTTCCTACTCTTTCCTCAGCATACTTCCAATCCGGCAGATAAATGTCTATGATCCCCTTAAGGAGTTTCAGCGTTTCCGGAGATTCATATCCGCTGGAGTTATACACCAGCGGAATCCGAAGCCCCTGCGTAGCTGCTAGGGATAGCGCCTTCAGGATAAAAGGGAGAAAATGCGAAGGAGTTACTAAATCAATGTTGTGGCAGCCGAGCGCCTGGAGATGAAGCATGATTTCTCCGAGCTTTTCTTCGCTGATGGGGTACCCGACTCCTTCGTGACTGAGGTGATGGTTTTGGCAGAAGGAGCATTTAAGGTTGCAGTGGGTAAAAAAAATGGTGCCCGCGCCTTTTTCGCCGGTTAAGGGTGGTTCTTCTCCAAAGTGAGGGCCATAATGAGCGATCTCCAGAGTGTTTCCACCTCCGCAGAAACCCTTTTCACCTTGCAGGCGGTTGGCTTTGCAGTGACGGGGACACAAGGTGCAGCAGGAGAGGAGCTCATACGCGTGAGTGATCCGAAAAGAAAGTTCGCCCGAGTGTAAAAGTTTTTGGTAGCCTGGTTCAAAAGTGTGCGCCATTATTTCGGTTTCCTTATTATTCTCCAACTGCTCTCATTTTACATCACAAGACGCTAATTTTATTCACCTTGAGAAGGATTGTCAACTGCGACGGATAAACGCTTGGATAACAAAGTATTGTTGTACAATTTAATTTTAAAGTAATTCTTTGCGAAGGGTTTACTGTACAAGATAGCAATGCTATATTTGTGACAAAATTTGCGCAGTCCCGCAGGGTTGTTATTGGTATTCGCTACTGTCAAGAAACTACTCAGCAATAAGATAGTTCCTTGACAATGAAGCACCCCAAGAATATTATAAAAATAAATTTACCCCGTTTGAAATCCTTCTAACGGGGTTTACCCATCTTTTTTTGGGCGTCTCTATGGATCTTTTTTCCCCTCATCCTCAGGCTGAAAAAAAAATATCCGCGCCTTTAGCGGACCGGGTGCGGCCTCGGACTTTGGATGAATTTGTGGGTCAGGAGCATCTTCTGGGAGAAGGCCGGATTTTACGGCAGGCTATCCTGGCGAAGCAGATCCCTTCCATGATCTTGTGGGGGCCTCCCGGGTCCGGAAAAACCACCT
>DATEXU010000143.1:0-3164 GCA_035256645.1 Thermodesulfobacteriota bacterium | reverse complement strand
TAAGGAGAGAAAAATCATGACAAAAATGACATCTACGCAAAGAATCATGATGTCCGTAATGGGGCAGGAGCCGGACAGGGTCCCGGTGGCAAGTATTTTAGCTGATTGGGCGTGGGGCCAGGTATACGGCCCGGATTCCTTCTTGGAATACAGCCTTGACCCTGAAAGGCTTTCCAAGGTGGTTATATGGAGTTGCAAGGAAATGGGATTCGACGCAGGCAGCATCACTCCAGACACCCAGTTGATTTGGGAGGCAATCGCGGATGCCAGCGGGTTATCCCCTTATCCTACGCTTAAATGGAAAGATTTTTGTTGCACACATCCCCATAGGTTGTACGAAGGGGACCCGATTAAGGAAACTATGTATGGCAATCCCTTGGTCAAGACTTTGAAAGATGCACAAAAATTGAAGCCGGCGGACCCTTATAAGCATGGGAGATTGCCGGTGATTCTCAAGACCATCGAACTGGTCACCAAGGAACTTAAAGGGGAATATCCGTTGCTCGGGGAGTACGATTGCCCGGTTCATGTGGGGGCATGTCTCATGGGATTGCCCCAGATGTTCATCGCCATGCAAAAAGATCTCGAATTGTGGAAAACCGTCGAGAAGGTCATTGTTGATACCTTATATGAATTTGTAAAAGCACAGATTAAAGTGGGAGTGAATTTGTTTGGAGGTCCTTTGATGTTGCCTCATTCGGTTGGATCAGAAGCGTTTCTTAAAAACCCCGTATGGGTCGAAGCGGATTTTCCGCTTGGCGTGGTAAGAAGAATTTGGGAAGAATTCCAGGCGGGTTTCGTCCTGCATCCATGTTCCGTGGGACCGTTTGAAGCGGGGATCGAGGCCTATAAAACATTTTTGGGTCCCTGCGTAGGCTTCGCCTTCGGTGAATGTGGGGGGGCGGATGCACTGGCACGGGCAAAAAAACAACTGGCTCCCGCGACGGTGATAGGTAATATGCATCCTGTGGATTTGCTGTTGCACGGCACGCCATCGGAGGTGGAAGAGGCGGCTATTGAACTGATTAAAAAGTGCGGACCCGGTGGGCATTACATATTAGCAGCCGGTTGCGCATTACCAAAGGCGGCGCCAATAGAAAATGTCCAGGCTATGATTGCTGCGGCAAATAAATATGGTAAGTACCCGATTATTCAGTAGGTATATAGACCCGGAGATAAATGTTGGAGCGCAGTGCGATATGTATGACCGGTACGGTCATCTCTGGAGAGCATGGTCGCGGGATTATAACATGTCCCAGACAGGCGTGGGAATGATGGAAGAATTGATTGACATTACTGATCATATCAACAATCACCGTACAATGCTCGACTTCAAAGGCAAAAGAGCGCCAACTTGGATGGAGAGTATATGGATATACGCTTCCTTGCCAAGAATAAAATAATTATCCAAGAAAACTTACTAAAAGTTTTCTTTCATGGAATACGGAGAAATATCGAACTATTTTCCAATTATTCAAACTAACCAGTAAGAAAAAATGGGTCTTCTGGGTTTGTTGTGCATAATATCAACCCAATTTCTGCTTTTTGATAAATAAAGTTATGACCTTGAGGATCAGGTATTCCTGATCCATGATACCGTTGCACCACAGATAGAACAGACCGTTTTTTTGACTTCCCCCCTTACTGCTCTTTGCAGAATGGTCGATCGGTCTTGGAACTCCTTCCCGTTCCGAATGGGAATTTCGTTTTGTCCAAGGTCAACGTTTTTCACGCGGAGCCGCCGACATTCACTCAAACGCAAGCCAGCGCAATACAGGATTAATGCCATGAGTCACTTGTCTTCCATGACGTTACCAAACAATTGCGAAAAAGCCATTTTAAATTAAGTTTTGTTTAAGAAAAAATTTTTTTTCTAAATTCTTCCGAGTATCTTTTGGAATCGAAGGGTTTTTTAGACGCATATCGCAGGATTCCCATCCCGGCGAAAAAGGAGATAATCAAAACTGTAAGGGTGTCTTTTTGAACATCATTCAAAACTTCTTCTCCAACATATTTTTCCAAAATATCGCTTACATTTTTGTATTGTTTTTTATGGTATTTCCAGAATATTTGTTGCAAGTGCGGACTTCTCATACACAACGACCAGCAATCGATAAATACCACAAAAAGTTTTTTTTGTTTGGCAGCAAAATTTATCCCCGCTTTAAATAAAGCCTGGAGTTTTTTCTCCGGGGGATCTGATTCTTTAAATCTTCTCGTAATATCCGAGATGTATCTCTTAAAAAGAGAAAACATAAATTCCGTTAAAAGATTTTCTTTACTCTTAAAATAATAATTAATATCAGACTGATTAATTTCGGCTTCCTTGGCAATGGAACGCAAAGATAAATTCTCAATCCCATGCTCATATATACATTTTAAAGTCGCATCTATGATTTTATTTTTTTTCATTTCCTGTCTTGTAACCATATTATTGTTCATTGAATCTTCCTCTATCAAAAAATTAAAAAAACTTTTTAAGTTTATCGGTGACTTACAGGACGTGATTCACATCATGGAGGCCCGATAGTTCTCGCTGGACATAACATTGGCGCCATTTGAAACCATTTGGGAGCTGAGCTCGATTTTTTGAGCAATGGCACGGTCGGTTGAGAATTCCTCTATCCGCCATCAGAACGATACGAGCTCGCTTTATAAATATAGAAAAGCAACCGAGAATTGGCGATGGATTTCAATTGTTCATCTTCCTCTTTAGAAAGTGTGATTGGGACTTGCGGAAGGCCTGTTCTCATGGCTGCTCCTTTCTTAAAGGATAACCCATGATAGCACAGTCCATTTAATCTTTCAACTTATTTGCAGGCCGAATTGCCTCAAATAAAATGTTACCAAAGGAGGTGAATAAACAGGATCGTTGACTCATAAATAGATGTTACCGAACATTAACTTCTCAAGGAGGGATAATTATGAGTCCACGGTCCAAACGAGAGTATCGGGAGACAATTCATTTACGGTATAAAAATGCCCCTCGTCATGAAAAAACCGTCATCCTGGATGAATTCTGCGCTACCTATGGATGTCACCGCAAACACGCCATCAGAGTCCTCAGAAGGTTTAAACGCTTTACAAAACCAAAGACAAAAAAGAGAGGTAAACCAACCATTTATCAGAATGAGGCTATCGGCAAAACCCTCAAGGAAATCCGG
>DATEXU010000142.1:0-2057 GCA_035256645.1 Thermodesulfobacteriota bacterium | reverse complement strand
TATACAAAGAAGCGCAAACTCATTACGGGAAAGCTCTTGGGTTAAATCCCTCTTCTTCAACCTTTACCGCAGGGTTTAAAGCTGCGAGCGTTCTCGCATTCGTTTTTGATTCACAAAAGAATACGGAAAAATCAAAAGCCGTCGCTGTTTTACCCCCGGCGATATCTCCTTCAACACAAGGGAAAAAATATGAAAGGAAGGAAGGGATTCAAAGGGAAAATTTCCAATTGCAATTTTCACCTCCATCAACAGCTTCAAAGATAATGGAGGAATATGAAACTAAGACTTACGAATTTGTTTCGGTAAAGGAAATATCCACCGCTTCACAAACCAATATGAGCAAGGAACTCAGCAATTCTTTAGCACTCCCCTCCTCTCCCTCATTCCCAAAGGAAAATATCCAAACCCAATCTTCGCCATTACCAAAATATTCGAAGACTAAAAATGAAACATCCTCAGAGAATTTTCAAAAAATTTCTGGACCTGATATAGAATCCTCATTTAAAATGACAATCGGCTATGAACTGCAAGTCGCTTCCCATCGCTCCATAAAACAAGCAAATTCTTTGGCTTCTTCTCTCCAAAATTCAGGTTTCCCGGCAGCGGTAAAATCCTGGACAGATAAAAGGGGTTATGAATGGTATCGAACTATTTTAGGGCCTTTTATAACCCGTGATGAAGCCTTATCACAAAAGGAAAATCTCCGGGAAAGAAGAAAAGGGGAAATTCCATTGGTCCGATTTGCAGCGGTAAAAATTGATTCGTCCAATAAACGAACTCAAGAACAAACCTTTTCAGCAAGAGATCAAATATTGTTAAAAACGGTTGGCATAGAAATCTCAAACGGGAATGGGGTCAACGGGATGGCTCGAATGATTGGAACTTACTTAAACCAGGAAGGAATCAAAGTCGTCCGTTTAACCAACGCATCAAACTTCAACCATCGCGAGACAACAATTTATTATGAAAAAGGATATCATGAGTCTGCAAATTATTTGGCGGGCTGTTTTCCGACTTGTAATAATCTGAAGGAACGCGAAAAATTAGACCGGCCGCAGGTGAAAGTGAAAATCCTTATTGGAAAAGACCTCATAGAAAGGGATAAGCTTCAGAAGTCTAAGCAAGCTTCATGACAAAAAAGACAGTTCTTATTACCTCCCTTTTTTTCATTATCCCTTTACTGGATTTATGGGGATGCGCCTCCCAAAATCCTCAGCTCACATCCCTTAAAAAAGCAAACGAGTACCGGCAAATCATTGAAAAACAAAAAGCCTCTGCTGAAGCGCAGATCGATAAAAAACTGCCCCCCTTAACTTCCGAAGGGCTTGAACAATTGGGAGATCGATACCTTGTGCAGGGGAAAAGTGAATTGGCCTTTAAACAATATTATGAGGCGTTAAAATTAAATCCCGAGCAAGAACGTCTCAGGTATAAAATAGGACGGCTTTTCCTCGAAAAGGGATTGACAGAAGAAGCCAGGCGAGAGTTTCAAGAGATCCTTGAGAAAAATGCCAATCACCCTTTAGCCTACGAAGGGATGGGAAGGGCTTTTTTCATTTCTCGGGATTATGCTGAAGCCAAAAGTAATTTTATGATGGCTTTGAAGCTTAACCCAAAACTGTGGGAAGCCCATAATTTTCTTGGAATTATTTTTGACAGGGATGGGCAATATGACGATGCCTTGAATCACTATGCGGCTGCCATTGGCATAAAACCGAACTCCATTGCTTTGTACAACAACCTTGGGATTTCTTTGTATTTAAAAGGTGATTATAAGAAGGCAATTCATGCCTTTGATGAAGGCTTGAAAATTGATCCCTCAAATCCTAAAATTAATAACAATCGGGGCTTAGCTCTTTCCAAACTGGGAAGGTACCAGGAAGCGATTGCGGCATTCAAAAAAGGCGGAGAGGAGGCTTCCGCGTATTACAATCTTGGCTGTATATATATGATGCAGGAAAAGTACGTGGAATCGATCGAGGCTTTCCAAAAAGCAATAGACATCAAACCGGATTTTCATGTTAATGCTCACGAAAAAATTAAAAAAGCCAAAGCTG
>DATEXU010000141.1:0-4650 GCA_035256645.1 Thermodesulfobacteriota bacterium | reverse complement strand
TTTTTCTGTATGCGTTTTATCCCACAAATGTTCTTTAGACACAGAAAGCATTCCGCCCGTGCCACAGGCAGGATCATAAATAGAAATATGCTTTTGGGGTAGTGGGATATCTAAGAGCTCTACCATCAATCGAATAATCTCTCGCGGGGTAAAATGGTCTCCAGCCTCTTCGCCATTTTGTTCCGAAAAACGCCGCAGTAATTCTTCGTAAACATATCCCATTTCCAGGTGGCTGAATTGATCAGGCCCCAACTTTTCATTGGCATACTGATGCAGAATGGATTCCAGCCGCGAGTTGGTGACCATTTTCCCAATGGTCGCCCGGAAATCAAAGCGGTTGATGATATCTTGAATGTTCTCTGAAAAACCGTTGATATAGGCGCGGAAATTCTTTTCCAGCAGTGTGGGGTCTTCATCGCAGATTTTGCGAAGCGTCCAAGATGTCTTGTTGGAAAAAGGTATATTGCGCGGATTTAATTCCAGCTTTTTTACCAGAGCGTCCAGTTCTTTTTCTTTGATGGCAGGTCTTTTGGCCTTTATCTTCGAGGCTTCTTTGATTCGCCAGTCGATTAAAACACATTCCAGCCGCCGAATCACTATCATCGGCAAAATGACGCTTTGATACTCATAGGCCTTAAACTTGCCCCTCAAGCGTATGGCGGACTTCCAGATTTGTTCGGCAAAATTATTTAAACTGCTCTTGTTAATAGCTGCTGACATATTTTGTTTTTTGTCCTCTTATTTATATCCTATAAGATACCCGGAAAAATTAAAGGGAGATTGTTAAAAATGAAAACTTATCGTTCCCCGAGTCACTTCGACAGGCTCAGTGCCCGGTTTTTCAGCTCGTTGAGCTTGTCGAAACAGCCGTTCGCCCCTACTTTTTCTTTTCACCCAGCAGATTCAGAATAACTTTAATCATGATCTCCTTTTCGGGTGGCTTGCTCGCGGCAATCATCAGAGTCAGAGCAACCAGTGCGTTATCATCAATACGTTTGTTCCCGTCTTTACGTAAAAGGATGCCGTTTTTCTGCAGAAAACAAACGAACAAAGCCGCAGCAATGCGTTTATTACCGTCAACGAAGCTGTGGTTTTTCGTTACGAAGTACAACAGGTGCGCGGCTTTCGCTTCTACTGTCGGATAAACGTCCTTGCCGCCAAAGGTCTGGTAAATTGCGCCGATGGAACTTTGAAAACTCTTGTCTTTCTCTTGTCCAACCAGTGCAGAACCTTTAAATTTAAGCTTCATCTGATCAATGATATTTCTGGCTTCTTCATAAGTCAGTTTGTATTTTGTCGGTTTCGTCCCCTCCGGCGCGGCAAGACGCTGATGATCGAAGTCGTCAAGGATACCCAGCGCGCGGGAGTAATCGGCTATGATTTGAACAATGCCTTTGGCTTCATCCGATACACCCTCAAGAAGTGCAACATTACCTAACAACCGCACCGCTTCCTGCAGCGTGCGAATTTTTCCTTCCTGGACCATAAGCCTTTTTTTGTTGAGTGTATAGCCATCCACCAGATGCTGTCGCAAAACATTTGTCGCCCAAATGCGGAATTGTGTACCGCGTTTGGAATTTACCCGATAGCCAACAGAAATAATTACATCGAGATTATAAAATGAGACTGGTTTATCTGAAAAAGGAATGTGCATTTTTTGCACGTTCCTTTTTTCTTCCAACTCATTCGTAGCGAATATATTGCGCAGATGTTTGGTAATAACACTGCGTTCGATATCGAAAAGCTCTCCCATTTGTTTTTGCGTCAGCCAAACCGTCTCTTTATCCAGACGAACTTCCAGACTATTTTTGTATAAAATCACCTGTCCTTTAGAATCTTCTTTTTTCATTTTCTTATCAGGCACCACTCTCTAACCGGAAATTAAAACAAAAAGGCCCATTACCTTTATTTTTTGGCAATCCGGCCTTTTTTTGTGCTCATTGGATTTATTCTCCTCGCAGTCATCCCAATTATATTTCCTTTTTCAGGTCAAATAATTCTTTTTGTTTTTATACGGTTTGAGGGAAAAAGTCAAGAACTTTGAACAAGGAACAAGGGTTAATTTTTAAGGGGTAAAGAAAAAAAAGGAACGAGGAAGATGCAGGGAGATTGGGCAACACCTAACGTTTTACGTTTTGCGATTTACGATACAAAGGAGTCAATAATTTGTTTGAGTTGCTTGACCGACGATTCCAAATGATCATGGGGCACTTCTAACGTAATAGTTTTCTGGTATCCGGACTCCACGAATGCCCACAGGATAGCGGGAAAATCTATCACTCCCTGCCCGATTGGAAGATGAGTGTCATATTCCAGCCCTTCTCCTCCAAAGTTATCATGGGCATGAACGTGATTGACCCGGTTAGGCCATTGTTCTAGAAAATCAAAACATTTATTTTTCCGAGAGTACAACTGAGCATGGCCAATATCCAAAGTGAGGCTCAATTCCGGGCATTCTGAGAGCAATGAGTGGATGTCCTCCGGACGTTCGCTCAAGTTCTCCAGACAAAGTTGGACCCCGTTTCGCAGTCCCTCACGGGCCATGGCAAAGAGGATTTCCCGCTTCCGATCCCGAATTTTTTCCGGGATGAATCGGGAGTCCATCCAGAAGTGGATGTTGAGCAGCGGACATGAGAGTTTTCGACAAGCCTTAAACAAGCCAAGGATCTCCTGAAAATAACCACCCGCCAGTCGATTGAGATCACAGGGGTCTCCTTCTCTGGGGCCATGAACTAAGTAGGTAAAACCCCATTTCTCAGCCTCCCGTAACAATTCCTGAGGCTGGTATATCATGGTTCCTCCTTCGAGGAGATTGATTTCAGCGAAGTCAAGACCTAATGAACCAATAATTTCTAAATCTTCAATTTTGTATACCCTTCCACCGAAACGCAAGCTTCACCTCCTATGGTATCCATGCAAATTAAAATGATGTCTTTTGTAGTAGTATAGCCTTAAAGCAGGTGGTAGGGAATGCTAAATCGGGAAAAAATGCTATAAAAAAACAAATCCTGGGAAATGCCTTTTTTTATTGGTTTGAGGAAAAATGTCAACCAAAAAAAACCTGTAGGGGCGACCGGCCGGTCCCCCTACATATTAATTCATCTTTTCAAACGCGGGCAGCTCGACAGGCTCAGTGTCCGCTTTTTGTCGGTCGTTGGGCCTGTCATAACGACCATTGAACACCCTTTACCGAAAATTAGTTTCAGAAGGAGCTTATTTTTTGTAAACTTATTGCAAACTCGTGCGTCTAATGTAATGTCGTTAAGTATTGGTTAAAAAGGTTAATTAAAAATTGACATGTAATAAATAATGGTTAGAGTATAAATAGGTAAAAAGCAAGTTTCTACCAATAGAAAGGCAGGTGATAACCATGAAAAAAACAATAACTTTCATAGTGGTTTTAGGCCTGACCATAACCCTATTTGCAGCCACTCCAGCAAAGGCTCAAGTGGACCCTTTGTGGCCTGTAACCGCCCCATTATATGTTGCGGGTGCTATCATTAGTCTACCCTTTGCGATCGTTGGTTCTGTTTTCTGTCCCCCAGGCTATTATGACCCGGCTCCCCCAGTTGTGTATGAAAGAGGCTATGATTATTATGGCGGACCTGGGTATGGGTACTATGGGGGGTATTATGGATCTGGGTATGGATACTATGGTGGCTATCGTAGGGGATATTATGGCGGACACCGCGGGGGGTATTATGGTGGAAACCACAGACAATATTATGGCAGCTACAACAGAGGATATTCCGGCGGCGGACACCGGAGTATGACAAACTATAGCGGCGGACATCGGAGCATGGGAAACTATGGCGGTGGGCACCGGACCATGGGAAACTATGGCGGTGGACATCGGAGATAACCTGTAAGGGCGACCGGCCGGTCGTTTTCGGGCGAACGGCGTTCGCCCCTACGTATATTTCTTCATCTTTTCACAAGCGGCACTTCGACAAGCTCAATGTCCGCTTCCACGGTCGTTGAGCCTGTCGAAACGACCGGTCGTCCAAATTTTTTCCTTATTAACCTATACGCCTTTTCGGGATTCCTCTCGGGTCGGAATATCTTCTCGTGCGCTGGTTCTAAAAAACAATTCTTTTTAGCACTAAAAAGATAACATTTTGGTCTTTTGCAATAAATTTTGTAGCTTATCGAAAAAGAAACTACACCAACACGCTAATATAATTAATAAAATAGTTCAACCCCTCTTTCTAATGAGGTCCGTTTTATAAGATTTTATAATTTATGTAAACCTTTTGTTTTTCCAAACGTCAACTATAGTCATTAATCATAGGATTTTAAGGGAATTAATTGACTCATTAAGAAAATGTTTAAGTATAGAAATTAAAAAATAAAATCTCATATTATAAAAAGGGAGGTGATAGGCATGAAAAAATCAGCAATTTTCGTTATAGTTTTAACTTTAAGCATAACTCTTTTAATAGCAACCCCTGCTAGTGCTCAACGCCACTCTTTCTGGCCTGGATTCGCAGTCGGGTTAGGAACGGCTGCTATCCTTGGTCCTCTTTTCTGTCCCCCAAGCTATTATTACCCGCCTCCCCCGGTTGTGTATAGAGGAGGCTATTATTATGTCGGACCCAGGTATGGGTACTATGGTGGCTATTATAGACCCAGGAATGGGTATTATGGCCG
>DATEXU010000140.1:0-5755 GCA_035256645.1 Thermodesulfobacteriota bacterium | reverse complement strand
ACTTTTTAAGGAGAAACTTTTAATGCTTGTCGATCAACGAAAAATCCCGGTTAATATTGAAGATGAAATGAGACGGTCCTATATGGACTATGCCATGAGCGTTATCATCGGCCGGGCTTTGCCTGATGCGCGCGATGGCCTCAAGCCGGTTCACCGAAGAATTCTCTTCGCTATGCACGATACCGGAAATACCTGGAACAAGCCCTACAAAAAATCTGCTCGAATCGTGGGTGATGTAATCGGAAAATACCATCCCCACGGTGATGCCGCGGCATATGATAGCATTGTGCGACTCGCCCAGGATTTTTCCCTTCGGTATCCCCTGGTTGATGGCCAGGGAAACTTCGGCTCCATTGATGGAGACTCAGCGGCCGCCATGAGGTACACGGAAATAAGGATGACGCCATTAGCCGGCGAGATGCTCCAAGACCTTGACAAGGAGACCGTTGAATTTTCTCCAAACTACGATGAAACCTTGCAGGAACCCATGGTCCTTCCCACCCGCATTCCCCAGCTCATTATCAATGGTTCATCAGGAATCGCGGTTGGAATGGCCACCAATATTCCACCCCATAACCTCTCTGAGGTGACTGACGCCCTGATTGCCTTAATCAAAAATCCGGATATTTCCATTGCCGGGTTGATGGAGCATGTGCTCGGGCCGGATTTTCCCTCCGGGGCCTTTATTTATGGGAGGGCAGGAATTAAATCAGCTTATTCCACGGGCAAAGGCATCATCCGGCTTCGCGCCCGGGCTTTTATTGAAAGGAAGCGGGGAGACCGCGAAAGCATTGTGGTCTCAGAGCTTCCCTACCAGGTAAATAAATCAAAACTTCTGGAAAAAATTGCCGAATTGATACGGGATAAAAAGATCCTCGGGATTTCAGACCTCAGGGATGAATCGGATCGCCATGGAGTCAGAGTCGTAATTGAACTGAAAAAAGATGCGATGGCCCAGATTGTATTCAACCAACTTTACCAGCATACCCAGATGCAGATCACCTTTGGGGTGATCATGCTTGCTATTGTCCGTGGTCAGCCAAAGCTTCTTACCCTCAAAGACGCGCTGGTACAATTTATCCAGTACCGGAAGGAAGTCGTGCATCGCCGGACCGTCTTTGAGCTCCGCAAGGCTGAGGAACGCGCCCATATTTTGGAGGGTTATAAAAAAGCGCTCGATCATTTAGATGCAGTGATTTCCTTGATTCGAAAATCAGCCAGCCCAAGCGAAGCCAGGGCCAATCTTATCTCCACCTTTGATTTTTCTGAAGTCCAAGCCCAGGCGATCTTAGACTTGCGCCTCCAGAGGCTCACCGCCTTGGAGCGGGGAAAAATCATTGAGGAATACCAGGGGTTGCTCAAACAAATTGAGCGGTATAAACAAATTTTGGCGAATGAAAATTTGATCCTGGAAATCATTAGTGAGGAGATTCATGAGATTAAAAAGAAATACGGCGACCCCCGCCGGACCGAAATTTTGGAAGAGGCCGCAGAGATCGACGTGGAGGACCTGATTGTTGAGGAAGACATGGTGGTTTCCATAACTCATTCCGGGTATATTAAGCGAAGCCCGGTAAGTCTCTATCGGAGCCAGCAGCGTGGAGGGAAGGGCAGCTCGGACATGGTTACTAAAGAAGATGATTTCATGGAACACATTTTTGTGGCTTCAACCCATAGCTATATCCTCTTTTTCACCTCATCAGGCCGGGTTTACTGGCTTAAGGTTCATCAACTGCCGGAATCAGGACGCGCCACCAAGGGAAAAGCCTTAGTAAATCTTCTTGAGCTTCCCCCCGGAGAACAAATTTCTGCTTTTCTTTCCGTGAAAGAATTCGCGGAAGGAAGGTTTATCGTTATGGCCACGAAAAAAGGGGTCATCAAAAAGTCTTCCCTGATGGATTACAGCAAACCTCGACGGGACGGGATTATCGGGCTTGACCTTGATGAGGGAGATGAGCTTATCGCTGCTGCTTTAACTGATGGCAAACAAGATATTCTCCTTTGCTCTGAGAAAGGAAAGTCCATCCGCTTCCCGGAAAGCCAAGCCCGGTGCCTGGGCCGGGTGACCCGAGGAGTCAAAGGGGTTGAATTGGCTTCCGGTGATTCGGTGGTGGGAATGGAGATCGTCTCCTCGGGCAATGGGTATACCATCCTCACGGTCACGGAAAATGGGTATGGGAAACGAACGAACATTGCTGAATACCGGGCCCAGGGCAGAGGCGGGAGCGGCATTATTAATATCCAAACCACCCCTCGAAATGGCAATGTGGTAGGAATTAAACAAGTCACTGATGAAGATGACCTTATCTTGATCAATAACCGGGGAAGGCTGATCCGCATTGGAGCCAACGGCATTCCTATCATCGGCAGAAACACCAAAGGCGTTCGCCTGATTACGCTTGAGTCAGAAGAAAAAGTGGTGGGCGTAGCCCGGCTGGCAGAAAAAGATTAAGCAAAAAACTATCCATTTTTGGGGGAGAGATTTTTAGTAGAGTACCCTTTAATTGAAGACCCTTGCAAGGCTTCTCAGCGTGCGATAGACCCATCGAACGTGACAGAGACGAGGGTATTTGTTTGCCACTTTAAGCCACCATGATTGTTTAAAAACCTTCCCCAAGGCATCATATAAATCTCGATCACCCGGCCGACCCTTTAAAGCCTTGAGATTCTCTTCAGCAAATATGCGTGGACCCATTTCTTTAAGCGCCATTTTTTCAATATGCTTTGGATCGAGTTGGTTATCGAATGTGGCACAACGGTCAAGTGAGCCGGCGATATGCAAACTAATCTTTGTCCGGATACACTTCTCACACCAGCCGCAATTATAAGCGCCATTAGTATTTGTTCCACATACCCGCAAAAACTTTAAGGCAACCTCATGTTCTGCTATAAGCGCGACCTTTTCTACTCGCGTTGCCTCGCACCCATCATGAACGAACTCAAGTGTCTCCGTGCTCCACAGAGGATCTAAGGCGGGATGCGACCCCAGAAGATAAAAAGCGGCATTCGCATAGGTATGGGTGGCGGGAACATATATCCGGTGAAAGAACGGAAACAAAAGACTGCCGACACTTGCAAAACCAATTCCGTGAGAATGCAACCACCGGAGGTAAGGATGTATAAATGAACGCAGATTAGTTTCTAACTCAATTACTCTTTTGCCAAAGCGTAAACCGATTTCCTGGATTATCTCTGATGTCTTTTTTAGGAGCACTTGGTTATTAAGAGGTATATCAAACCCATGAATAAAAATCAGATCAGTAATCTCCTCTTGATGCTTTAAAAGCGTATAAAACGAATCCACACCCGCGGAAAAAAAGGTTCCAACCCGGTTTTCTTTTGGGGGTTCTGCGGGCCGAGGAACAAGATTTTTGATTTTTACCTTCCTAAGCGATGGGTTTAAGGCGCAATAGAAATCGCAAATAGGATCGAGTGCGTTGAAAAGTTTCTGACTGATTGGTCCATCCACTATTAAAGTGCTGCCGGTTTTCATGGCTGGCAGAAGCCCCACGGAAAGAAGCGCCTCACTGTTTTTGGTGAGGCTAATATCATTACTTCGGAAAAAAATATCATAACTTGCTGCGCCAGGCTTTAGCTCTGCCTTCATTGAAATGCCTTCAGTGCCTGTCTCAACAAACCTTATGCGCAGCTCTTTAGATTTCATATAAAACATCTCAGTATGATGGCGGCCTATTTATCTTTTAAGCTGATGCTTCAACTGGTCGGATTATACGCGGAAAATATCCAGGTGTCAAAAATCTCTAAAGCGGAAAAGGAAATCCTTTCGATCCTCATCGTCGCGGAATATCGTTATCCCTTCGATCCCGCGGATCATGACGTGGTGCAGTGTTCCAGGAGCGTCTAATCTGGCTTGTCGTGGCATAATAGTGCTTTTTTACCAACTGCCTCTCCCTTTGTCAAGTGAATAAATTGGACAACGTTATATATAGAAGTAGGCCTCCCTTATAAATTTAAGTATAGCACAGAAAAAAATATTTTTGGAGACTACCAAAAAAAGAAACCTCCTGTTAAGAGAAAAAGTAAGCACGACCAAACTTTAAACTCAAAAACAGGAGGTGTTCAATGGATGGAGTAAATAATATCAGACTGGAGAAGTTTCGTCAAATCAAACAAGAAATCCGAGGATCGAAAGAATATCTGATCGTAGGGATCGACGTAGCCAAAGAAAACCATCACGCCTTTTTCGGTACTGCAACGGGCAAGACGCTTTTGAGGCGGCTGGTTTTTGAAAATAACCGGGAGGGATTTGAAAGGTTGTTTTTTCAGGCAGAGGCAGTCAAAGCACAACATTGTTTAAAGACGGTGGTATTTGGGTTAGAACCGACAGCAAACTACCATAAACCGTTGGGTGAGCATCTGATAAAAAACAAGCATCAGGTAGTGCTGGTTTCGGGCAATGCGGTAAAGAACAACCGAGAACTGTTGGATGGCAGGTGGGATAAGCACGACGTAAAGGATTCGGCCAACGTGGCTGATCTTATTTCTCAGGGCAAGTGTCTTTTTTACGATTATCCTGAGGAAGGGTTGCGGGAGTTGAGAAGCCTCATTTCGTTAAAGAGACGGCTTAAGAAATATGAGCACGGTTGCAAGGCTCGGATTCGCAATCATCTCATCGCCCAGTACTTTCCGGAATTGGATCGTTTTGCCGGGTACGGAGAAGGGTTGGCGATTGTGAGGTGGTGTTTATCTCCTCAAGCGATCAGGCAGCTGGGCTGTGGGGAGTTTATGCGAATGGTGGGGTCTCGAAACGGAGGATGCAAGCAGCGCAGGCGACTGCAGGTGATTTGGGACAAGGCAGGTGAATCGATCGGCTGTACCGGCACCGAAGCACTGGCCTTTGAGGCGCAGGTGATGGCAGAGCAGTTAAAACAGACGCAAGAGGCCATTCGGGCAACCGATGAAAAGATCAAACAACGATGCATCAAATTTTCTGAATATACGCACCTTCTTTCTATTCCCGGGTTTGGGCCTGATGTTTCGGCCAAAGTGTTGGCAGCGATTGGTAATCCCTTTCGCTTTGAGAGCGCAACCCAGGTCTTAAAGCTTGCGGGGTTGGATTTAAGCGCCCAGCGCAGCGGCAAGGGTTCGGGCAGAGCAATTCCGGTCCTTTCAAAGAAGGGTAAGGCAGACCTTCGCTACGCCTTATACCAGGCCGCGCTGATCGCTTCCAACAGAAACCGAACCTTTATTACCTATTTCACCAATAAGCTCAGAGGGCGAGCTCGGGAAAAAGGAATAAAGACCAAGATGCGGGTAAAGCTTTCAGCCAAGTTGCTTATCATTGCCTGGACGATAATGAAGAAAAAGGAGCAGTTTAATCCTGAGTATCTAAACTTAAACTAAGAAATTTTTGTTTCGGCGAGAGAGCCCGCTGGACAACGTTGAGGCTTTTGACCTCGTGGGGGACAATCCTGGGCCTCTCACTGAATCATGCAACCTGGATAAAGGATGATGGGTGATCCCGCTTTAAAACGGGATATGCCGAATAATGATAACGATAAGGTGCGGGTTCGCAAAAAGGTGAGACATTCGCCGAAACCTTTAAAAGTTCTGAGAGAACAAAAGGGAGTGGTATGTCTTGAAAAGGAATAATCCTTTATCTTGTTAATATAAAAGAAATTTTTTTGTCTTTCACTTTTCTCTTGACAGGATCATTATAGGATGTCTTCTAAGGCCTACATGTAAAACAGGCGACGAATTTGAAAATCTCATAAAGCCATATATGTAAGAATAA
>DATEXU010000139.1:0-3246 GCA_035256645.1 Thermodesulfobacteriota bacterium | reverse complement strand
ATGATATACAAGCTTAACCGTGTGCTTGCCCGGGAGAATATAGGCCGCATTTTCAGATGACAACATCTCTCCATCAATAGCAACTAATTGGGCTCCCATGAAAACAGCTCCCCCAAAGGTCCCCCTTATATGTGCTCGTTGCTCCGGTGGCAGGTCAGGAGGCACAAGCACTTTTGGTGCGCATCCGCCGATAAGGGAAAGGACCGTTACCAGAAGCACTGTTAATAAAAGGTGCTCATAGCTTCGCAGACTTTTCATGGCAATCATCATTGGGGGTACCATTATAAAATAAACTCGATTTTGAAGATTAAAAAAGATCAATGATGATGGTAATAACGGAAGCTGACCCCACCCCACCAATAAGGGTACCCCCACCAAGGATCATAATACCCCCATGGGTAATAATAAGGATAGGGATAAGGACGATAATGGTGTTCTTCCCAGAGGTGCATTTGTTTGCTCGCAATAAGAGGATAACGGTAATCCATCTCTCCGAGAGGTTTAATCTTGTCTCCCAGGATTTCACCAGCCACAGTAATCCTACTTCCTTTCCGGTAGAGGTACGGGTCTAAATATTTATTGACAAGAATTAAAAATCTGCCCTCTGAAGCATTTGATACTTTTGGTGCATCACTTGAGTCCAAAGGTATTTGAAAGACCTCGAACTCGGTTGTTCCATTTTTTTGGTTGATGGTCTCGACGATCTCACCCCCCCATACCACAGTTTTTCCCTTATAGGCGATTGGATTTTTGATTACCTTTTCGAAGGTTAGCGAGATATCTGCCTTATCCCTTATATCCTTCGAAATCACATGCGCACAACCCGAGAGAAGCAAAAGGCAAGCAATCGCTATAAAAGATAGAACTCGGTTTGACATTTTTTACACCTTCTTATTGCCAGGGAGCAGGCTATACGTTAAAGAAAAAGGATTTATATTAAATAATACAAAAGACAACTATGTTTAGTTCAAAATAGCGGGCAGTTTTTTGTCTATTTTTTGAATAGAGAACGAGCTATTTTCACCCAAGAAATACATCGGCCTTGCTTAGAGCGCCTTTAGCTTGTTTTGTTCTGCAATGCGTTGTTTACTAAACAAAAACTATAGAATTTAATAATCCAACAAGGTCCTCAAATCGAGGACCTTGTTTATAGCTCGCTCATTAAAACCTCATGAGGAGCAGAGGGAAAAATATCTTGAGACAAAAGGCAGCCGGCAAGCCACCAATTTATCTCCGGTGGCCATGTCCCCGGTACCCTCTCTCGTGCCCGTTATAATAGTCATGCTGGTTTCCCCGATGATGTTTATAATAGTGGCGTGGATGATAATAATGATCGGGGTGGTAATAATAATGACCGTGAGAGGGATAGTAATATCCCGGGCCGTAGGAAAAAGAATCAAGGATTATAGCCGTTCCGATCCCCACCGCGAATCCTGGCCAAAAAGAGTCGTGGTGAGCCTTTGCCGGAGTGACGGGTAAAAAAGCTATGGTTAAACTCAAGGCTACTATAAAAATTATTGTTTTTTTCATGTGTTTCAAACCTCCCTTTGCTGATTATTTTTTTAAACTTGGTACCCTAACGAGTCACTTAATTTCTTTGCTTTTTATTGCTATGAGACGCAGGAGCTTTAAATTGGTTTACAAAAAAAAACTCTACAAAAAAAAATTCATGGGGTCTGATTTTCTGAACTAAAAAAAGTGATAAGTTTGGCTCGGCTCCCTTTTTTATCATTTTTTTCATCTCCCGTAGCGCGAATTTTAGAATTAAAACTTTTGGATGAAATAAAAACTGAGCCCTCCTCTGGGGGTGAGTGAACAACGATTCTACAATGCGGAATACTCTAACATGCCGCCTGATCTTTCAGGTTTGCTCACATGGGACAATGAAATCTTTGCTGATCTTATTGTGTGCCCCATTACTCCTGATGAGCCAGGAGTAATGCGCTTGGTATGTATCGATTCCGCATCGAATGTAGTAGTGAAGAAAATCGAAGCTAAATAAATGCCTAACATGTCGCTCAAGAGTGGTGAATACCTCCCCCCAAAAAGTGGACATAGAAAGCTAACGTAAGAGGAGGTCTCTTGTTGAAATGGCAGAATTTAGACGAATGGACAAAAAATAGGAAGACTTTTTAACAGTTTAGGTTTGCAGCTTACTATAGGAGAACCGCCTCAGAAAACTTAGACTTTTATCTGTCGTGGCCAAAAGAATTAAATTTGTTTTGTGAGATATCATGGAGTAAGCCATATACCCATGATCTAATTTTTAGCGGTCATGTCGAAGAAGATAAAACGGCATACTTTTATTCGATAGTTGCGCGAAGCCAAGAATGGTGTGTCTCAACAGTGTGTTTCTTTCCCCGAGGCATGGCGCCTTTGGCAACAGTGTCCGGGAATCAGCCGTTGTTATTCCCTGCCAAGAGGGACAACGCTTTTTGGCAAATGTTTTCCACCGTGAATCCGTACTTGCGCATCAACACCGGACCGGGAGCTGAAGCGCCAAAGCGATCCATTCCGAGTATGTCCCCCCGATCTCCAACGTAGCGATGCCACCCCTGGGTTACGCCTGCCTCGACCGCGAGGCGGACACGGATCGACGGTGGCAGCACGGAGTCGCGATATTCCTGGGATTGTGCCTCGAATAATTCCCAACTCGGCATCGAAACGAGGCGCACCGGGATTTTCATCCCCTGCATTGTTTCTCGCGCCGCGACAATCAGACTGACCTCCGATCCGCTGGCGATCAAGATCAATTGCGGTTTTCCCTGCGGGGGATCGGCCAGCACGTATGCCCCGTGGCAGAGGCCTTCCGCCGAGGCAAAATGCTTTCGGTCGAGGGTCGGCACGCTTTGCCGGGTCAGGACTAGGGCCACTGGCCGGTCACGCGTTTCGATCGCGACGCGCCACGCCACGGCGGTCTCGTTGGCGTCAGCAGGACGGATCACCATCAGCCGCGGAATGGCCCGCAGACTGGCGAGGTGTTCCACGGGTTGATGGGTCGGACCATCTTCGCCTATTCCAATGCTGTCGTGCGTGAAAACATAAACCACCTGCACCCCCATCAACGCTGCGAGCCGAATCGACGGGCGCATGTAGTCGGAGAAAGTCAAAAACGTTGCGCCGAACGGGATGGTGCCGCCGTGCGTGGCCAGCCCGTTCAAGATCGCGCCCATTCCGTGTTCACGGACCCCAAACTGCAGATTGCGGCCCGTGTAACTCCAGCCCCCGCCTGCCGAACCTTGCAGG
>DATEXU010000138.1:0-6978 GCA_035256645.1 Thermodesulfobacteriota bacterium | reverse complement strand
AAGCCTTTGAGCTTGACCGCAATCCTAATGTCGCCGCCTGGGTCAAGAATGACCATCTCGGTTTTGAGATTCTCTATATTTTTCAGGGGGTGGTGCGAAAGTATCGCCCCGATTTTATCATTCGCCTTAAAACCGGCAGTCATCTCATCCTTGAGACGAAAGGCCAGGAAACCTTTCAGGACCGAACCAAGCGGGAATTTTTAGATGAGTGGATAAAAGCAGTCAATGAATACGGTGGATTCGGCAAATGGCAATGGGCCATATCAAAAAATCCGGCTGATGTTAAGGGTCTTGTTGAAAAAGCGGCGAAGAAGTAACCCTACCTTTGGTTCCCTTGCAGTTTTTTCCCCAAACGGCTGTGTCGTATTCCGTAAAAAAAGTAAATAAACAATCCTACTATAAGCCAGATGACAAATCGAATCCAGGTAATTTTAGGCAACGCGAGCATCAAGCCAACACAGAAGCAAATCCCCAGGAGAGGGATTAAGGGGACCAAAGGGCAGCGAAAGGGTCGTTTAATTTCCGGATGGGTGTAGCGCAGTACCGCGATACCGCCGCAGACAATAGCGAAAGCAAATAATGTCCCGATATTGCATAACTCTGCCGCAGTTCCGATATCAATAAAACCGGCAAAACCTGCTACTACCACGCCGGTTATAATTTGCGCTATATAGGGAGTGCGAAACCGGGGATGAACTTTGTATATCCAGGGCCATAAGAGCCCATCGCGGCTCATGGAAAAGAAAACCCGCGGTTGGCCCATGAGCATCACCAGAAGAACGCTGGTAATCCCAGCAACTGCTCCTGCCGAAACCAAAGCTGATCCCCATTGAAATCCAATTACGTTTAAAGCATGTGCCACCGGTGCGGGATGATTCAAATCTTTATAGGAAACCATTCCGGTAAGCACTGCGGCAACCACAATGTAGAGAATGGTACAAATGGCTAATGAAGCAATAATTCCGATGGGGATGTTTTTCTGTGGGTTTTTAGTTTCCTCCGCAGCAGTTGAGACGGCATCAAAACCAATATAAGCAAAAAACACAATCGCTGCTCCGGACAGTACCCCTTTAAAACCAAAGGGCATAAAGGGAACCCAGTGTGATGGATTAACTTTGGAAAATCCAACCAGGATAAACACCAATACGGTGATTAACTTCACAAAGACCATCGCACTGGTTAAACGAGCGCTTTCCTTGATGCCGATGACCAGGATCGTGGTAAGAAGAAGCACAATAAACATAGCCGGAAGGTTAATAATTGCTCCCGGCACAGTCCCGGGAGCAGCCGCGCACCATACCGGAAGAGTAATACCAATAGCCTTCAAGATATTGACAAAGTAGCCTGACCAGCCTATCGCCACTGCTATTGAGGCTACGATATACTCCAGGATAAGGTCCCAGCCGATGATCCAGGCAACGAGCTCCCCTAAGGTCGCATAAGCATAGTTATAAGCGCTTCCTGCCACCGGGATTAAAGCCGCAAATTCAGCATAGCATAAAGCAGCAAAAGCGCAGGCAAGACCGGAGATGACAAAGGATAAAACCACGCCGGGACCGGCATGCACGGCTGCGGCGTTTCCGGTTAAGACAAAGATACCCACACCCACGATTGCGCCAATGCCCAAGATGGTGAGATCAAAGGCGTTAAGCGCCCGGTGAAGGCGATGCTCCTCAATGTCAATTTCTTCTAAAATATGGTGGATGAATTTACGACGAAAAAGTCTTTTTACCACGGCAGTACTTCTTATACTCTTTTCTAAAAAGAAATTAAAAATTTTTTGGCGCAGACCTCTTTTTTTGTTTGTCCCTTAACAGACAAGACGTATGTTTTTTATTTATCCAGTACCACTGGGTCGGATACTTTTTAATAGTGGTCTCAATAATAGCGGCAAACTTTTGGCAGAGCAAAGCAACAGCCTTGTCCTGGTCTTTATCGTCAATCACGACCACCGGGGGTTCGATGATTATCTTTTGAGGATTATCCTTTTGCCGGATGATAAACATAGGCAACACGGTTGCGCCGGTTCTTCGCGCGAGAATGGCTGGGCCTGGCGGCATGGCAATCTCCTGTCCCATAAGCATCACCGGCACGCCGCCTCTTTTTTGATCACCATCAACAATGAGGCACACAATCTCATTGCGCCGAAGGGTTCGAAGAATTTCTTTTTGAGAAACGCTTACCGGGTCAGCGACGATAAAATGGAGATTGTATTGCTTCATTTTTCGCTCAAAAAATTGGGAAATTACCGAATCCCGGGGAAGTTTTAAGACCAAATTGAAGGGATACCCTTCCGCGATTAATTTACCCATCATGACCGCAAAGTTGCCCAGATGAGCACTGATGACAATTACTCCGTTACCTCTGTCGAGTGCTGCATCTAAGTGTTCCTTTCCTTCGATGGCAATTTTAGAATACACCTCATCGTGTCGTGGACTCACCGAATAAATGGTTTCAAAGGCTCCCTTGGTTGCGTCAATCCCAATCTCCTCAACCATTTTTTTTATCTCCGAAAAAGACTTTTCGTTTCCGTAGTAAAGCTTAAGGTTTTCTAACGCTTGTCTCCGATATTCGCCGGCAAAAGGGGAACCGATTTTCACGATAATTTTACTTAAGGATAAAGCCCAGGCGAGAGGAAGAAAAGAGGGAAGAGAAAAAAGTAATTTTATTATTCTCAGTCCGATAAAATATCTGGCTGCTTTTGCTATTCGATGGGTTCGGGAATGATGGTTCTTTACCCTCTTTTTTCTTTTTTTAAACTGATTGGATTTTTCGTTCATTTTTCCTGGCTTTCCAAAAATGACTTAAAATTTCTTTTTTATCCTTATTGGAGGCCAAAGTCAAGAAGTAGAAGGACCCAACCCGATGAGGGGTCCTATTTTAAAGATTTTTTTAGGGGAGAGAATGCTTAAGGGGTTCATAGGAGCTGTTTTGGCTGTCCAGTGGAGGTGAGAACACTGCGCCACAGCCAGCCTTCGGGATCAATCTTCTTGCGTTGAGAAACCGCCAGGGAGATTGGCACGTGGGTGAACTCATGATTCCAAACGCTTACCACCATATTAGTCCGGCCGGTCATGCCGGCATGCACGGCACTGTGCCCCAAAAGCAGACAAAAAGCCGAGTCATGTGCATTAGCAGGCACGCTCCGGATAGTGTAACTCGGATCAATATACTTCAGGTTTATTTCAATGCCTTGTTGGTTGAAGTAATCCTTAATATGATCGCGGAGGAAAATGCCGATATCGCTGGGCCGAATATTTCCTGAGGCGTCCCGTTCCAATGTTTCTTTCATTAAGTCTTGTCCGGCTCCCTCAGCGGCCACGATTACCGCATGGCCACGCTTTGCGAGCCGTTCTTTAAGCGCGAGAAGAAAAGCTTCCAGTTTAAAAGAAGCTTCCGGAATAAGACAGAAGTTTACCTGGTTATCAGCGAGAACCGCGTACGCAGCAATAAAACCAGATTCCCGGCCCATGAGTTTAACTAAACCGACACCATTACGAGCGCCCTCGGCTTCACTGTGGGCGGAATAGGTCACTCTCCTCGCCTCAGAAACTGCGGTCTCAAAGCCAAAGGATTTTTGAACAAAGGAGATGTCGTTATCAATGGTCTTCGGGATGCCGATCACCCCGATTTTTAAATTCCGTCGTTTTATTTCTTCGCTGATAGCATGGGCGCCCCTCAAGGTTCCATCCCCTCCGATGGTGAAGAGGATACCAATGTTCATTCGTTCAAGTGTGTCAACCATTTCGGAAATATCCTGCGGGCCGCGAGACGACCCGAGAATCGTTCCGCCGATTTCGTGGATGCGGCTCACGAGTGGAGGCGTAAGTTCGAAAGGAGTATGGCCGTACCGGTAAGTAAGCCCTTCGTATCCGTAAGGAAAGCCAAAAACTGTCTTTACCCCATAGTGATAATTGAGGCTTAAAACAATTGCTCTGATAACGTCGTTCAGTCCGGGACAGAGACCGCCACAGGTAACAATACCGCATTTTAATTTTGAGGGATCAAAATAAATTTTCTCCCGCGGTCCGGCTAATTCCATAGAGGGTGGCGCACTGCTTTGATCTAGGAGTTTCTTAATATCCCCGAGGCGAGAATGATAAAGCAGGTGTTCATCATCACGGACAAACTGGATACCGCTCATCGGTGAAGGTATTTTACACTCTCCTAACGTCGAGATCGCAAAATTTAAGTCGGTGTTTTCCATAGCGTGGCTCTCTTTTTAACAGGGAAAAATAATTTTGCTTTTCTAACCTTGGAAATCGATTTTATTTTTTACGCAGGTAGTATAGTAAAAAAACAGGAAAAAAATCAACCAAAAGCCTTTTCCCCAGTTTTAAACAAATTTATTTTTAAGTTTCGGCTACCTCTTAACCTTCTTCCTTCTTGGTTTGCGAATTTGTTAAGGGTTTAGTTATATAAGAAATTTAACGAACCCTTGAACTCTTAAACTTTTTAAACCTTTGAACCCTTAATTAAGGTGGGGTCATTACCTGGCTAATACATACCTGGTTACCCCGGCCGCCCGGGCCAGGTCTATCACCTGAACCATCCTTTCATAACTGGCTTTGGGATCAGCACTGATGGAAACTACACTTTCCGGATCAATCTGGGTCAGTTGTTGCAAAAGGGGTTTAATTTTTCCTATCGGATATTTTTGATTATCCAATGAAATACTTCCATCGGCTGAGATAAAAAGGGTAATAAAAACCGTTTCTTTTTCTCCGCTACTGGCTTGTCGGGACACATCCGGCATATCAAGCTTAATCCCCATCTGAATCAACATGGGGGTAGCTATCATGAAGATGACAAGCAATACCAAAACGACATCCGTAAAAGGTGTAATATTGATGTCGGCAATCATGTCACGGCCATTACGTTTTCGTTTTGCCATATCGTATTCCTCTGTTAGAACCTCTCTTCTTTTTTTTCTGTCGCCAGCAAATACCTGCCCGCACCAGCCATCCGGGTGACCTCAAGTACTTGAGCAAACTTCTCACAGGTAATACTCTTGTCTCCATTGATCATCACCACCATACCGGGCTGTTGCTGAACCCTCCTTTCCACCAGCCGGCGAAGATCCTCTATGGAAACTTGTTTGTCATCCAGAAAGATATTTTCATGGGCATCGATGCTGATGATAAAAGACTTGTCTTTTTCCGATTTGCTGGTTTGGGCCTTGGGGACATCCACCTTGATACTACCCCTGACAATGATGGGGGTGGCTATCATGAAGATGATCAATAAGACCAGGACCACGTCTGTAAAGGGCGTTATATTTATCTCCGACAATATCTCATGAGATTTTCTTCTTTCAGTTTTGGCCATAACCGTTTATCCCCTGATTGACTATTTTTCTGTTTTTAATCTTTCCGCGATATCGAGTAATTCTCCGGCCGTACTATCCATTTCCCGCGTATAAGACGTAATACGCTTCATAATCCAGTTGTAAAAGACAACCGCCGGTATGGCTACTCCCAGGCCCATGGCGGTATTGAGCAAGGCTTCTGAAACACCCTGGATGACCAGGCTCAAACCGCCGCTCCCCGTGCCGGCCTTGGCGATACCGTGGAAGGCATTAACGATACCCAGCACCGTTCCAAATAAACCCACATAAACGGCAAGGTTGGCAATCGTACCGACCACAATGGTTCTCTTTTCCATCCCGGCGATTTGGTCGGTAATTTCTCGTTCCATGGCGTTTTCAATCTCACGCACACTTTTATCAAAAAAGCTCAACCAGGTGTTTACAATACTGCAAAAGGGACTTTTAGGAAATTTTTGGCAAAACCGCTTGGTTCCGTCCATGTCCTTTTTTTCCAGATGGCTCCGGACCGTTACCATGATGGCCTTCCGGGACGGGTTAAATTTTTTCCGGAATTCTATAATTTTTTCTATCAAAACACCCAAGGATAGGATTGAACATAGGAGCAAAACATACATGACCCACCCACCCAGTTGAAAAATTTCCAGAATAGTCTTGTCTTCGAACATGTTAGGTTCCTCCGTAATTAGATTGGATTTGTATTCGTAAGTCGCCGGTCGACTCACTACCTATTCGGCAAAACCACTTTCATCCATTCTCTGGTTTATATAATAAAATAATTCTCGCTCCCTATTAGTGAAGGGAAGTTAGGATTCTTGATGCACAAAAAGATCAAAACAATTTGGAGCACAGGCTTGCAATGACAGTACGCAAAGCAACAGGCTAATTTGTCTTAGCCTGGCTATTCCTCCGATTACAAACATCGGTTTTTAAATCATGATACTTTTTCTTTAGGAGGCCATCCCCCAGATCAGGGTGCAGGGCCAGTGTCATCGTCAGGATCGCGCAGGCCTTTTCGTTAAGCCCAAGCCGATTGAGGGCATAAGCCGTTTTATACCGGGATTCAAACCAAGCGGGAGTCCCGGTCTCAAGGCCTTCCGAAACCTTTTTCCAGATGTTAAAGGCTTCCTCCCACTGCCCGGTCTTTTCATAGAGAAGCCCAAGAGCCTCGAGCACATCGGAAGCCCGGGGATCTTTCTTCAGAATTTCCCGGTACGAGTCAATGGCCAGAGGCCAGTTGTTCTCATATTGGCAGATTTGAGCAAGCCGGAGTTGAATAGCCTGACCGTATTTTTGAAAAGAGGGGTTGCGGTCGGCAATAGATGAGAGCTTCTTGTAAATGATCAGGGCTATGGTCGATTGCCGGCCGGAAGGACCCTTTAGAGCATCGCTCGGTAACTGACAGGTATTCTCGTAATATTTATTGGCCTGTTCAAGTAAGCCGACATATCCTGCCGTATCAAGAGCCTTCCTCTTGATATATTCGTCCATCTCCGCCTCTGCCTGTTTTGGCCTATCAAGACGAAGAAAACATTCCATTCTCAAACCGGTGACTTCCCAAAAAAAGGATTTTTCTCCCGGGAAACGGGTTTCAAAACCATCGAGTGTCTTCAGACATTTTTCACCATCCTCCGTGGGTCCAAGTAATTGCA
>DATEXU010000137.1:0-6079 GCA_035256645.1 Thermodesulfobacteriota bacterium | reverse complement strand
CCTTCAATTCTCACTGCTGGTACCAAAAAAATTGCCATCCGGATTTCTTCTCATCCTATTGCCCGGGCATTGACTTCAGCTTTTGCTGGGCCGCTTACCTCAACCAGCGCCAATATTTCAGGAGATCAAAGCTTGGCTACTGCAAAAGAAGTATTTTCGCACTTGGGCGGAATGATTGACCTGATTATTGATGGTGGAAAAACCCCGGGGAAGATGCCCTCGACAATTATTGATGTAACTTTTTCTCCGCCCCGGTTAGTACGCGAAGGGGTGGTTCCTTTTAGTGAAATTTTAACATTTTTAGAATCAACTTATTAAAAAAAATATCGACAGCAAGTGGTGGCATTTATTGGCAATCTTCCAGGATGGGGGAAGAATACTGCTTCAGGTTATCCGGCGGCGATGTAAAGGCTAAAAAATTTTATTGCCTCACCTTGCATGAGGAAGATAGCAATCATGGAAAAGTATTGTGCAAGGATTAACGATTAATTAATGAGTACCACCGTTTTTATAACCGCGTAGATAGGAAAGGACTCTCCTTACGTATTCCTGGGTCTCATCGTAAGGGGGAATAGCATAATTGCAGCCGATCACCGCATTTTCTCCGGCATTGTAAGCAGCCACGGCTAATCGCAAATCATTGTTAAAGATATTCAAGAGCCGTCGTAGGTATTTAACCCCGCCCTCAATGTTATCCCGGGGACTAAAAATATTTTTAACTGACATATCCTCAGCAGTCCCTGGCATAAGCTGCATTATTCCTTTGGCGCCTTTTGGAGATACGGCTGAAGGATTAAAGTCAGATTCTGCTTTTATAACCGCCCGAACCAGGTCACAGTCAACCTGGTATTTAGTGCCCATTTCTCGGATCAACGGATCATATATCTTGCAGTCATATTTGGTAGAGCGAAAATATCCCCCGTAGCTGTGAACGTATACCTTATAGCGTCTATCGGTTGGGGCATTGGTGAAATGAATAGTGCCTTTTTCATCTATATAGCGATAAATATCCGCGGAAGCAGAGAAGGGATGAAAAAATAGCAGCGCAATCAGGGTAACCAAGAGAAGGCTCTTAAGACGGAACATAACTTCGTATTGTATTTTTTGGTCTTTTGTAATAAAAGTCAATTTTCATTCTCCCCCTAACGAGAAGGATTATTAGCAGAGGATATCAAACTTTCTAACATGCATAAAAAGAAAAATTAGGATTAAAATTAAAGTAACTCTTTAATTATTTCATGAGTAAATATGGATTTCAAGTATTTTTTAAGTGTAATTGGATTGGTCTTAATTATCGAAGGGTCGCCTTATTTCCTTTTTCCGGAAAAATTAAAAAAGTTTTTAGCGCAAATTATAAATATTTCTGATGGTTATCTCAGAGTGTTTGGACTGGTGGTTATGCTGGCAGGTTTGGTAGTACTTTATCTATCAAGAATGTAACTATTTAAATTTAAATAATAATTTTTATTTTTTGGCCAATTCTGAGCGGGGAGTCAACCTCTAACTTATTAAATTCAGCAATTTCTTTTGCTTGCCGCTTGTTTCCCACAAAATCTTCCGCGATTGACTCAATGGTATCCCCTTCTTTTACCGTATAAATTCTGAGTCGGCGGGGGGCTTCACGGGGACCATAAAGGAGTCCATCCAAATGAGATTTATATTCATCCTCGAATATGGTTCCTCGCTGATTCATAATTTCCTGTTTTGTTACTTCTGCTTCTCCTTTACCTTCTTGTCCCCTGATTTTACCCATGCCGATATTGAAACCAACCATCTGTTTTGCTTCATTACGGGTTGCGCTGATTCGGTCAAAAATGTCAGGATGGGTGGAAGTATAAACACCGTATCCCCCAGGGCCTTGGGACATTCGGCTTAACTGGGAGAGAAAAATACTTACTTGCATGGGGTCGTATCCGGCGCGGTACATATACTTAAGACCCATGGCATCAGCCTCAGATTCTTTTTCCCGACTATATCCTAAGGTAATCGATTGCGTAAGCGCTGCGGTTACCGGAGCCATCTCCCGGGCGCCAGGAGTAGCCAGGGATGCCAAGGTCAACGCCGTAAATGCCAATTGTTCTGAGAGCTGGCTCGCGCTATGGCGGGCGCAAACATGCCCGATCTCGTGGGCTAAAACACTCGCCAGTTGGGCCTCATTTTCCAGTTCCGCCAATAATCCCCGGGTGATATAAATATATCCTCCCGGTAAGGCAAAGGCATTGAGGATAGGCATATCAACGATGTGAAATTCGTAGGGAATTGAGTTACGGTCAGATACGCTTACCAGCCGCTGACCCACCTCATTCACATAATGTTCCAGGTCGGTATTATTGTACACCCCATATTCCCGGCTTATTGAAGAACTGGCATTTCGTCCTAAGGAAATCTCTCTTTCTTCACTGATGATATTAAACTCCCGTGTTCTGGTCACGGGATTGATCCCACAGGCAGAAAAAATGAGAACAATCACCATGAGAATGATTATATATCGGTGAGAAAATATCATGGCCTTTTCATCCTTCATTATAAAAGTGTGTTAGAGGTTGTTCCCCGATATTCTCATGGGGACCCCTTTTTCAGAGAGGTATTTTTTTGCCTCCATAATGCTATACTCCCGGTAATGGAAGATGGATGCCGCCAGAACCGCATCCGCCTTTCCATCGTGTAAAGCTTGATAAAGGTGTTCCAAGGCGCCTGCTCCGCCGGAGGCAATGACCGGGACAGGGGCTCGATCGGAAACCATGTGAGTAAGCGCGATATCATATCCGGCTTTTGTTCCGTCGCAATCCATGCTGGTAAGCAGGATTTCTCCCGCGCCCATGGCGACAACCTTATCGACCCATTCCAGCGCATCTATTCCCGTGGGCTTTCTTCCTCCGTGGGTATAAACCTCCCAGCGGGGATGACCAGGGGGATCATTCTTAGCCCGTTTAGCGTCAATGGCAACCACGATACATTGACTGCCGAATCGTTCGGCTGCTTCTTTTACAAACGCTAAGCGTTTCACCGCGCCTGTATTAATTGACACTTTATCCGCTCCCGCGTTCAAAAGATCGCGAATATCTTTGAGATCGTTGATTCCTCCTCCCACGGTAAGAGGCATAAAGACTTCCTCAGCCGTCCGGGCCACAATATCGAGGATAATTTTTCTTTTTTCGTGCGAAGCGGTAATATCCAAAAAACAGAGCTCATCCGCGCCTTGTGCATCATAACTCTTCGCATTTTCCACCGGATCTCCGGCATCCCGGAGCTGAACAAAATTTATCCCCTTTACTACTCTACCGTCTTTCACATCCAGACAAGGAATGATTCGTTTGGTTAACATAAGGTTCCTTTGGCCACGCAGAGCGCTTCCGTGAGGTCTATCGTGCCTTTATACAAGGCCCGTCCGATAATAACTCCGGTGATTCCTTCCTTGGTTAAAGGCAGAAGATTCTTAATATCCTCAATAGTGGCAACTCCTCCGGAAGCGATTACAGGAATGGAAACTGTCTGGGCCAGGATCCGGGTAGCGTCCAGGTTTATGCCGGTGAGCATGCCGTCTCTTTGAATATCAGTATAGATAATAGCTGTCGCGCCCTCTTGTTCCGATTTTTTTGCCAGTTCAATGGCGGATAACTCAGTCTGTTCCGCCCACCCTTGGATCGCAACCTTCCCATTTCTGGCGTCGATTCCCACCACGATGCGACCCGGAAATTTTGCGCATGCTTCCGGAAGGAAATTTTTCTGCTGATAAACCACTGTGCCCAAGATAACCCGGTTGATGCCCAGGTTAAGATACTCTTCAATACTCGCGAGGGTTCTGATCCCTCCTCCCAGCTCGACTGGGATGCGGATCGCGCGCACAATTTCTTCAATGATCTGTTTGTTTTTAGGAGAGCCGGCAAAAGCTCCGTCCAAATCAACCAGGTGAAGCATTTCCGCGCCCAGCGTTTCCCACTTCCGTGCTACTGCCGGGGGGTCTTGAGAAAAAATAGTTTCCTGTTCCATCTTTCCCTGTTCCAGACGGACGCATTTTCCATTTTTGAGATCAATAGCCGGGATAATCAACATTGCCAATAACTCCACGTGGGGGTCAGAATACAGAAGTCAGAAATCAGAATGAACCCCCTCAATCCCCCTTTGGTAAAGGGGGAAGATAAAAAAATAAAAAATTATTCTCCCCTTTAATAAAGGGGAGTTAGAGGGGTTTGTTGAATTTTCCAAAGTGATGCTCTGATTAATTTAATAACTCCTGATTCCGGTATTCAACTATTTCTAAATAAGCTTGCCGAACTCTCTCAGCATTGCCAGACCCAGATTTTGGCTTTTTTCCGGGTGAAACTGGCAGGCAAAAATATTGTCTTTCCACACGCTGGAGGTAAACTCACCTCCATAGTCGGTTGTGGTTGCCACCACTCCAGGGTCTTCAGGTTTCACGTAATAGGAATGGACAAAATAAAAATATGATCCATCAGGAATGCCGGCTAACACAGGCGGCCGCTTTTGAATCGTGATCATGTTCCAGCCCATGTGAGGTACTTTAAGAGCATTCCCGGGGTTTCCTCCATTCCCAAAGAACCGCACCACCTTTCCTTTAATCACATCGAGACCGGGATGCACACCGAATTCTTCGCTTTCCGAAAACAGGACCTGAAGCCCCAGACAGATCCCCAAAAAGGGCTTTCCGCGGGAAATCGCTCTGAGAATGCTGGTAACCAGCTTCCGTTTTTCTAAATTCCGCATGCAGTCAATGAACGAACCAACTCCCGGCAGGATAATGCCATGGGCATCGTTAATGGTGCGTGCCTTATCGGTAATCACTGCCGGAACCCCCACTTTCTCCAGGCCTTTTTGCACACTCCGGAGATTCCCCATTCCATAGTCTATAACCGCTACAAATTTATCTGAAGCCATAGGAGATTACAAAGACATAACAGGTGAAATTAGAGCAATCCTTTTGTGGAAAGCACCCCTTGAACCCGAGGGTCGAGGGTTACGGCATCACACAGAGCTCTTCCAAAAGCTTTGAAGATAGCCTCAACAATATGATGCCGGTTGCTTCCGTAGGGAACATTAATATGGATGGTGATCCCCGATGCATTACTAAAAGCCTGAAAGAATTCTTTTACGACCTCAATATCAAAGGTTCCAATTTTTCCGCGGGCGATAGGGAGCTTATAAACCAGATGCGACCGGTTACAAATATCAATCGTCACCTGGGCCAACGTCTCATCCATGGGGACTGAGGCAAACCCGTACCGCCGGATTCCTTTTTTATTGTCCAGAGCTTTTTTAACCGCCCCTCCGAGAATGATCCCGATGTCTTCAATCGAGTGGTGAAAATCCACGTCCAGATCACCCTTGGCTTTAAGCGCCAGATCAAAAAATCCGTGTTTCGCCATGAGTTCGAGCATGTGGTTAAAAAAAGGAACTCCGGTATCAATTTCCGACTTGCCTTTGCCGTCGAAATTTATCCGCAAACTGATTTGTGTCTCAGAGGTTTTCCGGTTTAAAGAAACAGTGCGAGCCATGAGCGTTATCCTCAAATTTTTTATTTAATAAAATAATATTTATATCAGGTTTCCATAAACCTGTCAATTTTGAGGTGTTTTGTCGCTCCGGGCCCTTACTTTTGACTGCCAACCATAATAAAGGTTCTCTGGTTCCTTGTGATTTTTTTGATTTTTTTAAGCGAAAAAAGTATAAAAAATTTTTCTTGAAAACGAGATTGGTATGATATATTATCATACCGGAGGTGACAAATATGACAGCTTCAAAAATTGCAATTACAATTGATGACAACACGCTAAAACAACTCGATATTCTTGTTAAAGCCAAACTATTTTCAAACCGTAGTCGGGCTATCCAAGAGGCCGTTAAAGAAAAACTAATGCGACTTGAAAAAAGACGTCTTGCTCAAGAATGCGCTAAGATAGACCCTTCTTTCGAACAATCTTTAGCGGAAGAAGGTTTTTCATCGGAGTTGGAAGAATGGCCGGAATATTGAGAGGTGATATATACTGGGCTGATTTAAATCCAGTGATTGGAAGCGAGCAGGGCGGATTACGCCCCGTTCTTGTTTTAAGTCACAATGTTT
>DATEXU010000136.1:0-4782 GCA_035256645.1 Thermodesulfobacteriota bacterium | reverse complement strand
GCCATTATCGGTGATATAAGCGATCAGCCCTTCATCCCTCGCTTCGAGCAAAAAGTCATGCATCTTCTTCTGAGTATACGGATCCCCAATTTGGACATGACCTGCGGGAGTGTGTTCACTAAACCCTTCGGAAGCGGCAGTTACCCCATGGATACCGTCTTTCCCCACGCGTCCTCCGGTCATAATGATAAGCTCACCCGGGATTGTGGTCTTCATCTCACTCGGTCTTCCCTGAACGGAAGAGGGCATGATCCCCAGAGCGGTTACAAAAACCAAACACTTACCCAAGTAACTTTCATGGAAGAAGAGATTGCCAAAAGGCGTGGGCACGCCGCTTTTATTTCCTCCGTCCTTAACCCCGGTGATAACGCCGTCCAACAGCCTTCGGGGGTGGAGACGGGGTTTAAGCTCTCCCTGATAATCCCGCGAGGCAACGCAGTACCCATACATCCCTAAAATAAGCTTTGACCCTAAACCGGTTCCGAGCGGATCCCGGTAAACGCCCACAATCCCGGTAATGGAGCCTCCGTAGGCCTCCATATTGGAAGGGCTGTTGTGAGTCTCGCCGGTGATAGTATAGTAATGAAGGTCATCGAACCTCCCCACTCCCGCATTATCCCAAAGCACAGAAACCACCCAGGGTTTTTTCTTCTGAATGTCCAGGGTAGGCTCTTCAATGCAGGTCTTAAACAGATTATCCACTACCGTCTCTTTTCCGGTCGAAAGATCCTTATAGCGGAAAAGCCCCTTAAAAGTATTGTGGTTGCAATGATCAGACCGGGCCTGGGCAATATATTCAAGCTCAATATCCGTGGGAAGGTCAAGGCCCACTTCTCTCCGCTCGTTCCTCACCTCTTGCCGGAGAAAATACTCCCGGATCGTCGGAACATCCCGGGGGTTAAGCGCGAGGTTTCTCTCATCGCTTATCCGCATCAGCTCATCATCACTATCAATCGAAAAAGCCTTTACCGTTGGTATATGGCTCAACACAACCTTCGGAACCGTTAACCCGATATTTTTTCTCGCGTCCTGCTTCCCTTTGTCAAAAATTTTCCACTGCTGGATAAGATCATTAGCAAGTGATTCCCGGGCAATGAGGCTCACTTTTCCCTCATCCAAGCCCTTGCCCCGAATACAGAAAAGCTTTGAGGTATAGCACGCCTCTTCTTCTTTAAAACTAATTTTCAAGAGATCTTCAATCGCTTCTCCGGCTGTGCTCGCGGCCGTGTCCCGCACCCCGGGCCGAAACCCAACCCACACCGCCCAATCAAACTCAATCGCCAGGGCATCAAAACCGGAGACATGAATGACCGGGTTCGTGAAAATCCTGGTTCTGATCTCTTCGAGTTGTGCCGCGGTGAACTCAGCGTCAAGAGTAATAATGTTTATCATTCGCACTGAGTCCACAATGATTCCAAAGTAATCCTGGGCTTGCGCTTTTAACGATGCTCCTTCTGCGTCAAAAAGCTCGGGTTTAAGGGCAATTTCTATTTTTGCTGCCATACGTTGAGTCTCTCTTCGGGATGATTCAATAAAAAAGGAAGGAAAATTTTCAGAAAGTGTAGGTGAGGATGGAAAAAATGTCAAGGTTTGTTCTGTTTCATTGAACTTCTGACAATATTTTGATAGCATAAGATTAAAGTTTTAAGATTAAAGTGTTAAGGGTTAGGCTCCTGGTTCGTAGTTCATGGTTCGTCGCTATCAGCTAGGAGCTATCAGCCAAGATCTATGAGCAATGATCTAACAACTTAAAACTTAACCCTTAAATCTTAACCCTTTAACCTTTGAACCCGTAAGGCGTAAAGCGTAAGATGTTAAAACACTTCACGCTTCACGTGCTCACGTTTCACTGAGTATTTGCCATGATGAAACCCATTCATAATCCTGAAGAAGGCCCTTTGAAATTAGTTGGACTCATGTCCGGGTCAGGGACCAATATCCGAAAAATTTTGGAGCATCAGATAAAACTCGAAAAACAAGCCGGCGCATCGCCTTTTAAAATGGTCGTTCTTTTTAGCGATAACGGGAACAGCAATGCATCCAAAATCGGAATGGAATACGATATTCCGGTGATAACCCGCGACATTGCCGGGTTTTACGCCAAGCGAGGGAAAAAACGGGGTGATTTAACTATCCGGTCGGAATTTGACGCTGAAACCATAAAAGCCCTTTCCTCCTTTGAAGTCAAAGTTGGGATTTATGGCGGGTATATGAGTGTTGTCACCTCTCCTCTTATTCATGCCTTTCTGGGAGTAAATGTTCACCCGGCTGACCTTTCGATTGAGGAAGGAGGCAAACGAAAATTCACGGGTGCCCACGCGGTGCGAGATGCCGTCGCCCACGGAGAAAAAACCATTGCCGCTACTACCCATATTGTTGAAGACGCGGTTGATCAGGGGCCGATTCTCATGATCTCTTCCCCCCTGCTCGTGATAGTAAAAAAAGAGTGGGATCTTTCCAATCCCGCGCATCTGAAAGAAGCTGAATCTTTTAACCAGGAGCGACTTAAGGAAAACGGGGACTGGCTGATTTTTCCGAAAACTATCGAATACCTGGCTCAAGGCCGTTATGGGAGGGATGAAACCGGCGCGCTCTATTTTGATGGCAAGCCGATTCCCCAAGGGTTTCGTTATAAAATTTAAGATTTAAGTAATTAAGTTTTAAGTTCCTTAAAACTTAAATCTTATGTCCTTCACGTTTTACGAGGTATAATTTTACTCCTCACGGAGTATGCTTCCTGCCAAAATAAAAAATTTGCCCCTAATTTCCTTCCCTTGCAAATGGGTGGGAAATCTATTATTCTTATTCTGAAAATCAATTTTTTCAGCAAATTGGAGGTCAGAAATGGAGAAAATAATAAACATTCATGTCGAAAAATTACCGGAAGGTGTATATCTGGCGACCTCAGATGACATCCAAGGACTTGTGGCTCAAGGACGCACGATTTGGGAAACCTTAGAAATTGCCAGAGATGTTGCTCGCAAGTTACTTGAGGCACAAGGAGAAGAACCGCGATTAGCCGAATTGTTTTCCGCTTCAGAACGCTTTGATTATCCTTTGGTTTTAGAGGTCTAATTGTGGGCCGGTTATCGGGGTTTCGGTATCGAGAAATTGTGAGGCGCCTTAAAGCGCTGGGTTTTGTATAATTACTATTTAAGAATTGGGAGGTTTCGATAATGTTAAGAACAAACCCCATAAAAAGCCTGGATAAGATAAAAGGAACAGTTAAGGGTTTACCTTTAGAATATAAAGTTGAAATACTCACTATGCTGGAAGAAGAACTTTTTGCAATGAGATTTAAAAATCTTCTTTCAGGGTTCAGAAAATCTGCTCAAAAATATCCTGTAAGCTTAGAGGAGATTACGAAAGAGATAGAGACGGTCAGACAAGAACGATATGAAAGTCGTAATTGATACTAATATATGGATCAGCTATTTACTCGGCAGTTTATTAAAGGTTTTGGATGAAAGAATTTTAGCGAAAGAAACAAAGGTTGTTGTCTCAGAAGAAATGTTGAAAGAACTGAGCGAAGTAACAAGCCGTCCAAAATTCAGACATGCTTTCACTCATCAAAGAAAAAAAGAACTATTTTCTCTCCTTGATAGCTACGCAATTGTAGTTTCCCCAAAACAAAAAGTAAATGCGTGTAGAGATAAAAAGGATAATTTCCTGCTGGAGGTAGCCTTAGAAGGAAAGGTAAAGTACCTTGTTACAGGAGATGAAGACGTGTTTTTGTATTATAAAAAAAGAGATAACAAATTGTATTGCGCAGTAACAAGGCATGTGAGAAAAGAGGGATTTTTAATAACCGCATATGTGGCGGATAAAATCAAGGAAGGTGAAATTGTATGGACAAAGTAATTGTTTATTACCACAAGGAAATGGATACGATGGATATATGGTTCGGGAACCCGGAAGATGAGGTTACATCTGAAGAGGCCGGAGAGGGAATTATTTTGAAGAAAGATAAAGAAGGCAGGGTAATAGGAATAGAGAAACTGTATGTTGCAAGAACACTGGGAATAAAGCAGCCTTTGCCTGTTGAGGTGGTAGTTGCGTGAGATTCGCTTCTTGCCGTCTTGCAGCCTGCTTCTCGCGCCTTTTACCTTAACCCTTTCACCTTAATCCTTAACCCTTAATCCCTAATCCTTAGCTTAACCCTTAAACCTTAACCCTTAACTCTTAATCCTTTCACGTTTCACTTTTCACGGTCGTTTAACGCTTCACGGAGTAGAGTGATAATTTTGGACAACGTTCCCTTCGATTTGACCCTCTTTGAGGCAATTCTCGTTGATTCCCCATATGTTTTCCATCTTGCAATTTCATAATAACTATTATATTTTAAAATTAAATCTTCATACTTGTTCCTCATTGTATCCCCGGAGGGAAAAATGAATTATCAGGATTTCATTGTTCGTGATTCACAAATCTGCGGCGGCGAACCCGTGATCAAAGGAACCCGCGTCACTGTCCGCTCCGTGTTAGCAAGCCTTGCGGAAGGAGGCCGCCCGGAGGAAATTCTCGCTGACTTCCCCACCCTGAATGAAAAGCACATACTGGCGGTCATTGCCTTCGCCGCTGCATCTGCTGAAGACGATCTTCCCTTACCTGCCATTCCCAGGGTGGCATGAAAATAAAACTGGATGAGAATATTCCCGCCTCATTGGTGGCGCCGCTCACTGAGCTCGGCCATAACGTTGACACCGTTCTTCAAGAAGGGCTCGCTGGTGGTGATGATAAAACAGTCTGGGCTGCTGCTCAACGAGAGGAGCGATTTCTCAT
>DATEXU010000135.1:0-11722 GCA_035256645.1 Thermodesulfobacteriota bacterium | reverse complement strand
CTCCAACAATAGACAGGCTTCTTAAGCCTATCCGGATCCATTACACAAAACGGGGCCGCTCTACCACCAAGCCAGGAACTCTTCTACGAAAGCAAATACCCATCAAAACCAACCAATGGGACGAATCACGCCCAGGATTCCTCGAAGCTGATACGGTCGCTCATTGCGGTGATTCCACCTCCGGAATGTACGCCAATACCATTGACTTCGTAGATATTGCCACCGGCTGGACCGAACAACGCGCCGTCTGGGGAAAGGGCGAATCAGGTGTCCTGGAACAAATCAAAAACATCGAAAAAACAATCCCGTTTCCCCTCCTCGGCTTCGATTGTGATAATGGAGGGGAGTTCCTCAACTATCACCTCCTAAGACACTTTACCAAAAGAAAACAACCCGTACAGTTCACCAGAAGCAGGGCCTATCACAAAGACGACAATGCCCACATAGAACAGAAAAACCGGACTCATATAAGACAGTGGCTCGGTTACGATCGTTTAGACAATCCCAGAATCGTACCTCTGCTCAACAATCTCTACACCAAAGAATGGAGACTCTTCCACAACTTCTTCTGCCCTTCAGTAAAACTCATCGCGAAAGAAAGAGTCGGCTCCAAAACCATCAAACGCCACGATCTCCCAAAAACTCCTTACCAGAGAATCATCGCTTCTCCTCATATCCAGGAATCGGTCAAACTCTCTCTCTCCAAACAACTTGAAAACCTGAACCCTTTTATGCTAAGAAAAACCATGGATAAGAAATTGAAAATAATCTTCTTGCCCAATTATGCTCAATTAATTAATGCGTCGTGTATAAATATCATTGATAATGGAAAAGGGCAGATGGGATTGATCGCTATGAATTTAACCCCTGAATTTGATAAAGGCGGTGCCTGATGCCGATTTTTATATAGATTGGGTGCCGCATGTGGGTTCTTATATGGATCGATATAGACAATGTTAGGTAGTTTTTCATGTCATGAGAGCAAGTTCTCGATTCAGGAGAGGCAAGTGTCCATTCAGGCTGAGACTCAAAGAGTGGTTTTTAGCAAGCAATGAGAAAAACCGTGACTCACGATGTGAATTTGAGAATAAAAAAACTGCGTCCGCATCATATTTTTTGCAAGAAATTCCTAAACCTTGATTTCCCGGAACGTGGTGGAGAATTCAAACGGGTCTCTTTGTCCATCAAAGAACTGATAGCATCAAACAGCGATGCCATGATAGAAATCATCCAGGGAGTTGATGTACTGTGCCGATCGTGCCCTGATTGTCGCGAGGATCGTTGCGAAAGCCCGAATGGAAATGAAGATAAAGTTAGAAAATGGGACGCAATAATCTTAAAAGGGCTGGGGATTTCCTACGGGGAAAAACGGACCATTCAAGAATTACGTGAAATCATCGGACGGAAAGCACCACTTGATTTTTGTCGGACACGGTGCCCGTGGAAAGCGATTTGCACGATCTTTAATCTTGAAACTATCTAATGACCACACTGTAAGGTTATGAACTCATGGTCCAGGCGTTTTGCCCTGAAAACAATTGCGGGAATGAAATCACCCGCAGCTTTGAAGACATGCCAATACGACAGAAGGACTACCTAACATCTATATGAAGTTCCTTTGTCAAGGGGAAAAAGTTCCGTTGAGCTAAAGAAGCAACATTTTATCCCGTTATGAGTAAATGATTCTTTAACAAAGGACTAGATGAATAAGTAGAGCTAAACTAACAACCTGAAAAAATCCGAACTGGTCGGGAAAATAAATCTTCGCAAAAGGGCTTTTTTTTTTAGACTCGGTATACTCCATTTCCTTTATCCGACTCTCAACCGGTTTTTTTTATTTCTTCATCTTTCTCCCCTCTCCTTCCTCCGGGATAATGGTCATTAGGTCATTCGGGAACATTGAAAAAACTTGATATTGAGCCCTTCAGAATCACCATACCGTTTATGCCACTCTCCCCTCTTGGCCGTCACAAAGGGAAAGACGAGAGACGTGGCAACACAAAAACCGGACAGATCTCAAGCGGTTTTAGGGTTAACTTTCTTAGAAGTGATACTTAACTGCCCGTGTAAAAAGCCCCTTCCCTTTGCCCTACCCATCCAGTATTTTTCATCACCGTACAATGACAATTATGGACACGTAATTAAGGTAAGAAAATAAAAAAGCGGTAAAATAGCGGTAAAAATTACCAAGTAAACAACAAGGGGTTAACTATATAATTGCTAACTTATTGAAATTATTAACGCGCCCAGGGTGACTCGAACACCCAACCTACGGATTCGTAGTCCGGTACTCTATCCAATTGAGCTATGGGCGCAAAAAAAATAAATTAATTCAATTTAACAACCTTTTTTCCTGTTCGTCAATACCTTATTCAAAGACATTTTTCTTAGGCCTTTCTTTGGTAAGCCCGGAGGATTAAAAATCCGTAGATGATGATATTGATACTCAATACAAAGACTCCCAAGGTAACCTGTAAACTTCGGGTTAGGTCTTCGGGGTAAAGCAGAGGGAAAAGATAGTGTTCAATAAACCCCTCCTGAAAGCCGTGTGCTCCGCTTTGTTCAATCAGCCAGGTTTCGAGGTAGGTGAGCGGACAAATGCTTCCGGCGAATTCGATTAAACCCGCCCATAAAAAAGCCGGGATATGGACCCAAACCCAACGCCTCCTTTTTAACACCAAAAAGCCGCCCAAGACCGCGAATAACACGAAAACGAAATGAAATACCATAACTAAATCAGCAAGCGCCCGGAAAACCATTCTCTAACCTTTTTTGCCGGTGTAGATACCCACGGGCTTACCTCCCGTGGCAATTAAAAAAATAAACCACCTCGTGGCTTGACGCGGAGCATCAAGAACCTATTTTGTCATTCCGTGCTTGACACGGAATCCATTTCGGTTTTCTGGATTCCGGCTTCCGCCGGAATCCAGAACTCGCCGCAAGTGCGGGTGATACAATTCGAAGATATTGTTTAATATTAAACTAACTCCGAATTTTTCAATATTTATTGACTTTGTTTTGCGAGTATTATATCATATTTAAACTAAATTTGCCTTCAGCGGGTAAGGAATTCTTTTCCTAAAAACTTGTCTTTTTTTGATATGAGGAGGATTTAATGTCAACGAATTTCGATCGTACCAAAGCGGTTGATCTGGCTCTTTCCCAGATAGAGCGCCAGTTCGGTAAAGGCTCGATTATGCGGCTGGGCAGTGACGCTCCGGTAATCAAGGTTCCGGTGATCTCAACGGGTTCTTTGGGATTGGACATTGCTTTGGGAGTAGGCGGGCTTCCCCGGGGTAGGGTGGTTGAGATTTTTGGGCCTGAGTCATCAGGCAAAACCACGCTTGCTCTGGAGGTGATTGCTGAGGCGCACAAGCAAAACGGCATTGCTGCTTTTGTTGATGCTGAGAATGCTCTGGATGTCGGGTATGCCCGAAGCCTGGGGGTAAAAACCGATGATTTGCTTATCTCCCAACCGGATACCGGCGAGCAGGCCTTAGAAATATCGGAGGTTTTAATAAGAAGCGGGGGCATTGATGTGTTAGTTGTTGATTCGGTTGCGGCCTTAGTGCCCCGGGCTGAACTTGAAGGCGACATGGGAGATTCTCACATGGGGCTTCAGGCCCGGCTCATGTCGCAGGCCTTAAGAAAGCTTACTTCCGCGATCAGCAAGTCAAAGACGATTATGATTTTTACCAACCAAATCCGGATGAAAATCGGAGTGTTTTTTGGCAACCCGGAAACCACGACCGGTGGCAATGCTCTTAAATTTTACTCTTCAGTGCGCCTTGATATCCGCCGGACGGGAGCCATAAAAGCCGGAGAAGACGTGATCGGGAGCCGCACCCGGGTGAAAGTGGTAAAGAACAAGCTGGCCCCGCCTTTTCGTGAGGCAGAATTTGATATTATCTACGGCGAGGGTATTTCTCGGGCGGGTGAAGTGGTTGATATGGGGGTGGATAAAGGAATTATTGAAAAAAGCGGCACCTGGTATTCCTATAAAGGAGAGCGGGTTGGACAAGGCCGGGAGAATGCCAGAAAGTTTCTGCAGGGAAATCCTGAACTGATAGAGAAAATTACTCAGGAGATTCGCAATAAGCTCGGATTAGATAATGTGGTGGATTCCAAGCCGGAAGAAGGGGAAGAAGAGTAATTAAAAACCCTTGAAGGAGTGATCATGCAATTTCAGGAGATCTTGAAAACGGCACTAAGTAAAGGGGCATCTGATGTTCACCTTAAAGTGGGAGTCCCGCCGATTTTGCGGATTGACGGACTGTTGCGGGCGATGAAGGACACCTCCCGACTTTCTCCGGAAATGACGAAAGAGATTGCGTACTCAGTCATGAATGAGCGTCAGAAGGGACGTTTCCAGGAGAGTAATGAAGTTGACATTTCCTACGCGATACCGGGGTTAGGCCGGTTCCGGGTTAATATATTTATGCAGCGGGGTTCGATTTCCTTGGCGTTAAGGGCAATCCCTCATAAGATTCCCAATATTGAAGAGTTGTTGCTTCCCAAAGTGATTGAAAAGATAGCGATGGAACGGAGAGGGCTGATCCTGGTAACCGGAACGACCGGAAGCGGCAAGTCAACGACGTTAGCAGCGATGGTAAACCATATTAATAATTACCGGAATGCCCATGTTATTACGATCGAAGACCCGATTGAGTTTCTCCACCGGGATAAAAAAAGTATCATTAACCAGAGAGAGGTAGGAGAAGACACCCCTGCGTTTAACAACGCTCTCCGGGTGGCTTTGCGTCAGGACCCGGACGTGATTCTGGTGGGAGAAATGCGGGATTTGGAAACCATCGAGACCGCGATCATGGCAGCGGAAACCGGGCATTTGGTTATGAGCACGCTTCACACCCTTGACGCGACCGAAACCGTCAACCGAATCATCGCGGTGTTTCCTCCTTTTCAGCAGGAGCAAATCCGCCTTGAACTCGCGGCGGTTCTTAAGGGGATTATTTCGCAGCGGTTAATGCCGAAATCAGACGGCGTTGGCCGGGTTCCGGCGGTTGAGGTATTAGTCGCCACTGCCCGGGTCAAGGAGTATATTACCGATAAAAACCGAACCAAAGAGATTGGCGACGCGATTGCTGAAGGCCACGTGCAATACGGGATGCAGACTTTTGACCAGTCACTCATGGCCTTGTTGAGCCAAAACCTCATCACCTACGCGGAAGCCCTTAATCACGCTACTAACGCTGATGACTTCGCTCTGAAATTTAGCGGTGTTTCTTCTACCAGCGACACGACTTGGGATAACTTTACGGCAGGAGAGGGAGCGGAAAAAGGGGAAGAAGCGATGGAGATTGACCACGACGAGTCAAGCTTTGAGTGGGAATAAAAAAAATTTTTATGGAGGTATGGACGAGGGAGAACAACTGAAAAAGGCAAAAGGAATCGCCTTGAGATTACTTGCCCTCCAGCCTCGGAGTTGTAAAGAAGTTTCGGGGAAGCTCGTTCAAAAAGGTTTTTTCCCTTCGGTAATAGAAAATGTCGTGGTCTATCTTATTGACTATGGTTATCTCAATGACCAAAAATTTGCCCAAGCATTGGCGGTACATTTATTAGAGAATAAAAAGTTTGGTTTTGCCCGGATTGGAGCGACTCTCAAGGAACGTGGGTTATCTCCGGAATTAGCAAAAGCGACGATTTCTCATTTACAAAAAAATTATTCCGAAGAAAAAACCGCCCTCCAGATTATGAAGAGGCGGTTTTCCCATTTTAATATGCGCCAGACCACCCCGAAAGACAAAAATCGCCTTGTCCAGTTTTTGAGGCGCAGGGGATTTTCATGGGAAACTATTTCGCATGTGTTAATGACATGAAAAAAAAATCAGGCAGTGAGATTCGTAGTTTGTTTTTGAAGTATTTTGAGAATAAAGATCATACGGTGGTTAAAAGCTCACCCCTTATCCCCAAGAGCGACCCGACGCTTCTTTTTACCAATGCGGGAATGGTGCAGTTTAAAGGAGTGTTCTTAGGACAAGAAAAGCGGGATTACCCCCGGGTCGCCTCATCGCAAAAATGCTTTCGCGCGAGCGGAAAGCATAATGACTTAGAAAACGTCGGCCATACCGCCCGCCACCACACGTTTTTTGAAATGCTCGGAAACTTCTCCTTTGGGGATTATTTCAAAGAAGGGGCAATAGAGTTTAGCTGGGAATTTTTAACGACGACCTTGGCCCTTCCTCTGGAAAAGTTGTGGGTCACGGTTTATGAAGAAGACGACGAAGCGGAAAAGATCTGGATTCAAAAGACCGGAATACCGCAAAGCCGGATTGTTCGGATGGGGAAAAAAGACAATTTCTGGGCCATGGGTGACACCGGACCGTGCGGGCCCTGCTCTGAGATTATTATTGATCAAGGCTCTGAGGTAGGGTGCGGCCGCCCTGATTGTAAAGTGGGGTGTGATTGCGACCGTTATCTTGAGTTGTGGAATCTGGTTTTCATGCAGCTTAACCAGGATGAGAAAGGGGTGATGACTCCTTTACCCAAACCGAGTATAGACACCGGTATGGGGTTAGAGCGCATCACCGCTGTTGTCCAGGGGGTAAAGAGCAACTACGATATTGACCTTCTGAGAAACATTATCGCCTTTATTGAACAAGTCTCGGAGAAAGGTTATGGAAAAGGACTCTTGGATGATATTTCGATGCAGGTTATTGCTGACCACAGTCGAGCGGTTGCCTTTCTCATCGCCGACGGTGTGATTCCGTCTAATGAGGGCCGGGGGTATGTGCTTCGCCGGGTAATCCGACGAGCGGCCCGGCATGGGAAAAAACTTGGATTAACAAAGCCGTTTCTTTTTCAAACGACCGGAGTCGTGGTTGATATCATGCGGGATGCTTACCCGGAACTGATTGAGGCGCGAAATTTTATCGCGCAGGCAGTCAAAAACGAAGAAGAGCGGTTCTCAGAAACATTAGAGGTTGGGTTAAAACTTCTTCAGGAAGAAGTCGAAAATGTAAAAACAAAAAACCAGGCGTCCGTGCCGGGAGAGGTGATTTTTAAACTTTATGACACCTATGGGTTTCCCCTCGACCTTACGGCGGATATCGCGCGGGAGATGGGACTCGGGATCGATGAGGTAGGATTTCAAAAGGCCATGAGTTCCCAACGGGCAAAAGCCCGGGAAGCATGGAAAGGGTCAGGTGAAGAGACGACCCAGGAGGTTTACCAAAAACTTATTCATGAAGGCGTGAAAACGGTTTTTCGCGGGTATGAATCGCTTGAAGGCGATTCCACGATCGGATGTATTCTGGTTGGTGATATGCTGCGGGATGATGTTGTCTCAGGGGAGGTGGCTCACATCATCACGTTAGAGACGCCCTTTTACGGGGAAAGTGGAGGGCAGATGGGAGACAAAGGCCGGATGGAAGGCGAGGGGTGGACAGGGGAGGTACTCGACACGCTTCGTCCGCTTCCGGAACTTATTCTTCATCAGGTTAAAGTAACCAAAGGAAAAGCGAGAAAAGGAACCAGGGTTAAACTTGTCGTTGACGCGCGGAAAAGGAAAGCAACGGCGGCAAATCATACCACCACGCACATTCTTCAGTCAGTCCTCCGCGAGATTCTCGGCGATCATGTCCATCAGGAAGGTTCTTTGGTTACCCCCGAACGATTCCGCTTTGACTTTACCCATTTTTCTCCTCTCTCAGAGCGTGAACTTAAGCGGGTGGAAGAGCTGGTTAATCAAAGAATTCAGGAAAACGCACCCGTAAAGGTGGAAACCCTTACGCTTGAGGAAGCCCAGCAAAGAGGCGCGATCGCCCTTTTTGGCGAAAAATACGGGGAAACGGTGAGGATGGTGCAAGTGGGAGGTTTTAGCCGGGAGCTTTGTGGAGGGACGCATGCGACTTTTTCCGGGGACATAGGGTTTTTTAAGCTCATCTCGGAAAGCGGTGTGGCTGCGGGTGTTCGCAGAATCGAAGCGGTTACCGGGGAAGGAGCGTGGCATTATATCCGTACCTGGCAGGAAGAAATTGAAGAACTGGAAACTCTCTTAAAAACCCGTAAAGGCGAATTAGTAATCAGGGTCAAAAAACTTTTAGAAGAAGACAAGAATCTTCAGCGGGAATTAGAAAAATTTAAAAATCAAATGGCCAGCGACCAATCTCGCGACCTTTTAAGCGAGGTCAAAACGATCGCAGGGATTAAGGTGCTGGTGGCCCATGTTGAAGCTCCTGACCCCAAGGTTCTTCGGGAATTCGCTGATAAACTGCGGGATCGCATTGGCTCCGGGATTGTCGTCTTGGGCGCAAAAAATGAGGATAAGGCGATACTCCTGGTTATGGTTACCAAAGACCTCACCTCTCGTTTTTCTGCCGGGGAGTTAATCAAGCAGATCGCTTCATTGGTGGGAGGCAAGGGAGGGGGGCGGCCCGATTTAGCACAAGCCGGGGGCCCGTTTAAAGAGAAACTTGATGAGGCCCTAACCAAAGCATCGGAAGTCATTGCGCAGACCGGCGCGAAGGTTTAGTCCTTTTTATTTGTTCCGGTCACAAGGAGGGGACTTTAGTGTTTTGGGGAGATTTATTTTACTGATATTTTTACGTCGTCAATTTTTTCTGCCTGACTGGGGTCTTCTAACAAGGTTTCTGCCTGGGGGGCAAGGGGGCTTTTGGGGTATTCTTTTAAAAGCGCAATAAACTGATCTCGGGCATTTTCCGGTTGATTTGCGCGGAGGTAGAGCTTTCCGATTTCAAACATAAGCTGATCAGGGGCGTCAATGTAATCCCGGTAATTTTGTAATGCTTCTACATAGCGATAGAGGGCAGCATTATAGGCCTTAGTTCGGGAATAAAAATTTGCTATATAAAGGATATGTTCGGCCAAATTTTTTTTACATCTCTCGATTTTTTTTCGGGCCGAAGGAACGTAATGAGAGGAGGGAAATAAATTTACCAGTGTCTCGAACTGTTTCACGGCCTCCTGAGAGGGCGTTTGATCTCGGTCAATCGTGGAGATTTGGTTATAATAGGACATCCCCATCTGGTAATAGACGTAGTCGATAAATTTATACTTAGGATGCAGGCGAGAAAATTCTTGATACTTAATAAAAGCGGTTCCATACTGTTTTTGATAATAGAGGCAGTCAGCCATTTTTAATTCCGATTTAATCCCCAACTCGCTGATGGGATAGCGGGTACGACATTGTTGGAAAGCTTCAAATGCATCAATATAATTATTTTTTTTATATGATTTCATGCCCTTGGAGTAAAGCTCCTCTGCCGGGGCTGCGGGAGGTGTTTCTTTCTTTCCCCTAAAAAGGCCACAAGCACTCGAACAACAACATGCAATAACGAGAAGAACAATAAGAATAATATTTCTCATACGATATACCCGGCTGAAGTAAGTTTTAATAAACCCCGTTAGAAGGATTTCCTACAGAGCATTTACTCCGTTAGAAAATTTTTTAACGGAATTTACCCCCTATGAAAAAGCATAAGATTTTTTAGTCTTACCTTGTGTTGCTACACTCTGTTAGATATTTAATATCGCACAGGGCAAGTGGAGCATTTCTAACGGGGTAAAATATATTTCAAAATGCCATAGGCAGTTATATTTGTCAAGTTAATCTAATCCTCATCCCGACTAAGAAAGAAGGGGGTTGGTTTGATTATTGATTTTCATTTTCATGTAGCGAGAATTGAACAACTTTTGCCTTGGGCGCGGGGCTGGGGCGGCAAATATGGCATTGATTCGGATGCGATTTTGAATCAAGAGACCATTGGTCAGTTTCTTGCTTTCAATACTGCCCGAATTTTGGGAATCACCGTTTAACCATAGGACAAAGAGATCAATGAAGGATTTAGTGGCGATCATTTTAGCAGCGGGCGAGGGGAAGCGGATGAAGTCTGCTACCGCGAAAATTCTTCATCCTTTAGCGGGAAAACCCCTGCTTTTTTATCCCCTCAATGCGGCCCGGAAGGTTAAGTCGCAGAAAATTATCGTGGTGGTTGGCTATCAAGGGGAAAAGGTAAGAAGAACGTTTCCTGACGAAGATATTTTTTTTGTTACTCAGTGGAAACAATTGGGAACCGGTCATGCCGCAGCAAGCGCCCGTGATGTCCTGACCGGATTTAAGGGAGATGTTCTCATCCTTTGCGGTGATATTCCTTTAATAAAAGATTCTACGCTGGAGACATTGATTGCGCTCCATCAGGAGGCGAAAAATTTAGTCACGGTTTTAACGACAACGATGAAGAACCCGACCGGGTATGGGCGTATCGTTCGAGACCAGGAGGGACTCGTCCGAAAAATCACAGAAGAGAAGGATGCTACGCCTCAAGAAAAGGAGCTCTCGGAGATTAATTCAGGCATTTATTGCTTTGACGCAGAGTTTCTTTTTGAGGTCCTCGAATCGCTTTCTCGGCAGAATGCCCAAAACGAATATTACCTCACCGACACTATCGCGATCGCCCGGGATCGGGGAAAGAACGTGGGTTCGGTATGCATTGCCGATGAAACCGAAGTAATGGGTATTAACAACCGGATCGAGCTTGCTCAGACAAGTGACGTCATGAGGATGCAGATTCTTGAGAAACTTATGCTCGAAGGCGTTTCCATCATTAACCCTAAAGATACCTATATTGACTTTGGTGTGACCATCGGGAAGGACACGGTTATCTGTCCGAACAGCTTTCTTATGGGGGATACCGAGGTCGGGGAGAATTGTCTGATCGAACCCGGATGTCAAATCAAGGATAGTAAGGTCGGCTCCCAGGTAACCGTACGATTGGCATCTATTATCCACGAAAGCATTATTCGGGATTGCGCGACGATCGGTCCTTTTGCGCACATCCGGCCAGGATCGGATGTGGGCGAAGGAGTCCGGATCGGAAATTTTGTGGAGGTAAAAAAAACCACTATCGGGAAAGGTTCGAAAGCGTCCCACCTTACCTATCTGGGCGATGCGACCGTGGGAAGCGAGGTAAATGTTGGAGCCGGAACGATTACCTGCAACTACGATGGTGTCTCAAAACATCAAACCATCATCGAGGATGGGGTATTTATCGGAAGCAATACCGAACTGGTCGCTCCGGTAAAGATCGGCCAAGGGGCTCTTATTGGCGCGGGGTCAACCATAACCAAAGATGTGCCGCCTGAACATCTTGCGATCAGCCGAACGAAGCAGGTTAATTTGAGCAGGAAACCTTTTTTAGGAAAAAAAGAAGAGAAGGAGTCTTAAACGTGTGTGGTATCATCGGCTATATCGGGAAACGTAATATTCAGGAAGTTCTCCTGAGTGGTCTCCGGAGGCTTGAGTACCGGGGTTATGATTCAGCCGGGATAGCTGTTTTTCATCAGGGCGCGATCGCGATCAGTCGCGCTGAAGGAAAAATCGAAAATCTGGAAAAGCAGGTGGAAAACAGTTTATTTGATGGCAACGTTGGGATCGGACATACCCGTTGGGCTACCCATGGCCGGCCTTCAGAAGAAAACGCGCATCCTCATGTCGATGGTTCGGTGGCAATCGTGCACAATGGCATCATTGAAAATTATCTTTCCCTGAAGGAGATGCTGAAAAAGAAGGGACACACCTTTCAGTCGGAAACCGACACTGAGGTCATAGCCCATCTCATCAACCAATACTTCATGGAGGGAAAAGAGTTTGAAGATGCTGTCAGGCAGGCACTTCAGAAATTGAAAGGCACGTATGGCCTCGGGATTATCTGTGAAAAATTTCCTCATATGCTTATTGCGGCCC
>DATEXU010000134.1:0-2718 GCA_035256645.1 Thermodesulfobacteriota bacterium | reverse complement strand
GCCTATGGTCTTTTCAGAGAAGTCAATGGCTTCTCTGAGCGGGCCAATATCATCCTCGACGAAAAACATCGGGTCATATTCGTTAAGGTATATCCCATAGCTCAGTTGCCTGATTTAGAAGAAATATTTAAGGTCCTTTCGTCAAGCAAGGGATAGGTTTCCCCTAATGAAGCCTGGGTGAGCTTATTTTATGCAGGGGGTCTTTACTTTGGTGTGGATTAATTTTATGGCGCAATATTCCCCGCACATGGTACAGGTTGTTCCATTTTTTGAAGGGCTCCCCTCCCAAAGCTTCCGCGCGGTTTCCGGATCGATAGAGGTATCAATCTGCCCTTCCCAATTTAGTTCCTTGCGGAACCGAGCCATCTGGTTATCCCGCTCAATCGCTGAGGGTATCCCCTTAGCAATATCCGCAGCATGAGCGGCAATTCTGGTCACAATCACCCCCATGCGAACATCCTCTACCGTAGGAAGGCGAAGATGCTCGGAAGGCGTAACGTAACAGAGAAAATCCGCGCCCACTGAAGCGGCCAAGGCTCCTCCGATTGCGGAAGTGATGTGATCATACCCGGGAGCAATGTCAGTAACCACGGGTCCCAAGACATAGAAAGGAGCTTCGTGGCAAAGCCTTTTTTCTAAAAGGACATTGGTTTCAATTTGATTAATCGGGACATGCCCGGGGCCTTCGATCATTACCTGAACGCCATACTCATGAGCTCGCTGGGTAAGCTCCCCCAAAAGTAGCAGTTCTTGGATTTGTCCACGATCAGTAGCGTCAGCAATACACCCAGGACGAAGGCCGTCGCCCAGGCTCAGAACCAGCTCATGCTCCGCAGCGATTTCCAACAAGCGATCGTAATCTTCAAACAAAGGATTTTCTTTATTATTATAAGCCATCCAGGCAGCTAAAAATGATCCCCCTCGACTGACCACATCCAAAAGCCGCCCCTGGCGATTAATCCTCTCCATTGCCTGTCTGGTGATGCCGCAATGGACCGTGATAAAATCCACCCCTTCTTCAGCCTGTTCCTGGATCGTGGAAAAAATATCGTCCGCGGACATCTCCACAATCCCTTTCTTTCTTTTTCGAATGGTATCAATCGCGGTTTGATAAATCGGAACCGTGCCAATCGGAATTGATGCTTCTTTTAAAACCGCCTGGCGAATCTCTTTAATTGGCCCGCCAGTGCTTAAATCCATAACCGCATCCGCTCCCGCCTTAATCGCCACCCGCAGTTTTTCCAGTTCCACGTTAAGATCAGCATGAGCTTCTGATGAGCCGATATTGGCATTCACTTTGGTCGTAAGGTGCTTGCCGATCCCTATTGGTTTACCATGCACGCGGTGTTTGTTTTTACAGATGATCACCCTTCCCGCGGCAATCTCTTTGCAAACAAGATCAGGAGAAACCCCCTCATCTTTTGCCACGTATTCCATTTCCGGAGTAATTTCTCCGGATTGAGCTTTTTTTAATGTTGTTAAAGAAGACATAATACTTTATTTACAACCTCCTCAGGGTTTTTCCCCAAAATTCTGACCATCGGCTCCTTACCCACATCTCCTAAATCATAAATAACATCTGGGATAGGAGCGCATTTTTTAAGGATAGAACCAATTCCCCACTCTAAACTCGCTCCTTCTTTAAGTTTTATTTTATCAGGTTCTTTTCGGCGATCAAATTTTTTAATGTTCCAGTTTTGCTCTCGGCACTTTTGGATAATCTTCTTTGAATAACGAATGTTCATTGCTGCCCGGTAATCCGAATCAAAATGCATCATTGTTAAAATAATATTGGCAATATGCTTCGAGCCTCCAGGCTCAGGTGCAGAGAAGACTTGGACGCTGTCTTTAAGGCGGATAATCCGGCCCGGAAAAGCAATAACATCCTCCGCCGATTTGGCCGAAGAAATCGCATATCCCAAATTAGACTGAACTTCCGGAATAAGCGGACCTATCGGATAGCTCTGAAGTTTTTTTATTGCCTGCTGCAATGCTTGAGTTGCGCGGTATATTTCTGCTTCCCGTGCAAAAGGAGCATAGGGATTTACCGGACCTCTTCCTTTCCCCAAGGGAATAAAATTCGCTATCGAGGCGGTAATAAAATCTTTTGCCTTTTGAATTGCCGCCCGAATATCCGGATTTCTCGTGAGCTCAACCGCAACTGCAGTGGCAAAAGCGCATCCGGTCCCATGAGTGTGAATCGTATTAATCCGGGGAGAAGAAAAATGGAGAAACTCTTTGCCGTCAAAAAGAACATCAACTGACTGCCCCTGAAGGTGTCCCCCTTTTATTACAACAATCTTCGTACCCATCTGGTAAATTTTTTTTGCGGCTTTTTCCATGTCCTGGACAGTTCGAATTGCACGGCGAGAAAGAATTTTTGCTTCCGGGATATTAGGGGTTACGATCGTGGCCAAAGGAAGCAGCTCCTTAATAAAGGCCGATTGGCCTTCCTTGGTAAGGAGGGTAGCCCCGGATTTTGAGACCATAACCGGGTCGAATACTTTGATCGGGATTTTACTTTTTTTTATTTTTTGGGAAACGAGCTTTATAACTTTTTCGTCCCAGAGCATTCCTGTCTTAACTGCATCCACGCTGATATCCGAAACCACTGCGTCCCACTGGGAAGAAATAAAATCCAACGGCACCGTATGGATCCCGAAAACCCCCTGGGTGTTTTGAGCGGTCAAGGCCGTGATTACGCTCAGGCCATACTCC
>DATEXU010000133.1:0-9339 GCA_035256645.1 Thermodesulfobacteriota bacterium | reverse complement strand
AGATCCTTTCGCCTAATTTCCTCCAGCGAGAAAGCTGCTTTTTCCCAGGTTGCTACCCATTCGGCAATTTGTTTTTTTTCGGTGACTGTCATGCTTTTCTGCCCCCCAAAGGTGACGAGTTCGTAAAAAGGAAAAATCCGCGGGTTTTGTCATGCTGACCCTTCGACGAACTCAGGGTGACACACTACATTGTCACGGTGGGCCTGTCGAACCGTCAGGGTGACATCTCCGACTTTTTACGGCTTCGTCAAAGGTAAGAACCGGGCAATGCCATGCCCAATACAAATTTAACCTCTTAACCAGAAAGTTTTTTTGTTGCTATTTTAGCTTATAATAGCTGTATTTTCAAGCTTAATTTCAAATGGAAGGGTTAAGGAAAATATGAACGAGGAAATAGGACAAAGGGAAAAAAAGAGGGAGAAAAGGTGGGAACTTAAAACTTAAGGGCACCTCTAATAATTCCCAGTTTGTCACTCCCGCGAAGGCGGGAGTCCAGTAATTTTGATTGGTTCTGGATTCCTGCTTTCGCAGGAATGACATTTTTAGAGGAACCCTTAAATCTATTTAGAAAAAATTCACAGGCGGCACAACGAAAAAATGCCGCCTGTGAAAAAATGTTAGCCTAAAGGTATTCCTTCTTCGTATTATTTGGCAGGAAGTTTCCCGAGAAGAACGCACACACCGCCGCGCAAGATGGGGGTGTCGGTAAATTCGTAGGAGGCTCCGGCATTAAGGTTCCATCTGCCGTCGCATGACCAGCGGGAGACGGTCGCGCCGGTGTTTTTTTATTCGGGAGGCAACCGTGCGTCAGGAGGTCAGCCGACTCTCAAACTCGCGGGCGTTATGCAAGGGACGTTCGGCGACGCGCCCCTGGAAATAAAGATTATAGAAAAAAGAAAAACATCTATCCCGTTTTCGAATGTGGGAATTATCGCCGTTATCCCGGCTTACAAGCTTTACGAAGTCCTCTTTTCCGAAGAACTCAAAAAGCAACGGGGGTTTTAAGTTAAGGGTTAAGGTCTAACACTATAGAGGAGCTTTTCGTTATTCTGTTTATATCCCGGTCGCACCTTTTTATCCAAAACCATCTCTTTACGGTCATATTCCATCGTGTTAGAAGACGGCCGATTTTTTTAAGTCCTTTTCGTATGTTGATTTTCAATTTCCAACCTAATTTCTTATCAACGCGCCATCGTTGCCACAATAACCAGGGCGCCGAGGATAAACCGGTACCAGACAAAAGGCAGAAAATCTTTCGTCTGAACATAGCGGAGCAAAAAACCGATACTGGCGATGCCGGTAAGACACGAAACCAGGACGCCCGCCATAAAGTCCATGCTCAGTACAGAAGGATCTGCCATAACGGGCGGCAGTTTAACCAGGGCTGCGCCGAAGATAATGGGTGCTGACAACAAGAACGAAAACCGGGCAGCGCCTTCTCTCGTAAGGCCCAGCAACAATCCGGTGGTCATCGTAATACCCGAACGGGAAACGCCCGGGATAATCGCCAGCGCCTGGGATATCCCGACGAGGATACTGGTCCCAAAACTGATATTGGTGATCCCGGTCGTCTTCGCGCTCTTTCGGTCGGCCCAGTATAAAAGACTCCCCATCACGATCAGCATGATAGCGATTAACAAGGGCGCCCGAAATATGGTTTCTGCTTTTTTTTCCAACAGAAATCCGGCAATCCCGCCGGGAACACTGGCCGCCACCAAATACCAAAACAGTCGGCCCTGGACGCTGCGGACATCAGTGAGTCCCTTGGTAATGAGCTGACACCAGTCTTTCCAGAAATAAATAACTACCGCAAACAACGTTCCCAGGTGCAAGGCAACATCGAAGGTAAGCCCCGGATCGGTCCACCCGAAAAACCAGGGGACCAACACCAAATGCGCTGAACTTGATATAGGTAAAAACTCGCCCAACCCTTGAACCAATCCGAGTATTATTGCCTGCAGGATAGTCACGTCCGCTTTCCTCCGATATGATGAAAGATTATCTCTGATGCTTCACGCGCCGCTTTAAGTTTTCCGGTGAGGCTTTTTTCAGTAAACCCCGTTAGAAGACTTTCACACGGGGCATTTCTAACGGGGTAAAGATTTTTATACGCCAGAAGCGGCGAATTGTCAACCTGGTTCGCGCTCAAGGGTTAGGAGTAAGGTATCCCTGAAGGGTCATGGTATCAGTGTTGGGCCTTGCCGGTCATAGGAACAAAGGCAACTCCGGTGATAGATGTCACTTCGTTTCCGTCTTCTTTTTTTGTCACCAAGGTGAGGTCCTGGGTAAAGAAGGCACCACCCAGCGGCATGATGAGCTTGCCACCCATTTTTAATTGTTTTAACAGGGGAGGAGGAACATGGTCGGCCGCGCAGGTGATGATGATGACATCAAACGGAGCGTATTCTTCCCATCCCGCATACCCATCGCCGCATTTTACTTTTACTGAGGCGTACCCTAATGCTTGCAACCGCTGGGCTGCTTTTTGGGCCAGGCCCGGCAGAATTTCAATCGTATAGACATTACCCGTAAGCTCAGCAAGGACTGCCGCCTGGTAGCCGGCACCGGTGCCAATTTCAAGCACTTTCTGCCCCGGCGTGATAGTAAGAGCCTGGGTCATAAGAGCAACAACATACGGCTGGGAAATGGTCTGGCCTTCGCCAATGGGAAGAGGATGGTCTTTATACGCCTGATCCCACAGATCCTTATCCACAAAAAGATGCCGCTTGACCTTGCCCATGGCGCCCAGAACTTTTTTGTCGGTGATGTCCCGGCCGGCGAGGTCTTCTTGTACCATCCGTTGGCGTTCGCGAGCGAAGGGGTCTTCCTGGCCAAAAACGAGGTTGGCAAAAATAAATCCGGAAAGAGTTAAAAGACTCAGAATCAGAAAGTTCACCACTCTCCGATTCCTACCGGTTAAGGAGTTGTTTTTGGATTGGCTTCCGAAGTTTGTGGATAGCTTCCTTTTCGATTTGGCGAATTCTTTCTCGCGTGAGACCAAAATTTACCCCCACTTCCTCCAGGGTATATTCAGTCTCTTGATCAATTCCAAACCGCATCCGGATCACCTTTTGTTCGCGGGGGCTTAAGGAAGATAAAACCTCGCGAATTTCATTGATCTCATCTTTTTTATTCAACGCATAAACCGGATCAGGAGTATCGCCACTTTCCATGAGATCTCCTAAAGAGCTGTCTTCATCTTCTCCAATCGGCGTATCCAGAGAAACAGGCGGCAGAGAAATCTTTAAAAGAAGCTGAAAATTATTTACTTTGGAAAGGGGAAGTTTCATTTCTTTAGCGATCTCTTCACCCTTTGGCTCCCGTGCTAAGGTTTGGGTAAGAGAATTACGCACCTTAAGATACCGGCCAAGAGCTTCGGTCAAATGTACGGGTACTCGCACGAGGTTCCTTTGGTCGGCAATGGCGCGATTGATAGATTGTTTGATCCACCACGAAGCATATGTGCTGAACTTATTACCCCTCTCGTACTCAAACCGTTCTACCGCTTTGATAAGCCCGATGTTGCCCTCTTGAATTAAGTCCAAAAGCTGTAACCCTCGGTTAGTATACCGTTGAGCTAACTTTATAACCAATCTGAGGTTTGCCTCGGTTAACTTATTTTTATCCCTTTGGTTACGTTGTATTAACCGGTTTATGCCGGTTAAGCAGCTTACCAGTTTTGAGCGAGACACCCCCACTTCCTTTCCCATGTGAGCTATTCCCTTGCTGCGCTTCTTCTTCCCTCGGCAACTTTTTTCCTCCTGAAGCATCTTCTCCTGAGCATTAACCACGTTATCGATGAATTTATTAATGGCAGAATCGCTCCAGTTCAAACCGGCAAGATAACGGGCGACCTTTTTTCTTTTAAGGTCTTCTGAAAACCGGGTTTTTCTCTTTTGTAACGCACGAGCGTTACGAATCGTTGCCAAAAAGTGTTTTTTTATCTTTTCCAGATCAGAATCATTTTCCTGCCGTGGCAGATGGAGGAGATCATCAATGGTGGTCGCTCCTGTGGAAACCTCTTTCCTTAATTGAAAGACTTCGTTCTGAATCAAGGGGATGGTAAAAAGAATGCGCGCAAGCGCTGATTTTCTCAAAGAGAGCATCCGGTACAGATGACTTTCTTTTTTGCGGTCAAGCAGGCTGTGCTTGCCCATGTCCTTAAAGTAAAGGCTGGCGATATTGGTCGCCTTTTCCCCAGTCCCTTCTTTTTCATCATCCTCATTATTTTCAGAGGGCTTAGAAGAAAGATGCTCGACTCCTTCCTCAGGAAGAAAAGAACCCTTTTGTTGAAGAGAATTTTGAGCATCGAAATCCCAAAAACCCTCTAAATCAAAAGAAGAAAATTGATGAGTAATTGAATTGTGCTCTCCCGAGCTTTCATCAAACCCTTGTTCAACGCCTTCAGTTTCTTCAATTTTATTTATTTTTAGCATTTCCGTTTTACCTCACAAAATAACGCCATGCCATATTTTGATGCTAACAATAAGCACGATTTTATTCGAGTCAACTTCAAAAAACAAACGCTCTTTCCTCGTGACTGGTTACAGTGAAAAAGTAATCCCAGATCGCGAGGAAATCCATGACTTAAGTCAAAAAAAGGGATTCGCAAATCTAACAAAAATCGTCTGAGCTAACAAAACCTTTGTCTGCCCAATACAAAATGTTTAATAGACAGGAACAACCATGAGTTAAAAAACAAAGGTAGAAATTAGGTAAGCGTTGAATTTTCCCCGGGTATCCCGATGTTATTACGGTGATGAATTTTTACCTTCCCTTGAGCAATTTCTCGCAAAGCGATTACCGTCAATTTTTCTTCAGGAGCATTTACTAATGGAGTTGCTCCTTTTTTTAACTGGATAGTTCTCTTAATGGCCCCATGAATCAGAAAATAACGATTTGGTTCCTGCTTCAAACAATCCTCAATAGTCACTCGTGCCATCCTGCGTAATCCTCCTTAAATAAAAATTCTTTTGTATTATGCTAAAATTCGCTAAAAAAATCAAGAAGTATTTGTTTTCCCTGCGGCATCTTTCAAATCTTTAAAAATCAGACCAATTTTACTGACCAAACCGCCATAATAAAGTTCATGAATTTCATATAATTGATCGTCAGATTAGTCTCAAACGCCCCCTGAGCCGGATCCCTGTCCTGAGAAACCCCATAATCATGACCACTTGTAATGCTTCAAAAAGATTATAAAACTTTTTTTGAGGGAATTAAAATTTTTCATTGACAAATCTTGGGGGATGATTTAATCCTCTAAAAAAATAAATATCATAGAGGCGCCCCTAAGGGTTTAAAAGGAAATCCCGTTAAAATCGGGAACGGTCCCGCCGCTGTAATCCCGCACCTTACGGAAAAAGTAAGGTACGTGCCTTAAACTTACGCAAAAATATTTTGCGGACACAACCACTGTCCCGATTAACCGGGATGGGAAGGTTAGTTTAAGGCGCGGGAGAGTCAGAAGACCTGCCTCTAAGAAACATAACTTTTGCCACTTTCGCGGATAAAGGGTGAAGCAAGCTGGGTGCAATCCTTGAATCTCTTTTTGGGTTCAAGGATTTTTTTATTTTCTTATTCCTTCTCACACAGCCCTCTCCCCCCATGAGACTGTGTCGTAATCCATATTTTGGTAGCCGCAAGCTTTAACTTGCGCTTCTCGGATTATGTGCTTTCAATATGTTACGCAGCCTAAAGGCTGCGGCTACCCCCTGTTTTTGAATTGTGACACAGTCTCCCATGGAGAGAGGGTTCAGGTGAGGGGAACGTGCGCCAAAATCACAATGCAAATAATTTAATTAACCTATTAACAAGGGAGAAAGGGAATGAAGTCGAGCGTCAATCTAATTAAAATTTTATTCGTGTTCTTCTTAAGCTTTTTTATTTTCTCATCAATGGGTTTTGCAGCCGAAGAAGAAAACCAAACCGAAAAACAAAAGCCCGAAATCACGCTTAAACCCATTGTGGTGACAGCAACCAAGACCGAAGAAAGTATTGAGGAAGTAGCCAGTTCCGTTACCCTGGTTACTGCTCGGGATATTGATAACTCTCAGAACATGACCGTAAAACAAGCGCTCCAAGAGGTCCCTGGTCTGTTTGTAGCCGGCGAAGGGGGATTGGGGAGGAGAACTTCAGTTTTTATCCGGGGGGGCCGTTCTGAGGATACCCTGGTCATGATGGACGGCATGGAAATAAACGATCCCATCAGCCCCGGCCGTGCTTTTAATTTTTCCGACCTGTTGACTGATAATATCGACCGCATCGAGGTCGTCCGCGGCCCTCAGTCAACGCTTTACGGTTCGGACGCGATCGGCGGGGTAGTCAATATCATCACCAAAAAAGGCACCGGCAAACCAAAATTTTCTCTTCTTACCGAAGGGGGTTCGGATGAAACTTTCCGGGAGGTCTTGAGCGGTGACGGTAAAATCGGAAAGTGGGATTACTCTTTTTCCGGTAACCGTGTTGACAGCAATGGGGTGTCAGCGGATGACAATTATGAAAACAATGCATTCTCAGGACGGATAGGCTATCAGCTCTTTGAAAAAGGGAACCTTGATTTTGTTTTCCGCTCGGAGGACGCCAAGGTGCATCTGGACGACTGGAATTATGATTTTTTCAATTATACGCTTAGCACGGTCAATGATCCCAACTATACTGAGGAGACCAACTCTCAGCTTTATCTGGCGCGCTACAATCAACAGATTGCCGCTTACTGGGACTCTATTTTAAAATTCGGTTACTACACCATCCAGCGGGATGACCGGGATAAACCGGACAGCCATGAACCCTTCTATTCAGCAAAAGGCTGGTACGACTCATCAAACATCAAAGGTGAATGGCAGAATAACTGGTATCTCGGTGATATTGACGTGATAACCGCGGGGTTTGAATATAAGGAAGAAACCGGTGAATCATTTTATGCCGACACCTGGGGAGAGTCCGTGTTCCCCAAAAAAACAATCAACAACAAAGCCTGGTATTTCCAGAACCAGCTCAAGCTGTTCGAGCAGCTTTTTTTAACCGGAGGTGTCCGCGTTGATGACCACGAGGTGTTCGGGACCGAAACCACTTATAAAGTGGCTTTGGCGTATCTCATTCACCAAACCGGCACTAAATTTAAAGGAACCTGGGGCACCGGCTTCAAGGCTCCGACCCTCTATCAGCTTTTCGCGCCCGCCATACCGGTGTATGGCTTTTTGGGGGGAAATCCAAATCTCAAGCCCGAAGAAAGCAAAAGCTTTGATGTGGGCATAGAGCAAAAGTTGTTTGACGAACGATGCCGCTTTAGTTTTGTTTATTTTCATAATGATTATGACGACTACATTTCCTATTACACCTATCCTGACTACACCAGTACGTATATCAACTTAAACAAAGCCAAAGCAAAAGGGTACGAAGTCGAAACGGCGGTTGCTCCGTTAGAAAATCTCACGATCTCTGCCAACTATACCCGCACTGAAACCAGAGATAAAACAAATGGCGGGCAGTTGCTGAACCGCCCGAAAAACAAAGCCGGTATATCAGTCAATTATGTTTTTCGAAAAAAACTTCAGACAACGCTCAGCGCGAATTACATTGGACGACGGCTCAACTATTGGTGGCCTGAAAATGAAATGGTAAAATCCTATACGCGGGTTGATCTTGCAGGAACCTACACCATAAATGAGCACTTTCAATTATTCTCGAGAATTGAAAATCTTTTTAACGAGCACTATCAGGAAATTAAAGGATACGATGCCGCGGGAATTTCCGCGTTTGGAGGAGTAAAGCTTTCTTTTTAATGCTTCAGTCGAGGAGCCAAACTGTCATGGTTCGATAAACTCACCATGACAGTTTGGATGGTAACACTGAGCCTATAGTGTCACCCTGAGCTTGTCGAAGGGCGAGAACGAGGCTAAATCTCTATGGGTAAGGCAGAAAGCACGGGGCTGGGGACGCGGGGCAACCCCCCCTACTCCCAAGCCACATGCGCTTTGCGATAGTCACGCAAGGTGGCCGCACGGTTCACCTTTTGCGTTTTAAGTTTCACGATTAAATTTCTCGTTCCTCGAACCCCGCGCCTTTATCCTCGCTCCTCTATCCTTTATTCATGCTCAATCATTTGCTCTGGCGGCAAAACGATTGACCCAGAAAAATTTATTTTGTCAAATGGGTAGACCTGCACTTTTGACTCAAAGACGTTTGTGTTACGATCCGGCGAGGTCGAAACGGTCAAGGTTCATGACCTTGTTCCACACCGCTACAAAGTCGCGCAGGAACTTCTCCTGGGAGTCCTCACATCCGTAGACTTCCGCCAAGGCTCGGAGTTGGGAGTTCGAACCGAAGATTAGGTCGACACGGGTGCCGGTCCACTTGAGTTCGCCCGTTGCGCGATCACGCCCTTCGAACACGTCATTGTCTTCCGCGGTTGCCTTCCACGTCGTGCTCATGTCGAGCAGATTCACGAAGAAGTCATTGGTGAGCGTCTCTGGCCGCTTGGTGAAGACGCCGTGCTGGGACCCTCCGAAGTTGGCATTCAAGACTCGCATACCGCCAACGAGAACCGTCATCTCAGGAGCGGTCAGGGTCAGCAATTGCGCCTTGTCAACCAGCAACTCCTCGGCCGATACGGCATAGCGAGCCTTCTGGTAGTTACGGAAGCCGTCCGCGATCGGCTCGAGCACGGCGAAGGAGGCCGCATCGGTTTGCTCCTGCGAGGCGTCCATACGTCCCGGCGTGAAGGGAACCGTCACATCGTGACCGGCATTCTTCGCAGCCTGCTCGACGCCCGCGCAACCGGCCAGAACGATCTGGTCAGCCAGCGATACCTTCTTGCCGCCGGACTGCGCGCTGTTGAACGCGCTCTGGATGCCCTCCAGGGTCTTGAGCACCTTCGCCAGTTGGGCAGGCTGGTTGACTTCCCAATCCTTCTGCGGCGCCAGACAAATGCGGGCACCGTTGGCACCGCCGCGCTTGTCGGAGCCACGGAAGGTGGACGCCGATGCCCAGGCGGTCGAAACCAGCTCCGACACAGACAGGCCGGAAGCCAGGATCTTGCCCTTGAGGGAGGCGATGTCCTGTGCGTCAATCAGTTTGTGATTGACGGCAGGGATAGGGTCTTGCCAGATGAGCTCTTCGGCCGGAACCTCCGGGCCGAGATAGCGTGCGCGCGGGCCCATGTCGCGGTGCGTCAGCTTGAACCACGCCCGGGCGAACGCGTCCGCCAACTGATCGGGGTTCTCCATGAAGCGCCGTGAAATCTTCTCGTAGACAGGGTCGAAGCGCAAAGAGAGGTCTGTGGTCAGCATGGTTGGCGCGTGACGCTTGGACGGGTCGTGTGCATTCGGCACCGTACCT
>DATEXU010000132.1:0-7476 GCA_035256645.1 Thermodesulfobacteriota bacterium | reverse complement strand
ATGCCCCCGCGTGTATGATTCCCTGTTACGGATGGGCGTTATTGTGCGGCCATTAACGTCCTTTGGTTTTCCCGAATATATTCGGCTCAGTATAGGGACTTCTGAAGAAAATAAAAGATTCATCGACACCTTAAAAAAAGCGCTTCTCAATCATCAATGAGCGTAAGAATGGTAAAATTTAACAACGTGGCAATAGTTGGGGTAGGATTGATAGGAGGCTCTCTTGCGCTTTCCGCGCGACAAAAAGGAATCTTCAACCACATCGTGGGGATCGGCAGAACCCCCGAAAACCTCCGAAAAGCAAAGGACCTTAACGTGGTGGATGAGTTTACCCTTAATCTTGACGAAGGAGTAAAAAATGCAGAATTAGTCGTAATCGCCACCCCGGTACAAGACATTATTCCCATCATTAAAAAAGTACTGCCGGCGCTCAAAAAAGGGGCCATCCTTACTGATGTTGGGAGTGTTAAAAACGAAATTATGATCGAAACAGATAAGCTCTCTTTTCCCGGAGTCTTTTTTGTTGGCTCTCACCCCATAGCGGGAACGGAAAATTCAGGGGTTGAGGCAGCATTTTCAGATCTTTTTCTGGAAAGGAAATGCATTCTCACTCCTTCGAAAAAGACTGACCTTTCAGCTTTGGAAAAAATAAAAAATCTTTGGATTTCATTAGGTTCAGAAGTTTTTTTCATGGATAGCGAGCCACATGACAAAATTTTGGGAGCAGTAAGCCACTTACCCCATATGATCGCTTTTGCCTTGGTAAATTATCTTCATGAAATAAATCATGAGAAAGAAAGTATTTTTAAATTTTCCGGTGGAGGTTTAAAAGACTTTACCCGAATTGCCGCAAGCCACCCCATCATGTGGAAAGATATTGCCTTGATGAATAAAGGAAACCTGGTAAATTTAATGGAAGGTTTTCAAAAGACCTTAGAGGAGTTAAAAGAATTAATCAAGCGCGGGGATGGAGTCGAACTGGTCAGGAAATTTGAAGAATCCCGACGGATTCGGCGAGGGTTAATTAGTTAAAAGAAAAGGGCCTTTTAAAAAATAAAACATTTGACTTTTTCATTAAAGCTATACTATTTTTAGAAGATTAATTTTGAAATCAGTAGAATCTATTATAGTTAATAAAAATAAACAGTTAAAGGGAATAATCTATCCCCCCGGTGATAAATCGATCTCGCATCGAGCGATTATTTTGGGTTCTCTTGCCCGAGGGAAAAGCAAGGTAAGTAATTTTTGTCCGGGTGACGATACCCTCAACACGCTGAAAGCATTCCAGTCACTGGGGATAACGATAGAAGGAAGCGGGACCGAGTATACTATTTGGGGAAAAGGATTAAAAGGCCTTCAAGAACCCTCTGATATCATTGATGCCGGTAATTCGGGGACAACTACCCGGTTGTTAACCGGCCTTCTTGGGGGACAAAATTTTTTTTCGATTATTACGGGTGATGCCTCTCTGCGTAAAAGGCCCATGAAACGAGTAACTGAGCCTTTGCGGGCGATGGGGGCAAAAATAGACGGCCGTGAGGGTGGTGATTGCGCGCCTTTAGCTATCCGCGGAGGAAACTTAAGGTCGATTACCTACCGCACCCCGGTTGCGAGTGCGCAGATAAAGTCTGCTATTCTTCTCGCCGGCCTTTATGCTGATGGTGTAACGGAAGTGATTGAACCCGTTCTCTCCCGAGACCACACCGAACGGATGTTGAAAGCGCTTGGCGCTCATGTTGAGACCAAAAACACGATGGTTCGGATACAAGGTTTTTCGGAGTTAGAGGCCTTTTCTCTGTTTGTTCCCGGAGATATTTCATCCGCAGCTTTTTTTGTTGTCGGGGGAGCAATCATTCCTGATTCCGAGGTAATTATTCGCGACGTTGGCATTAATCCTTTGCGAACGGGTATTTTAGACGTCCTCAAAAACATGGGGGCGGATATCAGAATCGGTGAGATAAAAGAAGAGGGCGGAGAAGAACGGGCGGATATTATCGTAAAATCTTCTTTGTTAAAAGGCGTAGAAGTAAGCGGTGATCTTATCCCCCGAACGATTGATGAGCTTCCGCTTCTGGCAGTGGCTGCTTCTCAAGCTGACGGAACAACCATTATTCGCGATGCCAAAGAACTTCGGGTAAAAGAAACAGACCGCATTAAGGCTATGGCTGAGGGGTTAAGACGATTTGGGGTTCAGGTGGAAGAATTCGAAGACGGCATGGCAATCACGGGTCCTCAAAAACTTAAAGGCACCCGAGTTTCAAGTTATGGAGACCACCGAGTGGCCATGGCATTTATTATTGCCGGATTAACCGCATCCGGGGAAACAATTGTTGAGGATACGGCGCCGATTGCCACCTCGTTTCCCAATTTTATGGAATTATTGGATTCATTATCTCAGTAAAATGTCGCGCTCATGGTCTCGATCATTACCATAGATGGCCCCTCGGGTGCAGGAAAAAGCACGGTAAGCCTTGGCCTCGCAACTCTTTTAGGATATACCTACGTTGACTCTGGGGCGTTATATCGTATTGTCGCCCTTGAAACGTTGCAAAAAAAAATCGCGGAAGAAAATGAAGACGCATTGGTAGACCTCTGTAAAAACCTGGAGGTTACCTTTTGTAATAAAAATGGAAAGATAACAATTCTAAACCACGGTCACGATGTTTCTGAGCAAATCCGCTCTCCCGAGATAAGCATGCTTGCCTCGCGGATATCAGCCAGAAAAGCCGTTCGAGACCAGATCACGGCTCTCCAAAGGAAGATAGGAGAAAAAATAAAACTGGTTTTAGAAGGAAGAGATGCGGGGACAGTAGTCTTCCCTGACGCGGAGGTTAAGTTTTTCTTAGACGCAACGCCCGAAGAGCGGGGGAAAAGAAGATTTAAGGAATTAACGCTTAAGGGCTTATCAATAAGCCTTGAGCAAGTAACGCAGGATATCATAACACGAGACCATAATGACAGTACAAGAAGCCATGCTCCTTTAAAGCCGGCGCCTGATGCTGTTATAATAAATTCTTCGGCAATGACTGTTGAAGAGGTTATTGCCCGGATGATGGAAGTCATCCAAGCAAAAAAAAAATTAGGGGGTAAAATTGAATGGATAAAAGTGAAACAATAATCGAGAAAAAAGTACAGACTCAGCCGGTCATTGTAACCGCGGATGAGCAGGAAGGAGATCCAGATGATTCCTATGAAATGATGGATCAACTTTATGGAAATACCTTGAAAGACATCCAGGAAGGAGAGGTCGTTGAAGGAACGGTCGTCAGAATCAGCGCCGAATACGTTTTGATAGATGTGGGATATAAATCTGAAGGACAAATCCCCATCCGAGAATTCCAGGATGAAACCGGGGGGGTCTCGATACACGTAAACGATAAAGTTGATGTCCTCTTGGAACGAAGAGAAGACGATGAAGGACTGATTGTTCTTTCTAAAAGCAAGGCGGATCAAGCGAAGGTCTGGGACAAAATCGGCAAGGTCTATGAAAATGACGAGACAATTGAAGGGAGAGTGATTTCCCGGATCAAAGGAGGTCTCTCCGTGGAAATCGGGGTCAGGGCTTTCCTTCCCGGCTCACAAATTGACCTCCACCCGGTCAAGGACATGGACCGATTGATCGGCCAGACTTTTAAATTCAAAATTTTAAAATTCAATAAGAAACGGGGTAACATTGTTATTTCTCGCCGATCTATTTTGGAAAAAGAACGAGAAACCTTAAGAGGCGAAACCCTCAAAACCTTGGAAGAAGGCAGTGTTATTGAGGGCACAGTAAAGAATATTACTGATTATGGAGTGTTTATCGACCTGGGAGGCGTTGACGGACTTTTACATATTACAGATATGTCCTGGGGACGAGTAAACCACCCGTCGGAGATGTTTTCTTTGGGAGACCGAATCAAGGTAAAAGTTATTGGAATGGACAAAGAAAAAGGACGAGTCTCTCTTGGTCTCAAGCAGTTAAGCGCCGACCCCTGGGCGAATGCTTCCGGAAGATACCCGGTGGGGAAACAAATTGCGGGTAAAGTGGTGAGCCTTACCAATTACGGTATATTTGTGGAACTCGAAAAAGGTATCGAAGGACTTATCCATATTTCGGAAATCTCCTGGAATAAAAAGATTCGCCACCCTTCGCAGGTTGTCTCTCTCAATGATGCGATTGAAGCAATCATCTTAAGTGTTGACCCTTCTAAAAAGAGAATCTCATTGGGCATAAAGCAGTTAGAGCCTAATCCGTGGAATATTGTTAAAGAAAGATATCCCGTAGGAACCATTATTGAAGGAACCATTAAAAATATTACTGAATTCGGCCTGTTTGTGGGCTTAGATGAAGGTATTGATGGGTTAATCCACATTTCTGATCTCTCATGGACCAAGAAGATCAAACATCCTGGCGAGGTCTATAAAAAAGGACAAAAAATTCAAGCTATCGTCCTCAATATTGACGAAAAACAAGAACGTTTCTCTCTCGGAGTAAAACAGTTGGAAAAAGATCCGTGGGAAGGAATTTCTCATAAATATTCCCCCGGAGAAGTATTCGAAGGAAAAGTTACCAATATCACCGATTTTGGTATATTCCTTGAGCTTGCCGAAGGGATTGAAGGTCTTATCCACATTTCGGAAATAAACAAGGATAAGGCTGGGAAGCTCTCTGAGTTTGTAAAAGTTGGAGATTCTCTCAAGGCTTTGATTATTCATATTGACGAAGCAGATAGAAAGATCGGTTTAAGCCTCAAAGGGTTAGAAAAGAAAACCGAAGACGATGAGGCAAAAAAATATCTTACTGTTCAGGAAGCTCCGGCAACCTCTTTAGGAGAAATATTAGAAACAAAGTCTACTCCCCCGGAAAAAGGAACGAGAGAAACCACAGAGCCAAAAGTCGCTGAGGAAAAGGTTGAACCCATTAAAGAAGAACAGCAAGCCGAAGCCGCTGCTCCTGAAAGTTTGACCGAGGCAAAGCCTTCATCAGAGGAATGATACAAATGATCATGCTTCTGATTATGTTAAACCGTAACGTTGGATAACTCATGACGACGAAGAAACACCCTATTTTAAAAGGCTTAATCGGTTTATGTGTCGCTTTGTTCCTTTTTTTCTTCTTCGCAATTTTCTTTACCTCATTTTTCGGCAGAGAGGGAGACCTTTCGCTGGGAGAAAAAATCGGGGTTGTTCCTATCACCGGAGTCATTACCGACTCCCTTGCCATTATCGATCAACTCCATGAATTTAAAAAGAACAACAAAGTAAAGGCGATCGTCGTTCGCATTGATTCTCCCGGTGGCGGCGTCGGTCCCTCCCAAGAAATTTACGAGGAAATCAACAAAATAAAAAAAGAAAAAAAAGTGGTTGCCTCTATCGGTTCCCTCGGCGCCTCGGGGGGATATTATGTGGCCTGCGCCTGCGATACCATTGTCGCCAATGCGGGCGCGATTACGGGCAGTATTGGCGTGATTGTGGAATATGCCAATTTCGAGGAGCTATTAGGTAAAATCGGGCTTAAGGGCGTTGTCCTAAAAAGTGGAAAATACAAAGACGCTATGTCACCCATTCGGAAAATGACAGATGAGGAGAAAATTTTACTCCAAGCAGTGGTTGATGACATACACCGCCAGTTCGTATCAGCAGTCGTTAATTCACGGCATTTAACCAAAGAGCAAGGGGAGTCCATTGCCGATGCAAGGATTTTTACCGGCGCTCAGGCAAAAGCTCTTGGGCTTATTGATGAGCTGGGAAATTTTCGTGATGCGGTGGATATTGCCGCCAAGATGGGAGGAATAACAGGAGAGCCGGAGCTTATTTACCCGAAGAAAAAACTTTCCCTTTTTGATTATTTTGTTGGGGAAACTTTGCACAAATGGGAAGAGGTCCTCTACTTTCCTTACCGGTTCAGTTATCTTGGTTCTCTTAACCGCTAACCATCCTGATAAACGTTTCAATCTCGCGAAAATACTGTTCCCTTCCTTTCACCATTATATCATTATGACCTGCTCCCGGAATGATCACGAGTCTTTTTCTTGTTGACCCGGAAAGATCGTAGAGTTCCCTGCCTTCGCTTGCCGGAATAAGCCTGTCTTTTTCCGCGTGGATCACGAGAGTGGGAAGAGACACTGCTTTAATTTTATCTCCATTTCCAAACCCTTTGAAATTTTTTATCCCCGCGAACAATTCGGCAAACCCAAAATAATCAACGAGCGTCATCGTGTTCGAAAACCCACTCTCAATAATGAGCCCGGTGAGACCATGCTGATAGTGAACCGCAACTTCAAGCGCCGGAACGCTTCCGAGTGACCTCCCCATAATAATAATATCGCCTTTATAGCTCAGTTCTTCGAGAAACTTGACAAAACCATGGAATAAAGCATGAGCATCTTTTATTAAAGCAGTGGCGGTTGGTTCCCCATTGCTTAACCCATACCCCCGATAATCAGCAACAAAAAGATTAATACCAATCTCATTATAAAGCGGAGCAACATAATCATAGTCGCTTGCGATCTCTCCATTCCCATGAAAATAAAAAATAACGGCCGCTTCTTTTTTTGTCGGATAAAACCTGCACCCGATAGAAATCCCCTTATCAACAGTAATAAAAAAGGTCATCGCTTTGGGAGTGACCGGAATTTCGGGAAGCTCTTTCCGAGGATAAAAAAGACAAGATAAAACCTCAGGTCGGTCAAGGAGTGCAAGGTCATCAGTATCATGTGCTCTCATTTAAACCTCACGTTATTTACATTCATCCGTTCCCCGACATCGCGGCGTTCCCCCCTGGCTCTTTGGCCTAACGTGATGCTCAGGGGCGGCGAGAGGTACGAGACGTCCTTTGCAGCAGAATGTTAGTCCCGCGACGCATTGACGAATAGCCGATTTGGCGATGTTTTCAAAACTTCAAAAAAGTCCCTTATCACCTTCAAGAAGGAAACAGAAAACAAAGATCTCCCAGAAGGCTGTTCACACTTTTATAGAAATCGGTAGCTCCAGCAGAGAAACGCATGAGAATTTCGTTTAAAGCTTCCGATATGTATGGATACAGCCTACGCAAGTTGGTGACCCTATGCCCGAACATCAGTGACATGTCGTTTGGAGTCAACGTGTTGTTGAAGTATGGATAATTTGATGGCCGAAGACGGATGTCGTCTAAAGAATGTCTCCCTTTTCCCACCACCTGCTGAAGGACGTTGCCTAAACAGAATAAGTCATAGTTCAGATAGTCGACTTCATAGTCGAAGTCGATCCATACATAAGTATCCATTTTGTTCTTTATGATAATGTGGTCGGCCCGGATATCACCGTGATGCAATCCTTGCTTATGTAAATGTGCAATCGCTTCGATGCACTTCATAAATAGTTGCATAACTTTGGAGAGCTCCTGGCGGTAGTATTCCTCATGAGACATTTTTTGCTCTCGCAGATAGTCATAGAGCGAGTGGCCTGATATGAAGTCAATGATCCGCACCAGGTTGCCGGCCGCATCATACACCG
>DATEXU010000131.1:0-3287 GCA_035256645.1 Thermodesulfobacteriota bacterium | reverse complement strand
TAAGTGGTAATTCTTTTTCGGCAAGGGTTTTAGAAGACAAGCCTGATTAAATCGTTAGATGCTAACTTTGCAATGAAAGCGTACCCCTCTTGATTTACATTTGCACGGACAGAGGACAAAAGGGTCTGAACAATAATGGCGATTAATGTAGGTGCGCGGTTCATGTAGGGGCGAGGTAACCTCGCCCCTACATTAATCCACAATAAATCCCTGGGGCACCACAACAATGCCTGATTCACTAACCGTAAATTTTTTACGATCTTCCTCGAGGTTATATCCGATCGTATAATAGGGGGGGATGGTTACTCCTTCGTCAATGATCGCTTTCCTGATCCGGGCATGATGGCCCACGGTCACCCCCTTCAACAGGATTGAGTTTTCGACCCGACAATGGCTGTGAATCTGAACAAACGGCGAAAGGACTGAACGATTGATCTTTCCCCCGATAATGAGGCATCCATTGGAGATAAGGGAGTTAATGGTAACGCCCCGGCTTAAACCCTCCCCATCTCCGGACAGCACAACTTTTGCAGGAGGCGCCTGCTCCTGATAGGTCCGAATGGGCCAGGTGGTATCGTAAAGATCAAACACCGGATTTTCTTTGAGGAGTTCCATGTTCGCTTCGTGATAAGAATCGAGGCTCCCGACGTCTCGCCAGTACTCAACCCCTCCTTTTTTTTCATTTTTAAAATTATAAACAAAAACGCTTCGCTTTTTGATCATTCGCGGGATAATATTTCTTCCGAAATCATGTTCCGATTCTCGTTTTGCGTCATCAATAATTTCTCTCACCAAACGTTCGGTTTTGAAAACATACACCCCCATGGAAACCAATGACTTGGAACGATCCCAGGGAACAGACTTCGGACGAGCCGGTTTTTCTTGAAACCCGATGATACGAAACGCATCATCCACTTCAAAAACTCCCATGTGAAGAGCTTTTTCTTTATTGATTTCTACACAGGCCACAGTGAGGTCGCATTGTTTTGCTTGGTGGAAATCCAGCATTTTCCGATAGTCCATTTTATAAATATGGTCTCCGGAAAGAATAAGCACGTGCTGGGGACGCTCTCGCTCCAGGATATTAATATTCTGATAAATAGAATCCGCAGTTCCTCGATACCACCAATCAACATTCATCTTTTGAGGGGGGATATTGTCAATGAACTCATCCAGTTCGCGGTTAAAAATGTTCCATGCTAAATGCATATGTTTATCGAGAGTGGCATTGCTGTATTGGGTAAGAAGATAGATTCGGCGGATACCGGAATTTAAGCAATTGGAAAGGGTGAAGTCAATTGTCTTGTAAATTCCCCCGAAGGTGACCGCGGGTTTGGCATTTTCTTTGGTTAAGGGGTAGAGTCTTTCGCCCCTGCCGCCGGCCATGATCATGGTGAGGGTTTTTTCCATAAAATCAAGCTGAAAAATAGAAAAGGTTATTCCGGAGGTTTGTTGAGCAGTTGTTTGATCTTGTCTTTAAGTTCCTGGAGATTTGATGATTTTACCACATATTCTTCCGCTACCCAGGTCATAAAACTATCCTTAAAATGCGGATACGCAGAATTGATGATAATGGGGATATTGTTTTTTTTACCCACAATTTTTTGCATGGCCTCTATGCCGTCCATCCCCGGCATTTTGATATCCAAGACCATAATGTCTAAAGATTCCTTATCCACGATTTCTAAGGCCTCGTAAGCATTAGCAGCCAAGAGCACTTCGTATCCTTCTTCCTCGAATTCTTGTTTGTAAAGGATCCGGATCGATTCTTCGTCATCAACGATCAATATTTTTTTTGGAGCTTGTTCCATAAAAAAAAAGGCTGAGTGAGTTTATTGGATAATCCCTTTGTCACATGATATAATATATTTCAAAAAAAAAATCCAGATATTTTTAAAAAATATTATTTTTCTTATTAAAATCCTTTGATTATTCGTGTGGATTTCCTTTCTTTTTTGAAAGAGGGCGAGATAAACCAAGGAGTGGGGAAGAGCGGGGGGGAGGCGAAAAGGAGAAAAAATGGAAAAATTTTCTCGACGGGAATTTATCAAATGGGCGGTTGCCAGTACCTGTGTTTGTTCCTGCTCTTTTCTTGATTGGCCGGATCCTGTTTCTGGGTTGCGTTTATGGGGTGATGGGGAGGCAAGGGCTGAGGAAGGCCATGTAAAGGAGGAAATGTTTTACCGAAAGCTGGACTCCCTGAGGATTGAATGTGAAACATGCCCGAGAAGATGTCAGGTTGCTGAGGGAAAAAGGGGATATTGCGGGAACAAGGAGAACCAGGGCGGAAAATATTATTCTTTAGTCTATAACAAAATCTGTGCGGCGCATACTGACCCGATTGAGAAAAAACCTTTTTATCATTATCTCCCGGGCACGCTTGCTTTTTCCCTTGCGGCCGCGGGATGCAACTTTTCCTGTAAATTTTGCCAAAATTGGGAGATATCTCAGGTCCGGCCGGAAGAGATACCCCACGATTTATTGACCCCTGACCGCGCTATAGAGATTTGCCACAACCGATCCATCCCTACCATTGCTTATACCTATTCTGAACCCACGGTGTTTTATACCTCAATGTATGACATGGCAAAAACAGCTCGCGCGGCGGGCATCGGAAGCGTAATGATTTCCAATGGTTTTATGAATGAAATTCCTCTCCGTGATTTGTGCAAACAGTTAACCGCAGTGAGAATAGACCTCAAGTCTTTTAGCGATACGTTTTACCGGAATATTTGTTCCGGAGAGCTGGCGCCAGTTTTAGCTACCTTACAAAGATTGAAAGAAATCGGAATCTGGTTTGAAATCATTGCGCTGATAATACCCACCTTGAATGATAATCCTGAGGAGTTACAAAGGATGTGCGTCTGGGTTAAAGCGAATTTAGGCCCTGATGTCCCGATTCACTTCACCCGCTTTCATCCCATGTATCAGATCCAAAACCTCCCCCCCACGCCCGTAAAGACTTTGGAGATGGCACGAGAAACAGCGTTTAGGGCTGGTCTTCATTTCCCTTATATCGGCAATGTTCCCGGCCATGAGGGTGATAATACGTATTGTCCCTCCTGCAAAAAGGTTCTGATCCAGAGAATGGGGTTGGCGATTTTGGAAAACTCCATTGAAAAAGGTTCTTGTAAGTTTTGTCATCAGCCGATCCCGGGCGTTTGGAGTAAGGAACAAATACCCTTATGAGACTACGCTTTCCTTTCGGACAGGGAATGCACCAGGAAAAGGCAGGAAATAAAATTGAGGCCGGCGATGAATAAACATGACTGAATCGTACCCAGCAG
>DATEXU010000130.1:0-5581 GCA_035256645.1 Thermodesulfobacteriota bacterium | reverse complement strand
TGCTTTTGCGGAACCTGGCCCATGGGAAAAGAGACAGACACAGATCGATGGTCGTCGAATCCAATGCATAAACGGTCTGATCCAACTCCACGCCGAAAGAATCGTTGACGTAGAGCTTTCGAGCTTTGGCAATTAGGATCTGGGCGAAGTCGGCATAGATCCGCCAATGTCGAACCTGGTTGGCATTGGCCAGGGTGTTTCGGGATACCTTGCCGCGAATGCCCAGATGGTAAAGCTTGGTTTGAGCCGCCCTCAGGCATGCTTGAATATCGCGCAGACTCTCCCGATAAGTGAGCTGAGCAAAAGCCATGCATAGAAATTGATCCCAGCATGAGAAGCTTTTGATTTTGTAGTTTCCGTTGTAACGCAAAACGCACTGATGAAACTCGTAAGACGAAAGAAAATCCATCAATTGGGCAAAAATGATTTTTCCATAATTCATGGGCAGTCTCCTCCTTGAATGATGGAGGAGCTTCCCATTTTCTCAAACCAGATTTCAAATCGAAAAATAACATTTTGGATATAAACTATTTAATATCAATTAGTTAGATCCTATTAACAATTCAACGTTGGGACAGTAGTGAATTAAAATCAATAATTTATTCCTTTTAAATAAGTAAGATATCCACTATAACTTTCTTTATTTTTCCCTGACGCATCTGTACTAACAACTTTGCAAGTCATTTTAATTCCCCATGACAACTTTTTTACTTTTGCTGGTATTATAGATTCCCATTTCCAAGTTGCCATATTTTTATAAGGTATATTGAAAGTTTTTGAAACATATGAACCAGTTTGTCCTAATTCATAAGTGAGTGGGTACCAAGAGAAAGTAACTGTTCCTTTACGTGCAGCTTCCTTTGTTGCAACAGATATGTAATATGTATGTTGTTTATCGAATAATGATGTATTAGATGGACATGAAACAGAAAAAACTGTGTATGCACCTTTCCCCTTGAGCACTCTGTCTGCAGCATAAGATGAGGTATTTAGAACCATTAAAAATGTTGCAGTAAAAAAAGAAACAGTAAAAATTATTAAAAACCATTCCCTAATTTTATTTACGGTTTCTAGTATTACCTTCATTTTTTTCATTGCCTTCCTCCTTCCTTAATTGGGTTTTTATTTTAAACACTTGCCCCAATAGACGATGCGATTCTCCAAATCTTTCAAAAAGAATTAAATTAATGAAATAGGTGAGGATAAATATGTGGAAGATTTTGGATAACCTGATTAAATGTATGAAGAACTATTCAATTCTATGAATGAGCAATTTGGATTGAGCCTCTCCCAATCTTCAAAAAAAATAGGGCCTAAGATTTATTAGAGATTGCATGGTTTGAACTAATGGGAATACGAAAGGGTGTTCTATTATAATAAAACCAAGAGAGAAAAACATGTCCTCTCTTGGTTTATAGGGTATATGAATTATTTTAGAGGAGATGTTCAGGGAGCGGTTGAGAAAAGAAGCGGAGATGCAGCGTCTGGTTCAGGAGATAACTATCGAGAATATGAAGGTGGAAATTGCGGCGGTAAGGTTGAGAAGAAGATATCCGAGATTTCGGGTCAAGCCCAGTTGGAGATGATGCGGCTTGAGACGGATCGGGTGATCAAGGAGATCGGAGAAAGCGTAAAAGACACCCAGAAGGAGAAGTCGGCGTTACTGATCAAAGAGGATTTGAGCAAGTTAAAAGAAAAAGAGCTGATACTTTTTTTCCGGCGTTAATATCCGCCGGTTATTTTAATCGTTGTGAGAATCATTTGAATTCGCATTCATGGTTCATCCTTTATTTCGAGTCAAGCTGGGGGGAACTCCAGTCACCCTATAGGTTCCCTCCATTCCCCCCGGTTCCTCCATCCTGCCAGAGGCGGACAAGCATACCATGAGGCGCAATTCAATCCAATCTTTGGGATATAAATCCTGAAACAGGACGCTGTCGCTATCTGTTTACATTGCTCATGGCTCAGGCACGTTAACCGAATGGCTGTGCGTGTCACCGATGTTTTCCAAGTCTTTTTGGATGTAGGTATTGCCATCGGAAAAAGCAGCGCCGCCACCCAATTTGATATAATAGGTTCCCGGATAATCGCTACCGGTTTGACCGCTGAAGGTAATCTTCAACTCATGACCACCCACTTTGAGGTTGGAGACCGTTTTGGATCCTGATCCCCCACGCGGGCTTTCTCCTAGGTACTCTCCGGCAAACCATACCATGAATGAATCATCTTTTGCTCCTCCATAATCACCCCATTCGATTGATGCGCTGGCATTAAATTCTTCCTTTTCTTGCTCCTTCGCGGCCAATGCCACCCCTCCGCCAATGACCGCCACACCGGCTGCAACACCCACAATCGTCGCTGTAGAACCGCCGGTCGATGCAGTGACCGCCCCACCGCTTGTCGCTGCGGCGGCTGCTCCGGAAGTTCCGCCGGCAGCCGCGATCTGTGTCGCGGCATATACACCGCCGGCAACAAACCCGAAGCGGGCAGCCGACTCAACCACATCAATAACGATGGAATCGGTAAAGCCGACAACCGACCCTGGCGCCTTTGCCAGTTCCGTCGAGACGTGAATATTGCCCCCGGCATCCTTAATCTGCCATGCAGGAATCTCGTCCCTGTCCTCCTTCTGAACTAAAAACTCCTGAGTTCTGATGACTTGATTTTTTTTGTTGACCACCAGAAACAAGTACTCGATACTGCGCGTCCCTGGAGATGCAGCCGGCAGCACTGCCTCAAAAACGTCTTTTTTTAAACGATCCATACCGACAAATACATAATCGGCCTGGCTTCCACCCCTGAAATAGCATCGAACGAGAGTAATCCCCTCCTTGTCCGTTACATCGGCCACGAGTCGAATCCGTTTTTCGGGAACAAAGTATTTGATGGGCTTATGTGTAACCTTGGTGGTTGAACTGGCTTCAGCTGAATAAACTAATTCTGCGTTGAGCGAAAAAATAAATACAGCTGTAATCAAAAAGGTCATGACCCGCCCGAAAGGGCTGAACTTAAATCGATACATTTTGAACACCCCCTTTTTTCATGCTAAGTTTCGACTAAAGAAGATTCAGGAAATGCCACAGGCTGTCATCATATTTCAAAAAACCATCATTTTTTGTTATTTGATTCTTTTAGCGATAGTTTCTCGAATCGGATCGTCAACTCGTATAAAGCTTCTTTAATGGCCTTGTTGAGAGCCAAATCCGCAGATCTTGGCGACCAGGTGCCGGTTTCCCCTCCGGCTACACCGCCGGTGAATACCTGAGTCTCGATCGTTTCAGCAGAAGCTGCGGCGACATATTCTCCTGTCATCGCATCTTGCAATGACAAGTCCACTCGTACTGTTGTATAAAATGTTTTTTGTTTTGAAATCGCACTGACACGGGAATGCCTGCTGACGTCAAAATATGTTATCGCTCCGGATATGAAATATTCACATAAAAGTATTTTTCTTGCTTCATCTCTTTTCTCAGGGATCTTGACTAAACTGCTCGTGCTTAATGCGTCCCAGCTGAATAGCTTCTTCATCCGCTCCCATTCGACCACGCGGAAAAAACCCATCTCTATCAGATGCGTGGAGAGTTGTTGTGAACAGGTGTCCCAGAGCTTATCTGCAGCAAATGCACTCCGATTCTCAAAACCGGCGATCGCCACCAGATTTTGCTTTAGCGGCGGAGGCAGCGGCGGGTGAACTGGCGCAGGCAAGGAAGCACGATCAGGTGATACGGTGTTTGTCGCACAACCGGAGAAAATAAAAATCAAAATCAATAGATTGAGTTGAATCCAAGGCGTTCTCCTAGTCCTCATCGGAATGATCTCCTGTGGGGGTGGCTGTGATTTGGATATTGGCCTTTTTCAATAGTTCTTCCGTATCCAAATGGATCGGACCCCGAGGCAGCGTGGAAAGCATTTTTTCAACAAGAAACGCGATTCTATCCTCGCGGGGGGCTTTTTCGTGCTGAGCGATGTTAATCAGTATGTTGAAGGGGTCTATTGCCTATTGACGATGTGCGGTACGCCATTGCTCGGTCTCCCAAATTATTTTTCCACTCCTGCAGTGTCTGAGTCTCAGGGAGCAAGAAACCACGATTGCGTCGTATGCAACCTGGTGAATCGCTGAAGACTGATTGATTTCACCGGATAAAAGCCCATCACACTGTAATTGACCGCAGAGTTTTTCCATCGGAATTGCTGCAAGCTGACCGGGCGTTTGAATTCCAAGCTGGTTCATGACATCAAATACATATTTTTTTTCAATTTTCTGATAGCCTCTGGATAATAATTGCCGATAGACCTCCTCAAATAAGATCCGTTCCACCTCCGGCTCCAGTGAATAGTTATCCATGGGCATTACGGCAATGATTCGGGGTGATAATTTTAAATACTCAGGATGAATCCAATGAGAATGATGGAATGACTGGTTTTCAGCGAATGCATCTATTGTAAAAAACAGGAAAAAGAAGGTTAAAAACAGGAATTGATTCGCTCTTCTCATCTTCTTCCAATGAAAGCGAAATGTATTGCCTGAGAGCTTCCGATTGGCTTTTTAGTGAAAACTCGTTTTAAGAGTCAAGAAAGCGGAAATGCGCCTTGCTTTTCGAAAGCTTGTGATTAATAAAAAAGTGGAAATCTAAAAATTGAACTCGGTTTTGAGTGCGGCCGCTATCTTTGAAAAAGTCTAAAATAGAGTAAAAGAAATGTCAATAATAAAAAATCCCTAAAGACACCCGAATGGACCGTATGAACCCGCATGTTCAATTGATGTAATTTTTCGGATAGATCCGATTTTACAATAGAAAAGTTTAAATTGCCGATTTGCAGTTAATGAGATATAATTTCGATGCAATATAAATTTATCTCCTTACCGGGAAGCCCCGCTTTTCAGAGCGGGGAGCTTCACAACCTCAAATCAAACAGGCGCCTCCATGCGTATCGTAAAATTTTTATCTTTATCAATCGGATTTTTTATCATTTTTTTAATGGTCGGTTGCTGGGAAGAAGGAGACGAAACTTCTGTAGAGCCTCCGCCTTCGGGAAGTTCTGTGGTGACTGGTCTATGGGTTAGTGTGGCGCCTGATTATTATGACGGCCCTTGCCCCAAAGACATACAAATATTTGGCATCATCGAGACCAATGGTCCGGGGGAAGTGATTTTCACCTGGGAACCGGAATATATTTCAGCCGTTGATCCCCCCGATGGGAGGATGGTTTTCAATCAGGCCGGCAGTCAACAAGTTAGTGCCGCACTTCATATGAATTACACTGACGGCAATTTTCGTGAATGGTCTGCATCGCTTCGGACGCACTCGCCCAATGAAATGGTATCAAATACCGTTGCTTTCCGCGCCCGTTGCAGTACGGTGATCGGTGTGACGGAGGTACAGGTTTGGGCCGACCCCAAATCCTATATTGGATCCTGTCCTAAAGATATTGCAGTGTTTGGGCGAATTACCACGAACGGCCCGACAGAAGTGAATTTTGATTGGGAACCCGGATATGTCAAAGCGGTCAACCCAGCAGACCAAAGGATTATATTTTCAGCACCTGGGACAATGGAGGTGGAAGGTGTGATCGAGGTTGG
>DATEXU010000129.1:0-5292 GCA_035256645.1 Thermodesulfobacteriota bacterium | reverse complement strand
GGTTGTCCTTACACCAAATATTTTGATTACCCCGTCAGTCAGGTAATGCGCCTTCTCCAGGCTGGGCAAAAGGAGACCATCCTCAATTCCCGATCAATTTGGCTTTGCGCTACCTGTGAAGCCTGTACTACCCGCTGTCCTTGCGAAATTGATATCGCCCATATCATGGATGTGCTTCGCATTATCGCCCGCCGGGAAAACTACGTTTCTGAAAAAGATGTAAAAAAGTTTTATGATGCGTTCCTCTCATCAATGAAACACCATGGCCGGGTTTTTGAGGTTGGCATCCTTATGGGGTATAACTTCAAATCCGGCCACCTGCTTGCTGATGCTGATCTGGGGCCTAAGATCCTTGGCAAAGGCAAGATCCACTTTTTGCCCACCAGGATCAAAGGGCGAGATAAGGTGGCAGAAATTTTCCGAAAATTCCAGGAAAAGAGAAAAAACCGTGGCTGAAAAAGAGTACATATATTTCCCCGGCTGTTCGCTTGAAGCTTCGGCAATCGAGTATGATATGTCTGTCCGCAAGGTACTCACCTCCTTAGGAGTTAAATTGATTGAGCCGGATGATTGGAGTTGCTGTGGCTCTACTCCGGCCCATTCCGTAGACCATGTTTTTGCTGCTGCGGTTGCTGCCCGCAACTTAGCGATTGTGGAAAAGATGGGGGCTTCTACCGTGATCACCGCGTGCCCTGCTTGCCTTTCGGCTTTTAAAAAAGCTCACCTTCGGATGAAAAAAGAAGAAAGTTTCAAAAAAGAAGTTAATGCGATTCTTGATGAACCGTACAACTGTGGGGTGACGGCAAAATCAGTCCTCCAAATTCTTCTTGAGGATATTGGGCCTAAAGCAGTTGCCGAAAAAGTTACCACAGATTTACCTGACCTAAAAGTTGCCCCCTATTACGGGTGCATTATTAACCGGCCCCCGGAGATTATGGAGTTCGATGACCCTGAAAATCCCTTAGCCATGGATAAGCTTATGGGAGCAGTTGGCGTTAACGTTTGTGACTTTGCGTTTAAAGTGGAATGTTGCGGGGCGGCCTTTGGAGTGGCCAAAAGAAAAATGGTAAATGAGCTTTCCTCAAAGGTTTTAACCATGGTTTTAGACGCGGGAGCAAATTGCCTGGTCGTTACCTGTCAGCTTTGCCAGCAAAACCTGGATCTGCGCCAGGGTCAAATCAATAGCACTATGGGGTCTTCCTTTAATATACCGGTTCTTTTTTTCACTCAGGTCATGGGATTAACCTATGGGTATTCTCCCCAGGAACTGGGAATTGATAAGCACAATGTTAATGCCGAAAGTTTGATTAAATCCCGAAGACCGGTTGAGGAAAGGATCAAAGAAGAACAAGAAAAGGCCAAAGCAAAAAAACCAAAAGCCAAAAAAGCTGAAGAAGAGGAGTCCTAACTCGTGCGGGTTGGAGTATTTATTTGTCACTGCGGAAATAATATTGCCGGTACGGTTGATGTAGCCAAGGTTGCCGAAGCAGCCCGGATGATGCCCGGTGTGGCCTTTGCTACGACTTACATGTACACGTGCTCCGAACCCGGCCAGGAAGAAATCAAGGAGGCGATCAAACGGGAAAAACTTGACCGGGTAGTGGTTGCCGCCTGCTCTCCGCGGATGCATGAGCTCACGTTCCGCCGGACAGTAGAAAAAGCCGGACTAAATCGGTACTTTTTTGAAATGGCCAATATCCGGGAACATTGCTCGTGGATCGGAGAAGACAAAGAATTAAATACTAATAAAGCGATTGAAGCGATAAAGCTTGCGGTTGAAAAAGCAAAACAGAATAAATCGCTCGTTGCCTCTCGCTTTAAAATTAATAAACGGGTATTGGTCATCGGCGGTGGAGTAGCCGGTATGCAGGCAGCGCTGGACTGTGCCGATGGCGGGTTAGACGTGGTGCTGGTGGAAAAAAGTCCCTCGGTCGGGGGCATGATGGCTCGTCTGGATAAAACTTTCCCCACGGTGGACTGTTCAATCTGCATCCTGGGTCCCAAGATGGTGGATGTCTCCCAGCATGAAAAAATAAACCTGTATGCCTATTCCGAAATCGAAGAGATCAAAGGGTATGTGGGCAATTACCAGATTAAGATCCGCAAAAAAGCAACCTACGTAGACTGGTCAAAATGTACCGGCTGCGGAGCCTGCATCGAAAAATGCCCTTCCCGGAATGCGTATGACTCTTTCAATTTTGGGGTTGCACCCGCCCGGGCAATTAATATTCCTTTTCCCCAGGCGATTCCCAAGAAAGCCAAGATTGATGCTCAATTCTGCCGGCAGTTCATCAAAGGAAAATGCGGCGTCTGCGCTAAGTTCTGTCCGGTCGGAGCAATCAATTATGAAATGAAGGATGAAATTGTAACTGAAGACGTGGGCGCGATTATTGTCGCTTCCGGTTATGGTCTGATTGACCTTGACAAGCTGCCGGAATACGGCGGAGGCCGTTATCCGGATGTGATCTCGGGGATTCAATACGAACGGATTCTCAATGCTTCAGGCCCTACCTCCGGCCACATCGAAAGACCTTCGGACCACACAGAACCAAAAACCATCGTCTTTGTCTCGTGTGCGGGTTCCCGGGATAAGTCCATCGGCATCCCTTACTGTTCCAATTTTTGCTGCATGTATATTGCCAAACAAACTATTTTAACCAAAGACCATATCCCGGACTCGCAGTCGTATGTCTTTTATATGGATATTCGCGCTCCGGGAAAAGGCTATGATGAATTTACCCGAAGGGCTCAGGAAGAATATGGGGCAAAGTATATTCGCGGTCGAGTATCAAGAATTTATCCTAAAGGGAAAAAGATGGTTGTCAAGGGAGCTGATACCCTTTTAGGCACCACCGTGGAAATTGAAGCAGACTTAGTCGTGCTCGCAACCGCTGTCACCGCTACTCCTGATGCCAGAATGTTGGCGGAAAAACTTCATATTTCGTATGACCAGAATGGTTTCTACGTCGAAAGCCATCCCAAACTGCGGCCGGTGGAGACTAACACCTCGGGAGTATTTCTGGCTGGCGCCTGTCAAGGGCCAAAAGATATTCCTGCTTCCGTAGGCCAGGGGAGCGCGGCAGCAGCGAAAGTTCTTTCGATTTTTTCTAAAGATACCTTGGAGTCTGACCCTCAGATAGCAAGGGTTAATACCAATGTCTGCGTCGGCTGCCGCAAGTGCATCGGAACCTGTCCTTTCGGAGCGATTGAAGAACAACAACTCCGTGACGGGAGAATTGTCGCCAATGTTATTGAAACTGTCTGTGCCGGCTGCGGGATCTGTAACTCCACCTGTCCCTGTGGAGCGATCCAATTACAGCACTTTACTGACAATCAACTCTTAGCTGAGGTTAATGCCCTATGTCTTACGTAGCCGGGAAAGAACTTCGCATTGTCGGTTTCTTGTGTAACTGGTGTTCCTACGGAGGGGCGGACACAGCAGGAGTTGGTCGTTTTAAACAGCCCACTGATCTTCGTATTATCCGGGTTCCTTGTTCCGGGCGGGTCAATCCTTTGTTTGTGATCAAGGCGCTGCTTAACGGCGCTGATGGGGTTTTGGTGTCTGGGTGTCACCCCCGCGACTGCCATTATTCGGATGGAAATTTCTATGCCCGCAGAAGGCTCGAGATGTTAAAGCGGCTCCTTCCTTTCCTGGGCATTGACGATCGCAGGTTCCACTATACCTGGGTATCTGCTTCCGAGGGCGCTCGGTGGAAAAATGTCGTGACTGATTTTACCAAAGCAATTCATGAACTCGGGCCTTTCCACCAAAAAGAGGAGAAAACAGAGTGACCGTTGAAAAGCTGAAAGAGGCGGTACGAAAGATATTACCTGAGGTGGATGTTGTGATCGGCTATCGCCAGGGCTTTGATCCCTTGCATGCGACTCCCTTTTTCATGACCAAGCCGGAACAGGTAGACCAGCTCATCTGGAATCCGCTCTGCGTACAAAACCTCTGTTCCTATCTTCCTTTCTTAAAGGGAAAAGTCGGAGTGATAGTAAAGGGATGCGACAGCCGAGCGATCGTCCAGTACATGCAGGAAAAATTAATCGCCCGGGAAAACGTTAAAGTCATTGGTGTTCCCTGCCTCCGGGTTATATCCGTTAAAAAAGTTCTGGCGGCGATCAATCAGCAAAGTGTCCAGGAAGTAACCTTTGAAGGTGAAAATATCCTGGTCAAGACTCCCGAAGGACAAAAGACAATCCCCTTAGCAGATGTTGCTCCGAGAAAATGCGCGACCTGTCAGTTAGCTACTCCTCTCCAATATGACCTTTTAGCCGGGGATGCGATTCAATCCAATAAGCCGCAGGATACTTTTGAGGAAACCAAAGAATTTGAAAAACTACCACTCAAAGAGCGTCGCGCGTATTGGGAGAAGGAATTTGACCGGTGTATTCGCTGTTATGCCTGCCGGAACGCTTGTCCTATGTGCATCTGTCAGGATAAGTGTATTGCCGAAAGCCGCGACCCTCACTGGACTTCTCAGCGGGCTAATGTGACGGAAAAATCTATGTTCCACATGATTCACGGCCTCCATTTAGCGGGCCGATGCATTTCGTGTGAGGAATGCGAGCGGGTCTGCCCGATGGATATTCCGGTCGCGAAAATCAAAAAGAAGATCAGCATGGATTTAAAAGAACTGTTTAATTATGAAGCCGGTATGAATCCTGATGATACACCACCCCTGTATACCTTTAAGATAGAAGAGGCAACTATTAAGGAGCATGAACTCTGATGGCTGAGACTGGTTTTCTCCCCAAAGAAAAATTACCGGCGTTACTCGACGCCTTAAGCAAAAAATTCCAGGTCTTCGCGCCGGTTTTAGAAGGTGACGTTGTTCTCTTTAAACGTTTTGCTTCGGGAGTAGAGCTCTGCCTTACCCGGCCGGCTAATCTTCCACCCAAGGGGATCATTTTTCCGCAAAGCGAGACGCTCTTTAATTTTAATTTTAAAAAAGACCCCGAAGACCTCAAAAAAACCTCGGTAGAACTAAAGGAAAATTTAGATTTTCCTCCGACAATTATTTTTGGCGGCCGACCCTGCGATGCGCAGGGATTTCGTATCTATGACCGGGTCTACCTTGAAACCGATACTGCTGATCCTTATTATAAAGGAAGAAGAGAAAAAACCACGATTATCACCCTATCCTGCAATGCGCCCTCCCCTGGTTGCTTCTGCACATCCGTGGGACGAGGCCCAGCCGAAAATGAGGGCTCTGACCTCATGATGACCGAGCTGGAAAAAGGGTACTTTTTTGAGCCGATCACGGACAAAGGCAAAGAGATTCTCAA
>DATEXU010000128.1:0-16188 GCA_035256645.1 Thermodesulfobacteriota bacterium | reverse complement strand
CAACTCTCCAATGGTCATCATCAGTCTTACCGTCCCTGCTTGCGTAAATGTGAAGGGAAACTCATATCAAGTGCCCAACATTGATTATATGTATCTCGACTAAAACCCTAAACGACGCAAAAATTGCGGCATAAGAAAACTATAAAATACTTTATGATTTAATCTTAAGTATTTATTATTTAATTGCAATCATGGAAGAAACTATAGTTTCTTCCATGGTCATATACAGATCAATATAAGACACCTAAAAAGCATGTTCGAAAAGTGGCTTGGTTGAAGAACACCCCTGTCTTTTCTATCAAATCTTACACACCCCGTTTACACACTTCTCAAGAGGGGATTAATTTATTTGTTGGGCTCGTCCTACAATTTAATCGTTTTTTCGTAGGGCGTGTTCCCCGAACACGCCGATTTAACTTATTGCGGACTGCTCGGGGAGCAGTCCCTACATTATCAATGAAGCGTACCGAATGCGTCATAATCGATTTTCGAACAGTAAATAAGCGGTGCGCTCGGGGAGCTCACCCTACATGGACAGACAAACGCACGTTGTATAATATTAGCAATTAATAATTGCTCGTTCGAGCAAATTAAAAACAAAAAAGGCCTATCACCTTTCTGTCAGGCAATCCGGCCAATTTTTTATTCTCATAAATCATGCACCCTCCTCATAAACCCCAATTTTACTGAGATTATTGGTTGTGGGGTTTAATAATCCCTATTTTTTTAATCTTATCCAGGAAAAAAGTCAACAAAAAAGCTTCAAACCAAAAATTACGAAATATCTTTTCCGGTGGTGGTCATGCTGAGTTTACAGTGCATCACCCCTTTCATTGATTTAATCTTATAAGCAAGATCCTTGATGGTTTCGGTTTTGCCTTTGACAATGGTCGCTTCTAAACAGTGGTCATGGTCAAGATGGATGTGTTGGCTCGCTAAAACCTGGTGACTGTATTTATGCTGGACATCTAGAAGGGCATGAACTAACTCCCGTTTATGGTGAGCATAAACAAACGTTATTACCCCGACCACGTCCTTGCCCTCTTCTATCGCAACCCATTCTTTTTCTACCAGTTTATCCCGAATTAAATCTCTGATTGCTTCGGAACGATTTTGGTAATTCCGCTGGGCAATATAGCGGTCAAATTCTTTTAAAAGGTCCTCCGGCATGGAAACACCAAATCTCTGCAGATCCATAAAAACCCTCCTTCTTACATCACGTGATTATACTTCTTAATTATTTCCAGGATTTTTCCTCCGCAGTTTAACAACAAATCAAGAGCTGAAAGGTTATAAATAAACTCTCCCCATAATTGTGGATAAACCGGGGGAATAAATTTGAAAAATTGGATGGTAATCCCTTGGTGGGCAAAAAGATTTTCGTCCACATATTTTTTACTCACCAGAGGGGCAAGATAAACATCAGCTCCGGTTTCCTTGCTTATTTTGACCAGAAGCTCAGAGCCTTGGGATTGAATTTGCAAGGACGATTGGAGGACAACCTTATTGCCGATACCTAAGTTACCCGCTAAGTAATAAATCGCGGCAACATTGAGGTCAACCAACTTTTCCCAGCGCATCTGCATTAAATCCTTGAGAAACGCACGGTGCTCAGCAAAGTAGGGAGCATGGGCATAATTTTGAGATATGCCTTGAAAAAACCTCCGTGGCCAATTCCCTTCATCAAGGACTTCCACGTCACTGATCTTTTGGAATCCCCTGCCCTTCTTTTTTACGGGCACTGTTAGCCAAAGTTCTCCCTGATCACATTTTAACCGATTTCTGTTAACCCAGGTGAACCCTTGGGCAAACTGAACATCATCCAGCAACACCACCAGATCAGCTAATAATGCTTTGTAAAAAAAACCTATCCATGGCAAAAAATTAGGCTGATGGCAGGCAACAATCACTTATCCTTTTTACCCCTCCGTTTTTCCATGGGACTTGGTTTTGGTTGAAACTTACATTCCGTCAAACGCTTCTGTTGAAAGCGTTCTCTCCTCTTTTGTTCGCCATATTTCCCGTAGCGTCCGCCTTTTTTCGTCATCTTAATTGGTTCGCTAAATTTTATTAAATTTGTTATAAAATATTATCATAAATAATAAGTTATTCAAGAGTGAAAGGTTCCCTATGCTTGAACCAGTCGTTTTAACCTGGAGCGGTGGTAAAGACAGCGCGTTGGCTCTCCATTATTTAAAAAATAGCCGTCAATACCAAATCACGTATCTTCTCACCACCTTAACCCACGATTATAACCGAATCAGCATGCACGGTGTTCGGAGTATATTGCTCGATAACCAATCTGAATCTTTAGGTCTTCCCATAGAAAAAGTTTTTATTTCTAAAAACTCATCAAATGAAGAATATGAAAATCAAATGAGAGAAAAGCTTCGGTTCTTTCAACACCAGGGAGTTTCGTCCGTAGCTTTTGGCGATCTTTTTTTAGAAGACATCCGAAAATATCGAGAACAAAATTTATCTAAGGTCAGCATGAAAGGAGTTTTTCCGTTATGGAAGAAAAACACTCAAGAACTCGCCCTTCAGTTCATCGAGCTTGGTTTCAAGGCCGTGATTATTTGCGTTGATTCCCAAAATCTGGATAAAAAATTTGTGGGAAGATACTTTGACCGCCAGTTCTTATCTGACCTCCCCGCCAATGTTGATCCATGTGGGGAAAATGGAGAATTTCATTCTTTTGTCTTTGATGGCCCGATTTTTAAAAATCCCATTGATTTCAAGAAGGGAGAAATTGTGTTGAGAGAAAAGCGGTTTTGGTTTTGTGATTTACTCCCATAGGAGACAGGGTTTAATCATAGTCATGCGGTACTATTCATTTAATCAATTTCTGAAAGAAAGGTTTGGAGAACGAGTCCAGAAGGTCACGCTTGATGCCGGCTTTGGGTGTCCCAATCGGGACGGCACCAAAGGTTGGGGGGGGTGTATTTATTGCGATAAATTTGGCTCCGGAAACGGGGCAAAGGAAAAGTATCCGGATATAAGGTCACAGGCTTTGGCCGGAATGGACCACATGAAAAAGCGTTACCAGGTAAATAAATTCATCCCCTACTTTCAGTCTTTTTCAAATACTTATGCACCAGTAACAAGACTCCGTTGTCTCTACGAAGAAGTCATTCATCTCCCCCATGTCGTAGGAATGGCAGTCGGCACCCGTCCTGACTGTTTAACCAAAGCGGCGCTTGAACTTCTTGCCGGTTATGTTTCCCAGAAAATGGTCTGGCTGGAGCTCGGCCTCCAGAGCGTCCATGACGCAACCTTGCGATTGATTAACCGGGGGCACACTTATCAGGAATTTTTAGAGGGTTATCAGTTAGCCCGAAAATACCCTTTTCTTATTTGTCTTCATGTGATTATCGGTCTTCCGGAAGAAAACCGAGAACACGTCCTTGATACCGCCCGCGAAGTCGCCCGAATAAAACCTGACGGGATTAAAATCCACTCTCTTTATATCAACCGAGATACTGCTTTGGAAAAAATGTACCGAGAAAAAAAGATCACTCCGCTGGAACAAAAAGAATTCGTTGAGTTAACCTGTGACTTTCTTGAAATCTTGCCGCCCTTTGTGGTGATCCAGCGTTTAACCGGCGACCCTGACCCAAAAGAATTGGTTGCTCCGGAGTGGACTTTAAGAAAAAATGAAACTCTTCAGCTCATTCACCAGGAATTGGAAAGAAGAGATAGCCGGCAGGGGAAAAAGTGTACGATTTGATTAATCATGACACCTGCTATTTGTGGCTTGCAAAGAAGGGAAACACTTCTGCTAATTCATTTTCGAATGATTCTCTGGTCTGAAAAAGGATGCCTTGAAGACCCCTTTGTTTTGCTCTTTCAATATTTCCTTGATTATCATCTATCAATAACGCTTCCTCTGGTTTTACTCCCATCTCCGCCACAACATAATCAAAAAGAGCCAGGTCCCTTTTACACATGCCGAGGTAGTAGCTGTTAAATATCCGTTCAAACAATTGGAAGAACCCATGCTTTTTTGCAAATTCATCCAGCCATTTGGTCTGATCGCTCAAAATCGCCACTCGGATAAAGGCCTGCTTTAATTTTTTTACGAGGTCAAGCATCCATGGCCTGATGGTAAAACGGGAAAGCACCTCATGACTGAGGGCCTCATCAGGAGCATGTATCCCGGTCTTTTCTCGAAGCATTTGCCAATACATTTTTACATCTAATTTCCCTGTGACAAACCCTTGATTAAAAGTTAAGTCGACCGCGGTTTTTAAAAACTCCTGCGGATCAAGGCCGTGATACCTGGCAATAGCTAAAAGTCCTTCTCGGAATCCTTCCTCAGCTAAAACACCGCCAAAATCAAAAAAAACAACCTTTATCATTGATACTTAAACTCTCCTTTTTCATAAATAATCACTTTTTTCCCTGAGAAAAGGTGTGCGGTAACGACTTTCTCCTCAGTATTAACCAAATCCCAATGAAGAGCTGAGTCATTAAAACCCAATTGTTTCTTCTTTTCGTGGGTAAGTTCAGCCGGATTTCCCCGGTAGGTATCAGAATAGGAAGAGCCAACCGCAATATGACAGTTGCCGGATGTGCCTCCAAAGTTTTCATCAAACAGAGTATTCGCCATAAACTTGTCAATTTTTGAAAACCTTCGGTCAGTCAACGAAAATTCACCCACTTTGTTTGCTCCTGTGTCCATGGCGAGCTGTTTTATGGTAAAATCTTCTCCTTTTTCTGCCTTTATCTTATTCACCGAACCTTTTTTAAATTCCAGCCGTACTCCTTTAACATAGTTGCCGCTGCGGAAAGACGGCTGATTAGCAAAATAGATCCCTTCAGTTCCTCTCCAATCAGGAGAAAGGAAAAGTTCAAAGCTCGGAATATTATGTCCTGATATACCAATCCACCGCCTCTGTTCCCCAGGAGTAATGCGCAAATCAATTGTTTTTGATTCGATATGGTACCAGTTCACCTTCATGCTATTGAGCCATTTTTTAATGGTTTGCGCCCTGGTAAAAATGGAATTCCATGCTTTAACCGGATTACTTGCATCAAGATAACAGGCTCTTATTATTTGCTGGGTGTATTCCTCAAACGAAAGCCGAGCCTGCTTTGCCAGTTCAAGGGTGGGTAATGTACACAGGGTCCAGCCGAACCCCCCAATTTCTTCCCTTCGTGAAAGTATATCGCGGAAAGGTTTTCGAGCAATCAGCGCTTTCGCAATCCTTTTCGGATCAATGTCCTTAAGATGAGTAAGGGATTCGGGTGCGTGGAGGTAAATGGCGCCATTGAGACTCTCAAAGAGTTCTTTTGTCCCTGGTGCTTGGAAAACAAGCTGGTTTTCATTTCCTTTTTTATAAAAAATTTTTTCCATCGGCACCGTGAGTCCGAGCCTGAGGACCGGATTTATTCCTAAATCGAGGAGTTTTTCGTGAAGGATTTCCGCCAGCTTAAGTGCCGCCAGGTCATAGTGAACCATGACGATATCGTTTTTTTTATACTGTTTTGTCCTTGCGGTCTTAACCCCCCAGATAAGTACATCCGCATATTTATTGAGTTGCTTTGTAGTCAGCATGGAACAACCTCCTGATTTTTTTATTCATTTACCCCGTTAGAAATACCCCGCGTGCTCTGTTAGATATCAAATATCAAACAGGGTGCAGAAGCACGGGATAAACTTAAAAATTCTTATACTTTTTCACACGGGGTAAATGCCCCGGGTAAAAATCTTCTAACGGGGTTTACTTTTATGTGGTAATGTGGTATTTTTTTCATATCATAAATTCTGTAAATGGCAAGTAATATCAATTTATCAACATGCTAAATTCAAAAACATAATCCTAAAGTCACTTTATGTTTTGTCCTCAATGCAAATCAGAATATCAAGGAGGTGTTGTGATCTGTGGTGATTGCAATATTCCCTTAGTATCTGAACTCCAAATAGAACCGAAACCTGAGTTTGTTGATTACGAAGAGATTCTTTCTACGAATAATGCAGCGGATATTGCGATGATAAAATCACTATTCGACGGCGAAGGGATTGTTTACTATTTTCTTGGAGAGCATTTTGCCTTTCCGGTAAGGCTTATGGTCAACAAAGATCAGGTAGAAGAAGCAAGGGGGTTATTGAAAAACCTCAACACATCGTCTTTAGAGAATGATTCAGCAGAGAATTCAGAAGGGACAGAGGGAACATAATGTATTTTAAAGGCCATGAAACATCTTTTTAATATTCCTTTGATTGGTTTTTTGTTTTTCTTGATCCTCGCTGCCGAAACCTCTTCATCCGCAATTACTCCACGTTATACGTATAAAATAATCAATATCTACCCTCACGACCGTGCTGCCTTTACCCAAGGATTAATTTACCAGGATGGGTGCCTTTATGAGAGCACCGGCCTTTATGGGCACTCTTCCCTGCGGAAAGTAGACCTTAAAACCGGGATGGTTTTAAAAAAACATTCGCTTCCTTCCCTGTTTTTTGGTGAAGGTATTACTGTATTCGGCACCAAAATAATTCAACTGACATGGAAATCAAAAATGGGATTTGTATATAACAAAGAAAACTTTGCGGTACTCCAAACTTTCCACTATCCCACAGAGGGTTGGGGTATTACCAATGACGGCAGGCGGTTAATCATGAGCGATGGGTCCTCCACCCTTTATTTCTTTGACCCGGAAACATTCAAGGAGGTTGATAAAATAGATGTGTTTGATCAAGAGGGGGCAGCAGTAATAGGAATTAATGAATTAGAGTATATTAAGGGAGAAATTTTTGCCAATATATGGCCTACAACGCGCATCGCTCGAATCTCACTTAAGACGGGCCGGGTTACGGGCTGGATTGACCTTGCCGGGATTGTTCCTTTTGAAAAGGACGCAGATGTTTTAAACGGCATTGCCTATGATGAAAAAAATGACCGTCTTTTTGTGACCGGAAAATTATGGCCGAAGGTCTTTGAGATAATTATTCCTCAGCAGCCTCAACCATCTTAAAGGCAGATTACCTTGTCAGCATTGGACAATGATTCCACTACTTCTACCATGTTGGTAATCGTTCCAATTTTAAGCTTATCCTTTAATTGATAAAAATTAATGCAGGTGCCGCAGGATAAAATCCCCACACCTTTATTTTGCAAAATCTCCAACGCTTCAAGAACCGGAGAACCATATGTGGCCAACTTCACACCTTCGTTCAATAAAATAATTTTCTGAGGACTGGGTTTGGCATCAACTAAGGTATAAATAAAAGCCTCCATCAGAGTCTCACCCAATTTTCTATCTCCCTTTCCCAATACATCAGTACTGATGAGAATTACCTGTCCCACACCTTCTTTTATATTGTTATTAACCTCAGGTACTTCATCCTTTATGATCGTGAGAAGATATTCACCTGTTTTTTCTTCTACCTTTACCGAACACCCATTTGATTCGGCGAACCGCTTAACGTTTTCGCGGGCGATAATGTTATCCACGATCACCGTTAACATGCCTTCGGTCATCTCATCCAACATATTCTTTGTTTGAAGAACTGGTTGAGGACAAGAAAGCCCCCGAGCATCTAATTCTTTTATCATCTTATTATCACCATCTTTTTAGGTTATGATTATTTTTTCTTTAGGTTCAGCGACTACTTCTCCGATAATCACTGCCTCATTTACGTTTTTTCCCCTTAATTGAGTAAGAAGACCATCCGCCTTTCCTCTGGGCACAGAAATCAAAAGTCCACCGGAGGTTTGTGGGTCAAAAAGAATATCCTGAAGATACTGGGGAACAGTTGAATCAAAGCGGATCCATTGAGAGAAAAAATCTTTGTTTCGATACGTGCCCCCCGGGACCATTCCCATGCCTGCAAATTCCTTGGCTTCAGGAAAATAGGGAACCTTCCCGGCATAGACAATCATTCCAATGCCATTTCCTCTTACCATTTCACTTAAGTGCCCTAAAAGGCCAAAGCCGGTAATATCCGTGCAGGCACTAACGCCTACTTCTTGCATCGCAATTGAAGCATCTTTATTTAAGGTAACCATGGTATTTGAAACCCTGGTAATCGTTTCTTCGCCTGCCATCCCCCCTTTTATGGCAGTATTGATAATACCGGTCCCCAAGGGTTTGGTAAGTATCAGATAATCACCAATGTGGGCAGTCATATTGGTAAGCACTTTTTCCGGGTGAATAATGCCGGTAACAGAAAGCCCATATTTAATCTCATTGTTTTCTACTGAATGCCCGCCAACCAAAGTGGTTTCTGCCTCTATGAGCTTGTCAAGGCCACCACGAAGAATTGCCTTGAGAACCCCAATATCCAAAGTTTTTATGGGGAAACAGACAACGTTCATAGCGGTGAGAGGCTTTCCACCCATCGCATACACATCAGACAATGCATTTGCGGCCGCGATCTGGCCAAAAATATACGGGTCATCGACGATCGGGGTAAAAAAATCAACGGTTTGAATGAGTGCTAACTCATCCGTGATTTTATAGACCCCCGCATCATCCGCCTTCTCAAACCCAACAATGAGATTTGGGTCCTGAGTCAATGGCAAACCACAAAGCGCTTTATCAAGGTCCCCCGGACCTAATTTAGAAGCTCACCCTGCCCCTTTGACGGTTTGCGTCAGACGAAGCTTCTTTAGCTCATCCATAGTTTTCTCCTGTAGTAAGATGCCCTGCCCTTTGCAGGACAGGGAAAACTTTGACCTTGTGCCCATTCATGCTTCCTCAAACTCTTCCCGGTGTAGCGTTTCCACCCAGAATCGCGGAACATTTGCACCACCCGATTATGAATTGCTTCTTGTTTCTTTGTGACTGCTGGTAGTCTGTCCTTTTCTTTGCGGTTTAGAAATTGTTTAAAATTTAATCAAATTTTCCCAATATGTCAATTAGATTATTCCTATGATCAATTATAAAATTTTAGGATTCATTCCTATGAAAGTAGAGAGGACTTGAGAGACTACTGAGTTTTGAAAAAAGAATGAAATAAACAGGTTGAATTATATTTAGATAGAGAAAGTTTCAAACTTTGCTTTTTCGATGAGAAATTTTAGAAAAGCTTCACATAGAGGTGATTTGGTTTTCCCTCGTCGGAGAACAATATAAAAATCTCGAAAAGTTTTTATTTTTTCGATTGCGACCGTTTTCAGGGTTCCGTTATTTAAATTCTCCTGGACTGCCCGGCGGGACAATATCGAACAACCGATCCCACTCTTTATCGCCTGGATCACTGCGGTTGTGCTTCCCAGTCTCATAATCACATTTAAGTGGCCGCTGTCAAACCCGTGCTCTCTTAAACTCTTTTCCATGACCATGCGTGTTCCACTGCCTTCCTCGCGAAGCACAAAAGGGATTTCTTGCAGTTTCTCCAGCGTAATAGATTTCATTTTACCCCACGAAGAACTCGGAAAAACAATAAGTACTAACTCATCTTGAACAAACTTATGGTATTCCAGTTTTGCATTCTCCATGACAGCGCCAACGACACCAAGCTCAATCCGGTTGTTGACAATATCGTCAATAACTTTTTTTGTATCTCCAATCGTCAGTTTTATAATAATATCGGGAAAATTATCTCTAAAGCCTTTAATAAGTGAAGGTAAGATATACTCACCCGGGATAGTGCTCGCCCCTACAACAAGATCACCTTTGAGCGCGCCCTTGAGGCTCCATAGTGTTTGCTCCGCCTCTCTTTTTAATCTTAAAATTTTCTGCGCATATTCATAGAGGATATCTCCTGCTTTGGTAGGAATAACTTCTCTTCCTAATCGGTCAAGGAGGGTAGCACCCAGATAATCTTCTAATGACTTAATATGTTCGGTAAGGGTTGGTTGAGAGAGGTGTAACGCTTCGGCGGCCTTGGAAAAGCTTCCCAATTCGACTATTTTACAAAATATTTCAATTTGATTGATTTTCACTATAAGTTCTGGACTCCGTTCCCATAAGCATCGTTCGGAAAATTATTGTTCAGAAACCACGTCATGAAGGTTTGTCATTGCTTAAGATTTTTTCCGACCAAGAATTTTATCTATTTCTTTTTCTCTTTCCTTGCAAATTGCATCTATTCTTTCTCTGCCTTCGGGAGAGAGATTTAAAAATTTTACTCCCATTCCGGCTAAGGATATCCCTTCGGGGGTCACTACTTCTTCCTTTTGATTCCATGTCACCTCACAAAACACCTCGATTTCTGCTTTTCCATCCGGCAGGACAATTTTTAGATCACATTGAGTTCCCGCCTCCAGAGGAGCGTTCGTTGGGATAAATACCCCGCCTTGGCCAATATTACTGAGGTAGTGTTCTACAAATGCTTTGGGAGTTGAATAAACAAGTTTAAATTTCTTGGGAATGCGGATAAACCGTCGACGTTCAGTGGGACCTTCTTCGGCGGCGACTTTAACAATTTCGGTCAAAAGCTGAATTGTTTCGGATGCGTATGAAGTGCCGCAAAAAGGGCATTGGAGGGTATCCTGATCTATTTCCTTGGTACAATAAGGACAAAATAGTTTCACGTATTAATCCTCCTCTATATGGTGGATCCTTTTATTCTCTAAACAAGAAAGCGTTCTGATCTTCGCTTTCATGGACTTAAAGTTTCAATTCACTCACCTGAAAAGATTTTGACATACTCTGAGAAAAAAATCAAGTGACTGGGGGAGCGGCAGTTTCTGAAACGTAACTCCGTTATTCGCTTTCGTTAGTATGAAAAAGAGCCTCTCAAGCTTATTTAAGCTTGGAGGCTCTTACGTGATAATCTATTGAAGACTTAGTTAAGAACGTCCAACAGCATCCTTCAGTGCTTTCCCTGGTTTAAACACAGGGACAGTTTTGGCCTTTATTTTTATTTTCGCTCCGGTTTGAGGATTCCTTCCATTTCTGGCTTTCCTTTTCCTCGCACCAAAGGTTCCAAAACCAATCAGGGTTACCGCTTCTTTTTTCTTGAGGGCTTTAGTAATAGTATCAATCACACAATCAACTACCGCGCTGGCTGATTTTTTTGTTTTTGTTACCTTGGCAACTGCATCTACCAAATCCGCCTTATTCATCTTTATATCCCTCCTCGCTTAATTTTTTTACCGCTTTTTTGCTTTCCTTTTTGGGGCGGCTTTCTTTACTGGTTTCTTTTGCCCTGCTGCAGCTTTTGCTTTTTTTAGATCTGCTTCAAGCGATTTCAGTTTTGCTTTTCCTGCGCCAAGCTTCTTGGTTAATGAGGTTAAGCTCGTTTTGGCATATTTGATCCGTAATGCAAGCTGTTTTGCTGTAGCCATAATACCTACCTCCTGTTTAAGGATTGATGAGGATTTAATAATAATTTGATTCTTTATACTACGTTGTAAAGGCGATGTAAAGAGTTTTTTTTATTTTTATGCATTTTTTTCATTGTGACAATAAAAAAAGTGAAGGAGCCTATTGAATCCTCCATTATTGGGTGCTCCTATATTGAGCATTGCCATCATCAAAGGCTGTCATGAGTATCTTCAAACCACTTTCACACAAAGTTGAGTTCATGTCTTGTCTGTAATGCCCTTTTTTTCATAGTACCTTGCTATTATCAGTATTACAGTCATGCTTTAGGTTCAGTTAAAATCATTTATTCTCGCTGTTACTTTTTCGCTATACCCTCTCAAATCAGGACCAATGTTCCCTCCCGAATTACGCAATAAGATTTCTTACCCCGTTAGAAATGCCCCGCTTGCCCTGTTAGCTATCAAATATCTAAAAGGCTGAAGAAGCACGGGGTAAATGCTCCGTGTGAAATCTTTTTAACGGGGTTTACCCTTGTTTCGTGTTACAAGAGAGCATTCGTGCGCTAATGGCAATTCGGCCAAAAACGTTTATAATAACTATTATGAGACTGCCCCCCTTATCCATATTGAAACCAGGTTTACAATATTATGTGAAACTCGCTCTTCGAGTGACAATGTCTTGAAGATCCGGCGAAAATTACAAAAAAACATATTTTTTCTTGACTGCTATGGAAATTTGTCATAACGTTATTGTGACAATAAGATTCTTTAAAACGCTAACCAGTTCTCATCATCAAGGTGATGACCATGGATGACATACAATCTCTCTATCAAAAGGCCGGAGCATTTCACGGGAGTGTCTGCGCCGGGATAATATTGGGAGTCAGGATGGCTTTTCTGGCATGCCGAATGCATGGCATAAACGATCCTAATAGTCCCAAAACCCGCAAAAAATTAATTACCTGGGTTGAAATTGACCGGTGTGCTACTGATGGTATCCAAAGCGTAACGGGTTGTTCGCTGGGGCGACGCACTCTTAAAGTCATCAACTATGGGATTATGGCGGCTACGTTTTTGAATGTGGAGTCCAAAAAAGCCTTCCGGATTTCTGTGCATCCTGATTCCCGCAATAAAGCCAAGGCGCTTTTTCCTGATTTGACCGATAGCAATCATGTCTATATAGAAGCTTATAAGCAAATGACCGACAACGATCTTTTTGTTGTAGAAGAGGTTCGAGTTGAGGTCCCAGAACGGGAAATGCCCGGCCCGCCCCCCAAACGGACTGCGTGTACTTTATGCGGCGAGGAAATTATTAAGGGTTGGGAAATAATAAAGGATGACAAAACACTCTGTCGGCGCTGTGCGAACCTGCCCCTTTATTATGCTCCGCTGAAATAAACATTCCTATCAACCAACAGATGGAGTGGCCCCCTCTTTTCAAGCACTGATAATAAAAATTATTACCAAAAAAGTAGTACCATGTTAGAAAAGATTAAAGTAGAAGATGCAATTGGAACAGTTCTTGCTCATGACATCACCGAGATTAAGGCACATCATGAGTTTAAAGGACGCGCTTTTAAAAAAGGGCACATTATCACTAAGGATGATATCCCCCGCTTACTTGACCTGGGAAAGGAAAATCTCTTTGTTCTGAAAATAACTGATGATGAAGTCCACGAAAATGAAGCCGGGGAACGAATTGCCAGGGCGATCGCCGGCAAAGGGGTTTATCTTTCTGACGAAGTAAAAGAAGGACGGGTCAACCTCTATGCGGCTTATGATGGGTTACTCCGGATAAATAGTGAAGCTTTGGAAGAACTCAACCTTCTCGATGAGGTAATGTGTGCTACCCGCCACAATAATTTTCTGGTGAAAAAGGGAGAAATGCTTGCGGGCACGAGAGCAATTCCGTTGTTAATAAAAAGACAAACGGTGGATAAAGTCGAAAACTTATCATTAGAATATGGAAAAATAGTCGAAGTTTTACCCTTAAGGTCAGTAAAGGCTGGCCTTCTGATCACCGGAAGTGAAGTATATCATGGCCGTATCAAGGATGCTTTTGAACCAATAATGCGGGAAAAGATAAAAAACATCGGTTCGGAAATCATAAAAGTCATTTTTGCTCCTGATGATGTCACTATGATCGCCGAGGGGATAAAAGACCTGATCACTGCTGGTGCTCAATTAATTATTCTTACCGGTGGGATGTCGGTGGACCCAGATGATCTCACGTCAAAGGGGGTAAAAGAAATCGGCGCCACCATCGCTTCATATGGCGCTTCAGTATTACCGGGTGCGATGTTTTTAATGGCCTATAGTGGTGAAATTCCTATCTTGGGAGTTCCGGCCTGTGGGATGTACCATAAAAATACTATCTTTGATTTAATTCTGCCGAGGGTTTTAGCCGGGGAAAAGATCGGAAAACCGGAAATAGCAAAATTAGGGCATGGAGGCCTCTGCCTCGATTGTCCCACCTGCGAATTTCCGCACTGTGGTTTTGGGAAAGGAGCGTAAGGTTGCATGGCGAATAATTAATCAAATCTTCACCCATCCTTTTATTAAGGCATTGTAGAGAATCACGCCGACAAGAAAAGCCACTCCCATATTCCACATGGCAAAAACAGCCACAATAAGCATCACATAAAAATCAGTCTTATTATCACCAATATCTTTTACCACGATGGCTAATTCCGCTCCGGCAAAAAAAAGAATAACTCCCAGGATAGCATTGGGGAAAATTTTGAAAATAATAGAAACCGATTCACTGAAAAACAAGGCAATAATAACAACAATCGTTCCCAGGATGACCAAGGCGCCACCAGTTCTCGCACCAAAACGAACATGCCCGGCCATACCCCCTGCACCATGACACATCGGAACACCACCGAATAAAGGAGAAATCAGATTCATGATACCCGTAGATATGGCTAACTTCCTTTCACTTACCTCTCTATCCGGAAAAAGCTCATTGTTTTCAGCAGCAGTGGCAATTACGCCGTTTCCGATAGTAAGTGGTATTTGTGGTATCGTGAAAATCAAGGTGCCTTTCACAATATCACCCCAGCTTAAACCCCCAAGGGTGAAAATGGGTAGTTTGAATCCGAGGTGAATTTTTGCCAGTTCAGTAATCAGATCCCGGTTCATGATAAGGGAGGAGATAACCCCGATGATCAAGAGAACAAAGATAGCGGGTATCTTGGGATTAGTCAAAAGCAGATAGGTAACCACGAGAGCAATACCCGCAAGCAAAGGGGTGGTTCGCATCCTTTTAATTCCTTCCGCCATAAATGAAAGGCCCAGACCGAGTATAATCCCCCGAGTTACCGGTTTACTAACAAGCCGGGTTACCACTTTAATAGTGCCGGTAATGCCGAGAATAAACCAGAATATTCCCGTGGTAATCCCTGCCCCAAAAATCATTAAAGGGCTGGCACCTCCCGCAATCGCCGCGGCCCCGATAGCTTTCATGGGCTGAATAGGTACCGGGGTTTTGTAATACAAGCCTGCGGCTATTTTGCAAATTCCAAACATAAAAAGAAGACCCAGTGGATCTATTCCTACCACGGTGATATAAGCAACCACAAAGGGTATCAGGGTTCCCAGGTCACCAAACGCTCCTCCCCATTCCATCCGGTTATAGTGGTTTTTAGGTTGCAATCTACTTCTCCTCTTTTTCAAATATTTCTTTTTTCTTGAAAGTTTTCATTTTCTTGAAACAATTCACTGCTTCCTGGCAAAGTCCAAAAGCAGATTCCCGGTGTTCCGCAGAGGCCGCAACCACTGAAATAACCTCCCCAATGGATAACTTTCCAATCCTTCGGATCAGAAGGACGTCTTCTACCGGCCATTTTGACCGGAGGCTTCTCTCTAATTCCCTCATTTCCTCTTCAGCGTCACCCTCCAGTTCAAACCTTATTGAATTGGTTTTCTTTCCCGACTCCGTGCTCCTTACAATAGCATAGTGGGTCACTAAGGAACCGGAAATTTCTTTTTTTAGCCGGTCTGAAACTGCATTTAAATTAATTGCACAGTCCGCAATCTCGATCATAATCTCCTTCAACGATTTATACCTACGAAAATGTTTATCACCAATCTTGTAAAAGGTCCAAAATCACATAAGTCCACAAATAAAATAAACCCGCAACGATAAATATTACCCCCGTTATTTTTCTCGCATAATACTCAAGGCGGCCTACTCTGTGGAACCACTTTGTGACTGATTGTGCTCCAAAGGCTAAGCCCACAGAGAACAACAAAACCGGAAGGCCTGTTCCCAAACCATAAATAAATGGTAAAGTTGATCCATATTTACTTTGCAAGGCAAGGGGAATTAGGCTTCCGAAAAACAACCCTGCCGAAATTGGGCAAAAAGACAACGCAAAAAGCAAGCCCAAAACAAATGAACCGATTACTCCCCCTTTCTGAGCAAGTTTATTTTGCTTCTCAGAGGATAAGGCAAACCCAGATATATTAACTTTCAAAACTTCCAGCAAAAATAGGCCGGAAATAATGAGAGTAGGCCCAAGCAACTTATTCATATATTTTTGTAAAAATTGGGCAATAACCGGCACACTGAGTAAAGACTGAACAATAATAAACCCCACTAATGCATAAGAAACCATTCTACCAAATGTATAGGCAATCCCTGCTCGTAAAACCGCTTTCAGGTGAACAATATTTTTCGATATGTATGAGATGGCGGCGATGTTGGTCGCTAACGGGCAGGGGCTTATAGAGGTTAGGATACCAAGCCAAAGAGCCGAAGTCAGACCAATTGCAAGGGCATTCACTTATTTTACCCCTTCAAGATATTTAGTCGTCTCGGTCTTAACATACTCGTAAAACTTTTCTTTATCCCTAACATATTCCCATATTTTGGTAAGGTTATTAAACTTTACCTCTTTCCCTTCCTTTATCATGGAGATAACCACGGCTTTGGAAAAAAGCTGATAATCTTTAATATAATGTT
>DATEXU010000127.1:0-14206 GCA_035256645.1 Thermodesulfobacteriota bacterium | reverse complement strand
GTTGTGGTGGGATTGATTCTCTTTAACATCGTAACGTTCCTTTCTTGATCAGTATCTCGTTAGTGTAGTGAATCTAACACTTCTTTGCATAAATTTCGAGGCGTCATTCCCGCGAAGAGGCTGTGTCGCAATACATATTTTGGCACTAGTAGGGGCGACCGGCCGGTCGCCCCTACTACTCGGACATGTGATTTCAATATGTTACGCAGCCTAAAGGTTGCGGCTACCCCACCTATCTTGAATTACGACACAGCCTCGAAGGCGGGAATCCAGCCCAAAAACACTGGATTCCGGGTCAAGCCCGGAATGACAAATAAAGCAAAGACATTTCTGAATCACTACATTAGTTGCCTTCCAAAGCGTTCTTTATAATCTGCTGAGCCTGTTCAATAATGGTTTCAAGGTGAGCTTGGCTCTTAAAACTTTCCGCGTAGAGCTTGTAAATATTTTCAGTTCCTGAAGGGCGGGCTGCAAACCACCCGTTTTTTGTCGCCACCTTCAGGCCGCCGATGGGCGCTTTGTTTCCGGGAGCCTGCGTAAGCTTTGCGAGGATGGGTTCGCCCGCCAGTTCTTTCACGGCTACAATTTCAGGTGTAAGTCGCTTAAAAGCGTTTTTTTGTTCTGGTGTGGCCGGGGCATCAATCCGGGAATAATAAGGCGTTCCGAGCCGCGAGGCAAGCTCTTGATAATGCTCGCCCGGATCTTTCCCGGTACGCGCAGTAATCTCGGCAGCAAGCAAGCCAAAGATGAGGCCGTCTTTGTCAGTGGTCCAGACCGTACCATTTTTGCGGAGAAAACTACCGCCGGCGCTTTCTTCGCCGCCAAAGCAACAGGAGCCGTCATACAATCCTGGAGCAAACCACTTAAAACCGACCGGCACTTCCCAAAGAGTTCGGCGTAAGTTTTCAACCACCCGGTCAATGAGACTGCTGCTGACGAGGGTTTTTCCGACAACTGACGTTGCCGGCCATTCAGGCCGATGGGTAAGCAAATAATGTATTGCCACTGCCAGATAGTGATTGGGATTCATGAGGCCCATAGAATGGGTGACAATGCCGTGCCGGTCTGCGTCCGTATCGGTGCCAAAGGCGATATCAAATTGATCTTTTAAGTTTACCAGACCAGCCATGGCATAGGGGCTGGAACAATCCATCCGAATTTTGCCGTCGTGGTCAACCGTCATAAAACGAAAGGTTGGATCAATAGCGGGATTAACTATGGTAATGTCAATCTCAAAGTGACGTTTGACCGGTTCCCAATAAGCAACCGAAGAACCGCCCAGGGGGTCGATACCGATTTTAACTCCAGCGGAGCGAATGAGCTCCATATCAATGACTGCCGCTAAATCTTTTATGTAGGGCTGGACGAAATCTTCCTCGTGGGTGGTAGAAGCCTTAAGAGCTAAATGATATGATATTCGCTTTACCTCCTTATTTTTTGTCCGCAGTATCGCATTAGCGCGTTCTTGGACCCAGCCGGTTATATCCGTGTCAGCAGGGCCACCGTTGGGGGGGTTATATTTGATCCCTCCATCAGCAGGAGGGTTGTGCGAAGGCGTGATGACAATGCCATCCGCTCTGCGCTCTTTCCGCTCCCGGTTATAAACAAGGATAGCCCGTGATATTGCCGGCGTAGGAGTAAAACCATCATCGGACTGAATAATAGTTTCAACACCATTGGAAGCTAAAACTTCCAGAGCAGTACATTGTGCGGGGGCAGAAACCGCGTGGGTGTCTTTACCCATAAAAAGGGGGCCGGTGATGCCTTGGTTGCGCCGGTAGTCGCAAATAGCCTGGGTAATCGCCAGGATATGAGCCTCGGTAAAGGTGGCTTCTAAGGGATTGCCCCGATGTCCACTGGTGCCAAAACTTACTAGTTGGTTTGGGTCACTCACATCCGGTTGGCTTTTATAGTAGGCTTTTGCGAGAGCGGAAACATCAATGAGAATCTCCGGCGGAGCGATCTTTCCCGCAAGCGGATGAAGGTTCATGCTGATATTCTCCTGCTCAAAACGTAAGTTTGACGGCTTCGTAAAAAGTCCATCTGCGTCGTTGCCTCCGTGCGATGCACGAAGACAGGCGCTGCATCCCTGCCCCGTTAAATGTTCGCTTCGAGAGGCAGAGAAGCCAACGTAAGGGTTTCGGTTTCTGAGTTGCCGCTCTCCGAAAACTTTTTATTTAACGGGGTGAATCATTGCGGCGTACAGGTAAGTACGCCTCATTCCGTCGGATTTGCGCGCCTTGCATCTGAAGCTTTTTACTGTGCCGTCTGATTTTCGACTTTTTACGGCTTCATCAATTTTGTGGTTATGAAAATTTTGGATAACACTTTATCACAAAAAAGGTTTTTTGGCTATGCGTAAGGGGAAAAAGAAAATTTGGAGGCAGGGCAGGGGTAAAATTTAAGTTGACAGAATTAGGGGAAACAGCTAAAAATACGTTGTGCAGGGCGATTAGCTCAGCCTGGATAGAGCGTTGGCCTCCGGAGCCAAAGGTCAAGGGTTCGAATCCCTTATCGCCCTTAAATAATATCAAATACTTAGCTGCCCTTTTCCCCACTGCTTACCCCGAAATTGTATAGTTTTTGTATAGTTGATTTTCACCACGTAAAGCTTTTTCCAAAGTTTCCAGGGCCTTTATTTAAGGGAGCATACCTCAGTGTCATAGTTAGAGTCTTGTGCCCTAATAATTCCTGGACGGTTTTGAGATCAACTCCCGCCATTACCAAATGGGGAGCAATCTTTATTGACAAGTTTCCGCTATATATAGTATTCTGTTTTTCAGTCTCGAAGCGAGTGGTTCCCTGATAGTCCTTTCTTCGCATCGTATTGTCGGATCGATCTTTAGGATCAAGAAATGCGTGGACATGTTTGCGCAGGGCAAAGACACCGGCTCTATTAACTTGCCCAAACATGACGAATTCAAGGAATAGGCCGCTTTTTTGGAGTGTCTTCGAACCGTTTTGAAAAAGAAGGATCTTTGGCAGCCCAAGCAGCAAATGACTCGAAAACTTTCCTCAAATATTCTTCCCGGTGACGGAAAAAACCCAAGGTCAGGTGGTCATGTCCCTCGGTCCAGAAAAGGCTGTTGCTCTGGATTTACTCTTGTTGAAATTGCCATCGTTGTTGCCATCATCGGAACCCTTGCTACGATAGCAATCCCATCGTACTGGCAGTACATCGAAAAGGTCAAGATCTCTCGCGCAATTGTAGAAATCTATGGCCTGGAAAAGGAAATCATCATATACGAACCCCTGCCAAACTCTCTTGCGGAGATTGGACAAGGCGGTTTGTTGGATCCCTGGGGCCATCCGTACGAGTATCTTAAGGTTGAAGGGGCGAAAAAAGGAAAGCTGAGGAAAGACCGTTTCATGGTTCCGGTTAATTCCGATTTCGACCTCTACAGCATGGGCAAAGACGGAAAAACTGCAACGCCCTTTACCGCCAAGGCCAGCAGGGATGACATTGTCCGGGCCTCCGATGGGGCGTATGTAGGGCTTGCATCAAATTACTAGCCGACACCAAGTATGGTTAAAAGTGTACGAATCAACACATCTCTTATTCGAAGTACGGTTGGACGACGGATACTCGCCTTGTTCGTGTGCTGTGCGCTGCTGCCCATCGGCGCCCTCGCAATCGTTTCCTATACTCAGGTTAATGGGCAACTGAGCGAACAGAGCCAACGTCGTCTGCAGCAGGCTGCAAAAGCTATGGGTATGAGCATAGTTGAGCGACTCACATTTCTTGAAACCGAAATGAAGATGCTCGCCGTAAGCTACCAAGTCACCTCCAACCACGCGCTTATGGTTTCAAGAAAGCCCTTTGATTTATTGCCGGGCAGGCGGTTCAAGGCTATAGCGCTTTTCGACGGATCGGGGCAGGTAATTCCTCTTTACGGCAAGGTGGATCATGTTGCTTCTTTTGGCGAACATGAGCTGCAAAAAATATTCGATGGCCAAACAGTCATAACCACCCTTTCCCCGGCGAGTCATTCGCCGCGCATACTTATGATGAGATCCCTGCGACCCAAGCCTCTTGAGGGGGCCTTTCTTATGGGAGAGATTGATTCGGCGTACCTCTTCGGCATGAGCAATGAAAGCTTCTTACCGGAAATGACTGAGCTGTGTGTTGCAGACCACAATGGCACTATTCTGGGTTCTTCTCACGAGGATTTGCCCCCGCTATCAATTATTCCATCGAATAACAAGATGGGCGGCATTTATACGCGCACCTTTGAGTGGGAACGGAGCGGGACGGAATACGTGTCCGGATGGTGGCGCATCTTTCTCAAAGCCCAATTCAATGCTTCGCCCTGGACCGTGGTACTCAGTCAATCAAAAGCTGATGTACTGGCCCCGACGGCTTATTTTAAGAAGATTTTTCCGCTGGTAGTAATCTTGTCCTTGTGGGTGGTTCTCCTCCTCAGCCTGGTCCAGATCAGAAGAAACCTGGTGCCGCTGGAGAAGCTCAAAGAAGGAACTCGCCAAATCGCCATGGGGGATTTTAAGACTCGAGTGCACATTACCAGTGGCGACGAATTTCAGGAGCTTGCCGAATCGTTCAATACCATGTCTCGTCAGCTGGGAAGACAGTTTAAGGCGCTAACCGCGGGTGCAGAAATCGACAGAGCGATATTATCAGCATTGCGTACTGAGGATGTCGTTGAAACCGTTTTGACGGGGATGCGCGACGTCTTTTCCTGTAAAATTGTGAGCGTGATTCTCATTGACCCACAACATTTAAATAGTGCTCGAACCTATGTAAGAAATGAAACTCCCTCGACAAAGGAAGTGAGGACTGTCGGTCTCTCTGCACAAGACGTGGGGCAATTGTACGAACACCGTAATTATCTAGTTATTGGAAGAGATGATGACCACCCGCACTACTTGGAGCCGCTGTCAGATGGTGAGTTGATGTCGTTTATGGTTTTGCCCATTTTCCTTGACAATAACCTCGCCGGTGTTCTAGCTCTGGGCTACCATGATGGTCTTGTCACTGATGAAAGTGGATCGACATTGGCGGAAGATGCTATTGCGAATGATTTGAACGACGCTCGCCAGGCCGCTGACCAGGTAGCGGTGGCTTTGGCAAATGCGCGGCTTATGGAGAAATTGGAGCAACTCAACTGGGGAACACTGACGGCTCTGGCCCGGACCGTTGATGCTAAATCTCCTTGGACGGCGGGACATTCCGAGCGCGTTGCCGAGTTTGCCTTGAAAATCGGGATGGTTAAAGGGCTCACGACTCATGAACAACATAACGTGCGTCGCGCCGGTTTGCTTCATGATATCGGCAAGCTTGCGGTGGATACCGCGATTCTCGATAAATCTGGAGAATTGAATGATGAAGAATACCGGCTTATCAAACAGCATTCTGCAATTGGCGCTAGAATACTTGAACCGATCGCCGCTTATGCAGAAATTATTCCCATTGTTCTGCAGCACCACGAACAGTACGATGGAAAAGGATATCCCTCCGGGCTTTCCGGTGAAGAGATATGTTTAGGAGCCAGGATTATGGCTGTGGCCGACGTCTTTGACGCTCTCACGTCGGAGCGCCCCTACCGCTCAGGATGGAAAGAAGATCGGGCTATTACTGCTATCAGGGATCAAGCTGGAAGCCAATTTGATCCGGAGATCGTGACAGCATTTCTGGAAGTAGTGAGGACAGATCACCTGGCGCAAATTGACCAGGCGGCCGCGGTTGTGGGGCTGAGAGAGCGTTCCGACACGGAGGAGCAGGGAACATGAAAACTTTTTTTATGCTTATAGGGATTATTATCCTTGGTGTTTTTGTGATTTTTCCCTCCCCTAGACCAACCTATCTCCCTTTAGAACTGAGCGGAGTGTGGAAATCATCACATCCTGATTATGCCGGCCGTACCCTGGAGATCAGTGAAATCATGCTTGTCTTCGCTACCAGCGAAGAAACGATTGATGTCTATTTTGTTAATAATGTTAAGAAGACGATTGAAGGAAAGCAGACGCTCTTCACTGTGTCATGTTATCGAACGGATAATGAAGAAGAGACGGTTTCATTTTACTATAACAGGGAAGATGGAGGAACAATCCGGTTCAGAAACCAGAAGCATGTTACGTGGACCAAGGAGGATGGGAAGTAGCGAGACACTGACAGGCAATAGAAGAGCCCTGATGTGTTCAAGTAAAAAAGCTGCTTAGAAGACGGTGATCTGGTAAGGGCAATCATCATTAATTGCCTCCCACCTTTTCGCCGGCATATTCGACACACGTTCCTAACCGTGCTATTCGCAACATAACGCTAAGACAACAACCACCTTACTGCAATAAAAAATACAACGGGGTCAGGTCTACAGGGCGTGTTGCCCAAATAAGTATTCCGACGAAATAAATAATGATATAATGCTGCCATATTAAACACTGATACAAGGAGTTTCTGCCCATGATGGGAAAGCAGCACATACCACAAAGAAGCCTGTTTCATTATGGCATTAACATTGATAAGCGGGTTCGGTCGAACCAAAACTAAACCTTAAATTGTATAGTTTTTGTATAGTAGACAGGCTAAAACAGGCCAAAACAGACTAAAAGTGAACCATTTCCGAAGCTAATTTTTCCAAACAAACTTAACATCTCAATGATACAAGTTATTGGCCTCCGGAGCCAAAGGTCAAGGGTTCGAATCCCTTATCGCCCTTAAATAATATCAAAGGGTTAAATGAAACATTAGCCCCTTGATTTTTGCTGATGTCTCAGAATACAAGCCCCACATTTTCAAAAAAAAATTCTAAAAAATTTTTCTATTCAGTTTTAACCTGATTTTCCCCATTGACCGAAGCGGAAGCAGGTTTTTCCTCGGGAATAATCGACGTCCGATTAATCAACATTAATACTCCCAACCCAATGACCAAAATCGGCAGCTCAAGCGAAAATGATCTAATCACATGCAGATGGCGTAAAAATCTCAATATTCCCAAGAGGATCAAAAAACCGCCAAGAGTAAAAGTCCCTTTATTAATTCCATGCGCCCACCAAAAGATTGAGCCGCTCAAGATTAATCCTGTGCCCAGCAGGAGGCCAAATGACGGCAGAACTTCCAATTCCCACAAAAGCCACCAGAGGCCAAATACAACAACCAGAATTGGAGGTAAATATTTTTTCATATTGCCTTTTCTCCCGATTATATCAGGTTTTAATTTAACCTTCAGTCTACACACTCAATTTTACGCCCTTGTATCTTTGCAAGGAAGACCGAGTAAGTCAATAAAAATTCGCTTTGTTGACACACTCCCCTCGATAGGGTAAAAATATCACAACATTTAATAGACCCATGTTTTTTTGCGCTAATAGTTTTTTTTCTATTTTCACATGAAGCCACACGATAAATATCATCCGCCCGATTCTATTAATCGCCGTCAATTTTTGAGATTGCTTGGTGCGTCAGGAATATCGCTGTTCGTGGGATGCCGGCAAAATCCCCCGAGTGAACAACCATCTTCTTTGCTTCATGGTGATGGATCACCTTTATCTCTGCCGACAACACCTGTCTCTCTGCCAAAAGCTATGGTAGCCATCGGACGGACGAGCACTTATGAGCCTCAGCTGCTTCGTCAAGAGATGGAGCGCATGCTGCAAAGTATCGGTGGTTTAAACGACCTGGTCACGTTGGGCGCGCGGGTTGGAATAAAACCAAACCTGACGGGGGTTCCTTGCCGGGATGAAACGGGAAAACCTTTAGACACCGAACTTTTTGTCACTCATCCCGCGGTAGTGAATGCTTTAGGCGAAGCGCTCCTTGATATGGGCGCCGGCAAACTTTTCATTATGGACGGCATAGCTGATGAAACAAGCTTCGATAAGTGGGGATACACTGCAATGGCCAAACCTCTGGGCGCGCAACTCCTTAACCTCTGTAAGCCGGATCCCTATAGAGATTTTAAATCTTTTCCGGTCGGGCCAAGAGCCTGTGTTTATGAGGAGTTTTATCTTAATCCCATCCTTAATGAATTGGACGTGTTTGTTTCGATCGGAAAAATGAAATGCCACGCTAATACCGGGGTGACACTGTCGCTGAAAAACTTAATCGGTCTTGCGCCCATTAGCAGGTACCGACGAAAGGAGCATCACAACTATCGTTCTGAATTCCACGAATCGGTTACCTTCGACTCGCGCCTGTCTCGAGTGATTCTTGATCTTAACCACGCGCGGCCCATCCATCTGGCTATCATCGACGGCATCATGACCGCTGAAGGTGGCGCTGGACCTTGGGATGGAATTTTAACTCAAGTTAAGCCTGGGGTATTAATTGCCGGCAAAGATCCGGTGGCAGCAGATGCGGTAGGAACCGCGGTTATGGGGTTTGACCCCAATGCCTCAGCAGGGACACTCCCCTTTGTCCGCAGCGACAACCATTTAGCGCTCGCGCGTGAATGCGACCTGGGCACCAACCTGTTAGACGAGATTGAAATTGCCGGACCGCACATTCAGGATGTGGTGTATAAGTTCAAACCTGCTCTTTGACGAACGCATTTGCTTCTTCACTCAAATTTTTCATCTTTACCCTCTTTTCTTCCAGAAGCCAATCGGTTAACAAAGGAAGAGTTGCCGTCCCTTAATTTCCCTCAAATCTTTTTTCAATTGCTTGAAATTTCCAATAAGGGTATTATAATGCTAACCAAATAATATTAAATAGAAAAAAGCTGAGAGATAAGTTGATGCCTTCAAAGGAGGTGGCTGAACATCTTTGAAAAAAAGTGTACAAACACTTTTCATAAGCTTAGATTGAAATTGCATCAAAATTTCAAAATAATGGTTGAAAATTCACCACTGAATGGTTAAAATATCACTATATGCTCTGCCCGTGAGCGCATTGTGGAGGATGGGGTAAATATATCTTGATACTCCCTTCGCACACCCTATTTCTATCACTGTCCTTTGTCTTTCTTTTGAGGAGAACATGACAACAATAGTCCCTTTAGAAGCAATTGAAAGGAAAATCCTTTTAATCCGGGGAGAAAAGGTTATGCTTGCTACCGACTTAGCTGAGCTGTATGGAGTGTCAACAAAACGCCTCAATGAGCAAGTAAAGCGTAACCGGGATCGTTTTCCTGAAGACTTTATGTTCCAATTAACTGAAACGGAAAAGAACGAGGTGGTCGCAAATTGCGACCACCTCAAGAAGCTCAAATTTTCACCCAATTTACCTTATGCCTTCACTGAACATGGAGCGGTTATGCTTGCAACCGTTTTAAATAGCCCAATTGCGGTTCACGCAAGTATTCATGTTGTGAGAGCATTTATTCGTTTACGCAAGATACGTAGCTCTAATGCGGAACTATCTCGCAAGCTTGACATCCTCGAAAGAAAATACGATGCTCAATTCAGAGTTGTCTTTGAAGCGATTCGATCCTTGATGGCTCCGCCCAACAAGCCTCGCAAGAAAATCGGTTTCAGCCTAAAAGAACCCCGTGCGAGGTATGGAGTTAAAAAGAAAGCCGGGGAGAAAAACAAAAAATAAACCTCAATCCAGCGATAACAATGTCATGCTGAGCTTGTTTCAGCATCTCGTGAGACCCTGAAACGAGTTCAGGGTGACAACAAAACTGGCATTGTATCTACCTCTTGCGCAATTATCGCTGGATTGAGGATAAACTAAATAACTTAAAGAATGTACCGGCTTAAATCCTCGTCCTTTACCACTTCTCTGAGTTTTTCAGTCACATATTCCCTATTAATGAGGATTTCTTTTTCATTCATTTCCGAGGCGTCAAAGGAGATATCTTCCAAAAGTTTTTCCATGACCGTATAGAGGCGACGCGCGCCGATATTCTCGGTGCGGGTATTCACGCTTTCGGCAATCTGGGCGATTTCTACTATGGCCTCCGGTTCAAAGATTAAATCCAGCCCCTCAGTCTTCATTAAAGCGTGGTACTGTTTTACGAGAGCATTGCGAGGTTCTTGTAAAATCCGGACAAATTCTTCCTTTCCCAAGGAGTCAAGCCCTACCCTGATCGGAAACCTTCCTTGAAGCTCTGGGATCAAGTCTGAGGGCTTGGAGGAATGGAAAGCGCCCGCGGCAATGAAAAGGATGTGATCAGTCTTCACCATCCCATGTTTGGTCGTAACGGTCGTTCCCTCAACAATGGGAAGCAGATCCCTTTGAACCCCTTCCCGCGAAACATCCGGGCCGGTATAGCTTTCCCGGCCGGTGATCTTGTCAATTTCGTCAATAAAGATGATGCCTGACTGCTCCACCCGTTCCTTTGCCATCCGGGTCACCTGGTCCATATCAATCAATCGCTGGGATTCTTCCTGGGTTAAAATTTCGAGAGCCTCAGTAATTTTCATTTTTTGTTTTTTGGTCTTTTTAGGGAACATGTTGCCAAACATCTCTTTAATATTGAATTCCATCTCCTCTATGCCGGTGGCAGACAAGACCTCGATAACCGGCAGATTGCGGGAGGAAGTTTCCAGTTCCACCACCCGTTCGTCCAGTTTACCCGAACGGAGTAATTGCCTCAGTTTTTCCCGGGTTGCATCGTGATAATTCGGCGTTGTTGACATCACTTCCGGATTTTTTTCCTTGTCGGGAGTTTCAGAGATAGGTTCCTCTCTTCGAGAAGGAAGGAGTAAGTCCAAAATCCTTTCTTCCGCATTTTCGCGAGCCTTGACCATGACCTTTTCTGATTCTTCGTCCTTGATCATGTTTACCGCGATTTCCGTCAAGTCCCGAACCATTGATTCCACATCCCGCCCTACATACCCGACCTCAGTAAATTTCGACGCCTCCACCTTGATGAAAGGTGACTGCGCGAGACGTGAAAGCCGGCGGGCAATCTCAGTCTTCCCCACTCCGGTAGGGCCGATCATAATAATGTTTTTAGGGGCAATCTCATCCCGTAAGTCCTCGGGAACTTGCTGTCTTCGCCAGCGATTCCGAAGAGCAATCGCCACCGCGCGCTTGGCTTTATGCTGGCCAATGATATATTTATCCAGTTCGGAAATGATTTCTTTGGGTGTCAGGTTAGCCATACTGTCTCCTTAAAATTATTACAGTTCTTCGATAGTGATCTGGTCATTGGTATAAATGCAGATACCGGCCGCAATCTTCATGGCTTCTCGAACAATCTCGCTTGCACTGAGACTCGTATGGTCAAGCAGCGCTTTGGCCGCCGCCTGGGCGAACGGTCCTCCTGAACCAACGGCGGTTACCATATCGTCGGGTTCGATAACATCTCCGCTTCCCGAAATAATGAAGCAGTGATCGTGATCCGCGATGAGAAGCAGGGCTTCCAAGCGGCGAAGAAACTTATCGGTTCGCCAGTCTTTCGCCAATTCTACTGCTGAGCGTGTAATATTTCCATTAAACTGTTCTAATTTTTTTTCAAACTTTTCAAAAAGAGTAAACGCATCAGCCGTAGCGCCGGAAAATCCTGCGATGATTTTATCGTGGTATAATCGACGGATCTTTTTTGCTTTATGCTTCAAGATGGTATTACTTAACGTAACCTGCCCGTCTCCCGCAAGGGCCACTTTCCCATCTCGGCGTACTGCTAAAATCGTCGTTCCATGAATATGGTAGTTTTGGTCAGCCATCATATGATCTTCCTTATTAAGAAGGTTAGGAGTTCCTTAAACTATTGGGGTTCAAGGATTCGAGGGTTCCAGAGTGCAACCGCTTTTTTCCTCGACCCTTCGAACCCATGGTCACGTGCGCTTTAGGATTACTTTTTCGCTCGGGGATGAGCCTTGTCATAGACTTCCATGAGCCGGTCAATACTCACATGGGTATATTTTTGGGTGGTTGAGAGACTGCTGTGTCCTAAAAGCTCTTGGATCGCCCGAAGGTCTGCCCCAGCATCCAACAGATGAGTTGCAAACGTGTGACGGATCGCATGAGGATGTACCGGCCGAAACATGGTTAAAAAGCGTGCATACTTATTAATCATTCGCCCTATGCTTCGGGTGGTAAGCCTCTCTCCACGATGGTTCAAAAATAGTGCTGGAGATTTTCCCCGGTCTTTTCTTTTAGCCTCGAGATTGCTGCGGACGGTAAGATAATCTTGTATCGCTTCTAATGCCTTTGTTCCTATGGGAAGCATTCTTTCTTTATTGCCTTTTCCTTTAACCTTCAGGTTTCCCTGGGGAGGATCAATATCTCCGAGATTGAGGCTAACCACTTCACTCACCCTCAGTCCACAGGAATACATGAGTTCCAAAATAGCTCGATCCCGGCGGCTCAAGTCTTTTTCATGATCAGGCTGCTCGATTAAAGAAAAAATCTCATCTACGGAGAGAAAACTGGGGATAACCTTTTCTGGTTTGGGAGCAGAAATAGCTTGTACCGGGTTCACAGTGGTAAAACCTTCTTTAATCAAAAAACGAAAAAAAGAATTAAGGGCAGCTATTTTTCGTGCGACCGTGGTTTTTGAATTTTTCTGCAGGAGATACGCGAGAAATCCTCTAATAATCGAAGGGTTAATTTTATTAAGCGCAGCCCCCCCCTGATTCCAAATGTCGGCTTCATTTTCGCGAAGAAAGGCGATAAATTGGGTTAAATCGTTATGATAGTTTCTCCGGGTATGCAACGAAGCATTTTTGATAGCAAAGAGATAATTGTCAAACTTTTCCAAAAACCTTTCCATAGTTAGAAATTATCACAAAATCGCGCAGCAATAGCAATAAAAATCAAAATGCCCCATGGGGCTGATCCGTTAATTTCATGCCGAGATTATAAAGCCCTTTCATTCTGGGAAAGTGTTTTTTTGGCCCAGCGGAACCGACGGTGCACCCACCACCACTGCTCCGGGTATTTTTTAATCCACGCTTCACAAATCACATTAATGGCTCTGAGGTTATCGCTGATGTCTTGGTCTTTGGCAGGTGATGCTTTAAGGATAATTTCGGGTAAAATATTTAGGGTTTCGGTATTATTAGCATTGCGATGGATAAACATGGGCACAAGAGCTGCCCCGGTTCTTAAAGCCAGTATTATAGGGCCGCTGTGGGTGGGAAGTTGATGGCCAAAAAACTCTACGTAAACTCCATGCTTTTTTCGGGGATTCTGGTCAATCAGAAGCATAATAATACCCTTTTTTTTCAGCACTTTTAACGACTCACTTGCACAGCGATGCCGTGGTTTGTAAGGAATAAAGCCAATTCCTAAATGATTCCTCCATCCTTGAAAGGTATTAAGCAAATATATATTTTTAGGATCTTTGAAAATAAGTGAGAAAGGATACCCGAGGGTTGCCATCTTAGCGCTAATACTGGGAAAGTTTCCCAAATGGGCGCTTACTACAATAACTCCTTTACCCTTTTTTAATGCATTGTCTAAGTTTTCTATTCCTTGGACAGAAATATTTTTTTTTAAAAAGCTCTGATCCGAAGGAGAAACACAACTTAATCCTACCTCAACAATATCCCGAGAGATATTTTTAAAGACAGCTTTGACCATGGATTTGATTTGTTTTGCCGAAAGCACTGAACCGTACACTCGTTTGATATTTTCCCGGGCAATTTTTTGACGAGAGGGCATTACATAATACCAAAAGCTACCAAGCCAGTTTCCTAATATAGGGAGAAAACGCTCAGGAATGATCCGAATAATACCAAGCGTAGTATTAAACCCTAAAGCAGTTACTCCCCATAAAAATTTTTCCCAAAGCCGGAGCTTTTGCTTTTTTATTTTTTCTTCTTGATTTTTACTCTCGGTTTCCATCTATTGTTGGAACTGGTAAAGGTTATTTTTATTTAGTATAATGAATCAGTGAAATAAAACTAAAACGGCTTCGTAAAAAGTCCATCTGCGGCGTTGCCTCCGTGCGATGCACGAAGACAGGCGCTGCATCCTCAGTCATTGCGGCGTACGAGTAAGTACGCCTCATTCCGTCGGATTTGCGCGCCTTGCATCTGAAGCTTTTTACTGTGCCGTCTGATTTTCGACTTTTTACGACTTCATCAAACTGTTAAAGCATATTTTTTTCAATAACGCAATTTTGTTCACATAAAATTTCATGAGGCTTTAATGAAAGGATTGATTATTCTATCAGGATTGATTACTGGTTTGTTTCTTTTCGTTGCTTCTGGGTTTTCTGGGGAACAAATAAAAGTCCGGCCTTCCCCCTTAGCCGGTTCCTGGTATCCGGCTGATCCTCAGGAGCTTAAAACCACAGTGAAAAAATATTTGGATCAGGTGCAGGTTCCTGAGATTAAAGAGAAAATCTCCGCG
>DATEXU010000126.1:0-22000 GCA_035256645.1 Thermodesulfobacteriota bacterium | reverse complement strand
CAGATCGAGGCGGCGACGGTCAAAACGTGAAAAGTGAGACGTGAAGTGTGAAGTGTTTTAACACCTTACGTTTAACTTTTTACGATTTACGAAAACTGACGAGGAGACAACAAAGATATGCAAATGAAGGCGACTTGGTATAAAAGCTTTTCCTCGATCAGATCCTAATATAGTGATTCAGAAATGTCTTTGCTTTATTTGTCATTCCGGGCTTGACTGAGCCTGCCCCGTACTTGATACGGGGGAATCCAGTGTTTTGGGCTGGATTCCCGCCTTCGCGGGAATGACGGCCTCGGAATTTATGCAAAGAAGTGTTAGATTCACTACACTAACCGGTTTAAAACCGGGCAGTGGTTTGTTTGAATTAAAATTTTTTTTTAGAAAAATTTTCATAGTATGGAAAAACCCTTTATTGCTGAAGTTGTTCTGGCGTTACCCCTCCATAAGAGCCTGGATTATCAGGTTCCTCCTCATTTGCGCGATGTGGTCGCGGTGGGAAGCAGAGTACTCGTCCCCTTAGAACGAAGAAAGGTAACCGGCTATGTCGTGGCGGTAAAAAATTCATCGGAGATTGAAAATATTAAGCCTATTGAAGAAGTCCTTGACCTCATGCCTCTGTTTGGCCCATCTGACCTTATCTTTTTTAAATGGATTTCCTCCTATTATTTTTCTCCGTTAGGGGAAGTGATTAAAACCGCCCTTCCTTCCGGGATCAATCTAAAAACAAACCTTTACCTTTCCTTAACCCCTCAGGGGAAAGAACGCTTGCAGGATTCAACCCTTTCCCCGGGGGAGAAAGAAATTTTATCCGGTTTGGCAGAAAGACACAAAATCGGCCTTCAAACCTTTAAAAGGACCCTAAAAGATAAAAAGGCTTTTTCTTCGCTTTCCTTTTTGATCAAAAATGGTCTCATCTTCCTGAGCCAGTCCTCAGGTTCTCGAATCGTAAAACCGAGAGAGGAAAAATTTTTTCGGGTTAATGAGGATCAGGTATCTCAGTTTTCTTTTTCCGGTTTGACGCAGATGCTCAAGAAGGCTCCCCGACAGCTCCAGGTCCTTAAACTCCTCCGCGACCAGGGAGAGTTAAGTCAAAAGCAGATTTCCGCTTTGCGGGGAATAGGGAGCGTTGTTTTAAATGCCTTGGAAGAAAAGGGCCTGGTCACGAGTTCTTTTAAGGAAGTGTACCGGGCGCCCTGGGCAGAAGAGGAACAGGGCATTGATTCTTCTTTTGAGTTAACGTCTGAACAAGCAGAGGCAGTAAAGAAAATCGTCTCCACCATCAAAAAACAGCAGTACGCTCCTTTTCTGCTTCACGGGGTAACCGGAAGCGGCAAGACCGAAGTCTACCTGAGGACAATCAGAGCTACCCTGGAGGCAGGCAGAGGAGCGCTGGTGCTGGTCCCGGAAATTGCTTTAACCCCTCAGTTAATTGCTCGGTTTAAAGCCCGATTCGGGAATCAGATCGCCCAGCTTCACAGCGGGCTTTCGCAGGGAGAGCGTTTTGATGAATGGAGAAGAATACTCAAAGGAGAAGCGCGCATAGTAATCGGGGCCCGCTCCGCTATCTTTGCTCCCTTGCCGTCACTGGGGATCATTGTGGTTGATGAAGAGCACGATACTGCCTATAAGCAAGAAGACCGGGTACTGTATAATGCCCGGGACATGGCCTTGGTTAAAGCCAAAATGAATAATGCGGTCGTTGTGCTCGGCTCGGCTACGCCGGCAATCGAGACCTATCACAATACGAGGATCGGAAAAATAAACTACCTGCACCTTTCTCAGCGGATTAATAGCCGCCCGCTTCCTCAGGTAGAAGTCATTGATATGCGTAAAGAGGAACCCGGGGTCATGTTATCATCGCGGCTTAAAGAAGCGATAAAGGAACGCTGGGGGCGGGGAGAACAGACCGTGCTCTTTCTTAACCGCCGGGGGTTTTCCCCTTTTGTGATCTGCCGGGAATGCGGGTTTACTGCCCGCTGTCCTAACTGCACGGTCTCGTTAGTCTTTCATCAAAAAAAACAATTGCTGCTCTGCCACTATTGCAATTTTTCTCAGCCCGCTCCAGAGCGGTGCCCTCACTGTCAGGGACAGAAGATAGGAGTTTTTGGGTTTGGCACGGAAAAGCTGGAGGCTGAGGTTCGCCGGCTTTTTCAGGATTTAAAAGTGGGAAGGCTTGATCGGGATACCACGACGAAAAAAAATTCCCTCCACCAGATATTAGGTCAGTTTAGAAAAGGAGAGACTGAACTTCTGATTGGCACGCAGATCGTCGCCAAGGGACATGATATCCCCGGGGTTACGCTGGTGGGAGTAATCGCCGCTGACCATTCTTTAAATTTTCCTGATTTCCGGGCCGGAGAAAGAACCTTCCAACTGCTTACCCAGGTCGCGGGCCGCTGCGGCCGGGGCCAAAGCCCGGGAGCGGTCATCATCCAAACGTATAATCCCGAGCATCCGAGCATCCGACTGGCCAGGGGCCAGGATTTTTTCCCTTTTTACGAACAGGAAGTTTCCCAGCGTGATGAGCTTCAATACCCTCCTTTTCACCGGATGGTAAACTTCCGGATTAAAGGCAACAGCCTTTCCCGTACTCTTGAAGGTGCAACCCGGTTAGGAAAATTAAGCCGAGAGCTTAAGAAAAAAGAGAAAATTTTTAAGGATGCCGTCATCGATATCCTCGGCCCAGTAGAAGCGCCCCGGGAAAAGCTGAGGGGCAAATACCGGTTTCAGATGCTCATTAAAGGCCCGGATTATCGGGTACTCCATTCTTTTACCGAAAGGATAATCACCAGGATTCTCCCTCACCTTAAAATCCCGGGGGTGAAGATAACCGTGGATGTAGACCCAATCGACTTACTATGATTGCTTATTGGACTCCCTGATAAAGCGCGCTGCTTTTTTGTCGTAAAAAAACAGCGCGCGAATAAAGCTATAACATAGTGTAGTGAATCTAACACTTCTTTGCATAAATTCCAAAGCCGTCATTCCCTCGAAGAGACTGTGTCACAATTAAGCATTTTATATTGTTCTTTGGCAAGAAAATATTAGAAAAAGTAAGAGAAAGTTTTTTTACGATGCCATATTGATATGATAGAGTAAATCAAAAGGAGGCGTAATATGGCATATCGATATGGCAACCGTTATCAGATGGAATTAATGCCACAGAGCATAGAAGCGTATGTAAGCAGAGCCAATCCTGTAAGAGCTTATGATGCCTTTGTAGAAGCTTTGGATTTTCATGAGTTGGGGATTGATCTAAACCCAGACAGAGTTGGTAATTCCGAATATGATCCTCGGAGCATGTTCAAGCTTTTAGTCTATGGCTACTCGTATGGTGTGAAGAGTTCCCGGAAACTGGAAAGAGAATGTTACCATAACATGGCTTTTATCTGGCTCATGGGCGAATTAAAACCGGATCATAAGACGATAGCCGAGTTCAGGCGTCGGAATAAGCAAGCGTTGAAGAAGGTTTTGCGACACTGTGATCGGGTATGCATCAAGTTGAATTTGATGACGGGCAATGTTCTGTTTGTTATTACACCTGATGTTTTCTCCCCTCGGTCTGGTCGGCCTTTTTTATTCCCGAGGAGTACGGTGGGCCTGGGTTCGGGTATCTTGAGCAGGCGATGGTTTTAGAGGAGTTTTGGCGGGTAGACCCCGGCATTGGCCGGCAGCTTTGCTCAATTAGTTTTGGCGTCGAAGAGCTCCTGCTCTACGGAACCGAGGAACAGAAAAAGAAATTCTTGCCTCCCATCTTTGAGGGCAATACTATCTTTGGTTTTGCCATCACCGAACCCGATGCGGGAAGCGATACTGCTGCCGCTTCTACCACGGCAGTTAAAGACGGTAAGGACTATGCTATTAACGGCAGCAAGGTCATGATCGGCAATGGCACCAAAGGAACCCATATGATCGTCTATTGCCTTACCAATCCGGAAGAAAAATCCAAAACCAGCCGCCACAGCATTATTCTGGTGGAGACGAATCGCAAAGGCTACGAAGCCGACCGAATGGAAGGGAAAATGGGGCTGAGGTGTTCGGACACCTCCAGCGTCTATTTCACCGATGTTCGGGTTCCCCAAGAAAACCTCATAGGTAAGGAAGGAAACGGATTTATTCAGCTGATGAATTTTTTTGACCGATCCCGGGCCTATGTAGCCGGGCACGCATTAGGCCTCGCCCAAGGGGCGCTCGACATGGCTGTCAAACATGTCAAAGAGCGGAAACAGTTTGGCCAGCCTCTGGGAGCCTTTCAGGTTACCCAGTTTAAAATAGCTGAAATGGCAACCAAGGTTGAGACTGCCCGCAACATGGTTTACAAGGCAGCGTGGTTACTTGACCAAGGCCGGCCCGACACAAAACTAACCGCCATTTTATGCCTGTCATGTTGCGGTAGAAGTAGTGGATGAGTCGCTGCAGCTGCATGGAGGGTATGGGTATTTCAATGATCCGGACATTGAGCGATTTTACCGGGCAGCCAAGGTCTTAGAAATTTACGAAGGGACAAATGAGGTAGAGAAAATCGTTATTGGCCGGGAAATTCTGGGAAAACTAAAATAAATTAATAAGTTATTTGACCTGGGAAAACAATTTTTTATTTTTTTTGGGTAGCAAGAGATTCCCCTATCGACAAGGGTTTTTGGGTGGTCCTTTATAATACTATTTATAGTTATTAAATTAATATATCATATTTTATATCAGAAATTTTGGTGTCTAAAAAATAAAGTAACTGGTTAGTTTTATTATAAATTTATTTGGAAAATCTTTTAGTAATAGTTTGCTCATACAAGCAAAGAGAGCATGGGGCATACCCCAAAGAGACACTTTCCCTCTTTTTTATTCTTTTTGATATTTATTAATTAGTTTTAATGATTTTATTAATTTTGCCGAATAAGGTTGTTGCATCAAGTACAGCTTCAAGGCATCGTGAGCACATAACAAAAACACTTTTTTAAAATTTTTCTTGACAAAAGATGTTGTTATAGTTATAGATTAAAAATACTGAGGTTAACCCACCAAAGAAGACAATCTCTGATATAATGCTTTCGAAAAAAAAGCCTTACCTTTTGGGTGATCCAAAGATAATTTGGATTTTGAAAAAGGAGATTATAAATTTCCTTAAATTTTTTTTTGCAATAAGGAGCATAGCTTTATTCTTCCTTGTATGAGACAAGGGCTAAAAAAGAAAAACCCAAGCCAAATTTTTTTATCTCACAAAAAATAGACCATCCTTTTTTTAATCAATCAGAATCTCGAAGAGTTTTTTCGAATGGATAGTATATCTTCTTTTGTCCCAACAAATAACTAAACAACCCCTTGAAAATGCAGGGCAAACAAAGTCCTTTTTTATAACTTTCAAAAGAAAAGGTTTTTAAAAAATGAATCTTAAAGAATTAAAATCAAAAAAAATCAGCGAATTGACAACAATGGCAAAACACCTTGGTCTCGAAGGGGTAAGCGGAATGCGAAAGCAGGAACTTATCTTTTCCCTTCTCCAGACGGAAATAGAAAAAAATGGATCAATTTATGGAGAAGGCGTTTTGGAAATCCTTCCCGATGGCTTTGGCTTCCTTCGAGCGCCTGACTATAGCTACCTCCCCGGGCCTGACGATATTTATGTTTCTCCCTCCCAAATTCGCAGGTTTAATCTCCGCACCGGAGATACCATCGCTGGTCAAATTCGTCCCCCAAAAGATTCTGAGCGCTATTTTGCGCTTTTAAAAGTTGAGGCGACAAATTATGAAGACCCGGAAGGTTCACGAGAAAAAATTCTTTTTGATAACTTAACCCCCCTTTATCCGGACGAGAGGATAAAACTCGAGACTGAAGCGGAAGAATACACCACCCGGGTTATGGATCTCCTTACCCCAATCGGAAAGGGACAACGAGGCTTGATCGTCTCACCTCCGCGAGCCGGAAAAACGGTGATTCTGCAGCAAATTGCCAACAGTATCGCAGTGAATCATAAAGAGGTTATCCTTATTGTGCTCTTGATTGATGAAAGACCTGAAGAAGTAACCGACATGGAACGAACGGTCAAAGGAGAAGTTGTCAGCTCAACTTTTGACGAGCCTGCCACCCGCCATATTCAGGTAGCTGAGATGGTTTTGGAAAAGGCCAAGCGACTGGTAGAATGCGGGAGAGATGTGGTTATTCTTCTGGACAGCATCACCCGTCTTGCTCGTGCGTATAATACCGTGGTTCCTCCCAGTGGGAAAGTCCTTTCGGGTGGCGTGGATTCCAATGCTCTTCACCGGCCAAAACGGTTTTTCGGAGCTGCGCGCAACATCGAAGAAGGAGGCAGTCTTACCGTTATTGCAACTGCTTTAATAGACACCGGCAGCCGGATGGACGAAGTTATTTTTGAAGAATTCAAAGGAACAGGGAATATGGAGATCTATTTGGATCGAAAATTAAGCGACCGGAGAATTTTCCCCGCCATAGACATTAACCGCTCTGGAACCAGAAAAGAAGAGCTTTTATTAGACAAGAAAGACCTCAACCGAATCTGGGTTTTGCGCAAAGTATTGCAGCCGTTAAGTCCGATCGATGCGATGGAGTTCTTGTTAGAAAAAATGAGCGAAACAAAATCAAATCCCGACTTTTTGGGCTCGATGAATCAGTAACCGTGGAGTCTTTTGCATTGAGTAATGAAGCAGTGTATCCTCATGCTCCCGTGCTCCACTACCAAAAAACATGTATCGAGTCTCAGCAATAATATTTTAACTTAATACGCTTCTTTAAAAAAAAGCGGATTACAAAGATACTCATGAATGGAGGCAAAAAATGAAAAAGGATATCCATCCGGAATATTTTGATACCACGGTAACCTGTGCGTGTGGGAATGTTATCAAAACCCGCTCCACGCTTAAGGACATCAAGGTTGAAGTCTGTTCCGCGTGTCATAGCTTTTTCACTGGTCAGCAGAAGTTTATTGATGCGGCTGGCCGCGTGGAAAAATTTCAACGAAAGTACGGCAAAAAGGCAACCCCTCCTTCAACCACAAAAAAAAAGAGTAAAGAGGAATAACAGGATTTTGGGGCAAAACCAAAAATACGCCTGCTCAAATGCGTAATGTGGAATAATGATGTTTCAAAAACTGGAATCAGTTGAAAACCATTACAATGCCCTGGCTCAGCGGTTAAGCGATCCAAAGACTTTAGACAATAAAGAAGATTACCGAAAGCTCTCCCAGGAGTATGCCGAACTTACCACACTTATTGAAACCTACCGAGAATATAAAAAAATCGAACAGGAAATAGAAGAAAATCAAAATTTATTACAGGATGAAGATAAGGAGATTCAGGAACTCGCCAAAGCCGAAATTTATACCTTAAGAGAGAAACGGCAAGAACTGGAGTCCTCGCTTAAGACTCTTCTCTTACCGAAAGATCCTCTTGATAAGAAAAATATCATCTTAGAAATCCGTGCCGGCACGGGTGGAGAGGAAGCGGCGCTTTTTGCTTCTGTCCTTTTTCGGATGTACTGCCGTTTTGCTGAGTCAAAAGGCTGGCGAGTAGAAATAATGAGCTCTAATGCTACGGGATTGGGAGGATTTAAGGAAGTAATTGCGCTCATTGAGGGACAGAAGGTTTATAGTCATTTAAAATATGAAAGCGGAGTCCACCGAGTCCAGCGGGTCCCTGCCACTGAATCACAAGGACGCATTCATACCTCAGCGGTTACCGTGGCTGTTCTCCCGGAAGCTGAGGAGGTGGATATTCAGATTGATCCTAATGCCTTGAGGATCGATGTGTTCCGCTCTTCTGGTCCCGGAGGGCAAAGCGTCAACACCACTGATTCCGCTGTTCGGGTAACTCACATTCCGACCGGCTTAGTAGTAACCTGTCAAGATGAAAAATCTCAACATAAAAACAAAGCGAAAGCCTTGAAAGTGCTCAGGGCACGTCTTTTAGATCTGGCGATTACTGAACAAAAAAATGAAATGTCACAGACCCGAAAAAATCAGGTTGGCTCGGGAGATCGAAGCGAGCGTATCCGTACGTATAATTTTCCCCAGAGTCGGATTACTGATCACCGCATTGGCTTTACGCTTTATAAGCTCGAATTTGTTTTAGAGGGAAATCTCAGTGAGCTCATCAACCCTCTTCACACGTATTTTCAAAGTGAAGCTCTGAAGATGGGAGGAGTAAAGAATTAATCAAAGCCCCCTCAACCCTCTTACTGTTTCCTCCCTCCTGACTCACGCAAACGAATCATTGTCTCACCAACAAATACCAACTCCCCGATTGGATGCGGAAGTTTTACTGGCCCGGGTGCTTAAAACTGATCGAAAGGGTTTGTACCTTTCGCTTCCAAACACTGTTTCCGAACAAGAAAAAAAAACTTTACAATATTTGATATCTCGCCGGATTAACGGAGAACCGATCTCATATATTATTGGAAGAAAAGAGTTTTGGTCTTTATCGTTTAAGGTTAATCCAGCGGTTATGATTCCGCGGCCGGAAACTGAGACCCTCGTAGAAGTGGCTCTCAAAATTTTCTCTTCCCGTTCATCCCCTTCCATTTTAGAGATCGGGACCGGAAGCGGTGCAATCTCCATTGCCTTAGCTGTTGAACTTCCCCGGGCATCAATTATTGCCGTTGACATCTCTCCGGAAGCGCTTACCGTAGCGAAGGAAAATGCTTTTTCGCATGGCGTGCGCTCCATACGGTTCATTGCGGGAAATCTTTTTGAGCCTTTAGAAGGGGAAAGAACAGCATTCGATCTCATTATTTCCAATCCCCCGTATATTCCCACCAATGAAATCCCTCACTTACCTCCGGGAATCCGCGACCATGAACCCGCTGTTGCTTTTGATGGGGGAGTGGATGGGTTAGAATTCTACCGGAAAATTGCGCAAGACGCTCACTATTATCTCAAGCCCGGCGGCTACCTGCTCTTAGAATTTGGAAAAGATCAGGGTCAAGAAGTCGCCAAGATCATATCTGAGACCCAAAAATTTTCTTCTCCTGAAATCATAAAGGACCTATCCGGTCTTGAACGGGTAGTTAAGACATATCGGATTTAGAGATACAGTTTCATTTCAAAAAACCTAAAAAAAACCAAACACAAAAATCGTACTCTATGGATGGTGCCTGTTCACTCAAGGAAGTTATACCACGTTGCATTCAAAAGCAGATCGAGGCGGCGACGAGGAATCGACGTCGAGGAGAGGGTAGGGGCGACCGGCCGGTCGCCCCTACTTACACTCCGTTGCCAGAAGCACGATCATATCCATAACATTGGTTTTGGTTGGCCCGGTGATGATGAGGTCATTGAGCTGTTTAAAAAAATGGAAAGAGTCATTATCATCAAGGTATTTATACGGGTCAAGGCCTGTTTTTTTAGCGCGTTCCGCTGTTTTCCAATCAGCGTAGGCGCCGGCCGCTTCAGTCGGGCCGTCGGTTCCATCGGTGCCGGCGCTTAAGACAGCAGCGCCCTTCCATCCGGATATTTCAATGCCGGAGGCAAGGGCAAACTCCTGGTTTCTTCCCCCTTTACCCTTGCCATGAATGGTTACGGTTGTTTCGCCACCGGAAATAATGCACGCGGGGCGGGGAATTGGCCGGCCGGAAGTTATTACTTCCTTTAAGATTGCTGCCTGCATTTTTGCTGCCTCTCTTGCTTCTCCTTCTACAAAGGAGGAAAGAAGCAAGGTGTTATAGCCCATTGTTTTTGCCTTTTTCTCCGCAGCTTCTAAGCATTGGATATTATTTCCGATGATCAAATTAATGTTTTTTTTAAAAATAACGTCCCCCGGTTTTGGAGTTTCTTGTGCTCTCCCTCTGGTTCCCTTAAGGATGTGGTTTCGAACTGCACGAGGAATTTTTGAAAAAAGATGGTATCGTTCCAGTATCTTCTTGCATTCAAGAAAGGTACTGGTATCAGCAACGGTAGGTCCTGAGGCAATTATCTCAAGGTCGTTTCCAATGACATCCGAAATGATCAAAGAGACCATGGTGGCTGGATAGACGGCCCTCGCTAACCCTCCCCCTTTAATTTGGGAAAGATGTTTTCTTATCCTGTTAATTTCATGAATAGGTGCGCCGCAACGTAAGAGCGCTTTAGTAGTGTCCTGTTTTTCTTTTAGAATTATTCCCGCAACCGGCAAAGGAAGGAGCGCGGAACCACCTCCCGAGATAACACAAAAGACAAGATCCTCTTTGGCAAATCCTTGAGCGAGCGCTACCAAGGCGCGAGCACCGCAAAGCCCGTTTTCATCGGGAATCGGATGCCCGGCTTCCATAACTTTTATTTTTTTTAAATCAGCTCCATGACCATACTTAACAATAATAAGGCCTCCCCTTAGCCGTTCTCCCAGAATTTCTTCTAACGCCAACGCCATATAGGCACTGGCTTTCCCGGCTCCGATAACATAAATGTTTTTAAAAGCGGATAGGTTAAAAGTATGGTTATGGAGATAAAGGAAATCACCTTCAACTTTTAAATAGTGCTTGACTGCTTTATAAGGGTCAACGGCCTTAATCCCGGCTTCAAAAATAGCCAGACAATCTTTTTTTAAAGTTTTTTTCATAGTTCTTTTCTTGTGTTACTATAATTTTAACTCACCTTTTGACTAAAGAGCTGTTAATAGTATATCATAGTAAAGAGAAATTAGGCTTTAAAAGCTCAAGGATTTTTTCAAAAGTCTAACAACATGTACGGCCAGACAAAACAAAAGCGACTTATAATAGTTTTTACTGATTTAGATGGAACTCTGCTTGATCATTATAGTTATTCTTTCGAGAAAGCGCACGAGGCTCTGCAAAAGATTAGCTCTGCCCAAATTCCTTTAATAATCTGCACGAGCAAGACCCGGGCTGAAATCGAAGTCTGGAGGAAAAAATTGAACAACGATGCTCCGTTTATCAGTGAAAATGGCGGAGCAATTTTTTTCCCAAGGGAAAAGTGGACTTTTGATAAGGATAAAATCATAGATAAAGATGAATATAAAATAATAGAGCTGGGAATGAAGTATTCTGAGTTACTTGCCCGATTCAGAAGTATAAAAAATATTTTTAGGGAAAGGATCCAAGGTTTTTCTGATATGGGGATCGGTGAGGTCGCGCACCTGACTGGACTTTCCCGGGATGAAGCTGCGCTGGCAATGAAACGGGAATATACCGAACCTTTTCTTTTTGATGGGGATGAGGAGGCGTTAAAAGACTTACAAAAAAAGGTAACATCCTTGAAACTTAACCTCACCCGAGGAGGCCGTTTTTTTCATCTTTTGGGAAACAACGATAAAGGGAAAGCCGTGCGCATTGTTATCGAAAGATACCAAAAGCAATTCGAATATGTGAAGGCAATAGCTTTAGGGGACAGCTATAACGATCTCTCCATGCTCAAGGCGGTAGACTTTCCCATTTTGGTTCAAAAACCAGGGGGGCTCTATGATAAAAAGACAAGAAACCTCCCAAACCTTGTGCGTGCGCCCGGAGTGGGGCCCATTGGATGGAACAGCGCCTTATTGAAAGTTTTAGGGGAAACTTTGGCCAGTTCTTAAACATTCTCGCAGAAAGCATAACAAGAAAAAATCTATCATCATGATCAAGAAATAAAGAAAGAGGAAATACTATGGCTGATTTTTCCCAAAATGGTTCCATCGCAACCTTCCAGACCATTATTAAAAGAGAGAAGGGTTTGACCTGAAGACAAGTTTATGGTATTTTTACAAAAATTTTCTGGGGTTAAAAAAAGAGATAAACTAAATTCAACTGCCTTTAGTAACTAAACCACACCCCGGAATAAGGTGTCCGGGTTTTATACTATAAAAAAAATTGCGGAGGCTTTGATGCCTGTAATAACCCTCCTTTTTGTTTTTATTGCCGGGTTTGTGCTCGGCATAGCTGCTGCTCTGATTTTGCGTATGGTCCAGACAAAAAACGCCAAAGAACTTGCCGAGGAACTGTTTCAAGAAAGTGAAGCAAAACGGAAAGTAGACCTTGAGGCAGTGCTGGATCATGTGAAGGCAAGCTTCGGAAGCTTATCCCTTGATGCCCTTTCTAAATCCACCGAAGAATTCCTTAAATTAGCTAAATCAAAACTTGACGCTGAGCGCGAGTCCAGTGAAAAAGACCTCGGCACAAAAAAAGCCCTGATTGATCAACAGCTCCAGCGCATGAGCACAGAACTCGAAGGCGTTACCAAATTCATGCAAGAGCTGGAAAAGGACCGGGTTGAGAAATTCGGTGTTCTGGCAAGCCAGCTTAAAACCGCGGGCGAGCAAACCGCTGCATTAGTGCAGGTGACTGCGACCATTCGGGAGGCTTTAGCGAGCACTAAGGTTCGCGGCCAGTGGGGGGAACGGATGGCTGAAGATGTACTGAAGCTGGCGGGGTTTGTGGAGAAAATTAATTACCTAAAGCAAAAATCTATTGAGGGTGCGTCCAGCAGACCGGACTTTACATTTCTTTTGCCTAACAACCTAAAACTCAACATGGATGTTAAATTCCCTTTGGATAATTACCTTAAATATCTGGAGGCTCAGTCCGAGGTTGATAAGGCTATGTACCGTACGGCTTTTTTAAGAGATGTCAAGGCGCGGACCAAGGAGGTAACAACCCGCGAATACATTAACCCGGATGATAATACGGTTGACTGTGTGCTTTTATTCATTCCCAATGAACAGGTTTACGCTTTTATTCATGAGCAGGATAGTTCAATTCTGGAAAATGGGATTAAGAACAAGGTAGTGTTTTGTTCCCCGATAACCCTGTTTGCGGTTTTAGCAGTGGTTCGGCAAGCAGTAGAGCATTTTTCTTTAGAAAAAACCTCCCGCGATATTCTCTCGTTATTGGGTAGGTTTAAGAAGCAGTGGGATGAGTTCTGCAACAAACTGGAAACCCTGGGTAAACGAATCGAAGATACCCAAAGGGAATACGGGATACTCATGACCACCCGGAGGCATCAATTAGAAAAACCCTTAGATAAAATTGAGTTTCTCAGGACCCAATGGGGGTTGCCGGTTCCTCCAGAGGAAGACGGAGAATCTGATGACTATAGGAGAAGTGCTCCACTCAGGCAAGATAAATAATAAATTCCTGAAAAGCAGCCCACATGATATCTCTGCTTAGTGGTCATAAATTTTTCTTGCGTTTTATTTATGTTTTTAATCTTGGTTTTGGCTCTTATACCAAGTTGCATTCAAAAGTAGATCGAGGCGGCGACGAGGAATCGACGCAGGCGTACATTTTAGTACGTCGAGGAGTATGACGAGGAGCCAACAAAGATATACAAATGAAGGCGACTTGGTATTAACCGCAGCAGGGTAATGTACAATTTTTTTTCAGTGAAAAAATGACTTCGAAAAGAAAGAATGGGGAATCAAAAGATTTGGAGAACCTGCAGGTGGAGAAGCAAATCGAGGATCGTTCTGCCCCCCAGACAGCAATGCTCAATCTAATAGAGGATTTGAGGTCAGACAAGGACTATATTGACAATATTCTAAAAAATATGTTTGGCTCTTTAGTGGTATTAAACCTGGATGGAGTTATCCGGACGATAAATAGGGCCACCATAAACACGACCGGGTATACCGAGGAAGAGCTTATTGGAAAGCACATCAGTATGCTTGCTGCAAAACCGGAAAAAGCCATTGAAACACTCCATAAGGTTCAACAAGAAGGAGGTCTGCACAATCATGAGGTAGTCTATAAAAGAAAAGACGGCGACTTAAGAATGATGCTTATTAATGCGTCATTAATGAGTGCGGCCAAGACCAGAGGAATTGTCGTCGTTGGGATTGACATCACGGAACGAAAAAAAATGGAAGCTGCCTTGCAAAAAGGCGAGGAGAAGTACCGGGAACTGGTAGAAAACGTTAACAGCATTATCCTCCGGTCTGATACTCGGGGACGAATCACCTTTTTTAATGAATTTGCTCAAAACTTTTTTGGCTATACGGAAGAAGAAATTGTCGGCAAAAGTCTTTTGGAAACGATTGTGCCTAAAACCGAAACCACGGGCCGTGACCTCGCACAAATGAGGAAAGACCTTATGCTCTATCCTGAAAAATTTAAGAACAACGAGAATGAAAACATCCGTCGAACCGGCGAGCGAGTCTGGATTTCCTGGACTAATAAAGCGATTTTAGATCAGCGCGGGAACGTCACGGAGATTCTTAGTGTCGGCAATGATATTACTGAGCGCAAGCAGGCTGAAGAGGAAAGAAAAATTCTTATCCAGGAACTGCAGCAAGCCCTCGAAGAACGTCAGGAGGCCCTTGCCAAGGTTAAGACCTTGAGCGGATTGTTGCCCATCTGTGCCTCGTGTAAAAAGATTCGCGATGATAGCGGGTACTGGAAACAAATTGAAGCTTACATCAGAGAACATTCTGATGCTACCTTTACCCACGGCATCTGCCCGGAGTGTGTGAAAAAGCTTTATCCCGACTTTGTGATTGACGATGAAGAATAAACGCTTAATGAGGCGGGTTTTGCACTGGGGTCTCCGTCTTTTTATTTTTGTTTTTTTCTTTATTATTATCTTATATTTTATTCTCCCTCCACTCTTGTCTTCAGACCGTGCGCGTGAGAAAGCCTCACGGTATTTGGCCAAAGCTTTTAAAAGACCGATTGCGATGGGAAATCTGGCCTTCTCCTGGAAAGATGGGTTTTTTATCTCTCAGCTGAACATCACAAATCACGATCGAACACCGTTGCTCGTGCTCCATTCTGTTCAACTCCTGCCTGACTGGCGAGCCTTATTGACAAGAAAATTCAAGGCTGCCTCTTTAACGATCGAAGGAATAGCATTAACGATCATAAGAGACAAAACAGGAAAGATAATGGGAGACGATCTCGTTGCCTCTCTCCCGCAGGAGAGGACTGGCCTTGCCGATAAGGAATCTTCTACGCTCACGCCAACTGATGCCATTGCCCCGCGTCCCAAAAAGAAGTCCGGTATTTATAAAGGCTTTTCTGCGCTGTTTCTCGATGCCCATATCAAAGAAGGTGTTTTTACCTTTATTGATCAGCGCCTTAATACGACCACTCAGATAAAGAATTTTTCTGCTGACTTAAATGTTCGTTCCCTTACGAAACCAATAAAGTTTCTTTTGCAAGGCACGGTCGTACTCAACAACAACCCCCCTGAGCCATTAAGAATAAGTGGTTCAGCCCTTCTCTTTTCCAAAGAAAAAATGAACCTCCCCAAGGCTCGAGGGACGCTCACCATGGAAGCAGGCTTCGGCCATGTGGAAGGATTTTTTGACTTAGACAAATTTAACACCTCCTCCTTTGAGGCAACCGGGGGGCGCCTGGTCTGTTCTCTTGACTTAGATAAAGTCTCTCAGGTGTTAGCCGGGGTCCTGGGTTTTCCTCCCGGGTATTCTTGGAAAGGTAACTTTCGGTCATCCTTAGAAGCCCGGGGGAATTTTGATTCCCGTATTGCCATAACGGGTGCAACCCAGCTGACCAATGTGTCCATAACCGGAGGGCCTTTCCAACGGGCCCCTTTTGAGCAACCTCGCATTGATTCCTCTCAGAAAATTTTATTAAACTTTCCTACCCACGAGATTAAGGTTAAACTTTTTGATCTCAAAAGTGATTTTCTTAAGCTCTCTCTTGCCGGAGCAATCAACAATTTTCAAAAAACCCCTTATAGCAACCTCATGCTCTCAGGAACAGGAGACCTCCATGAGGTTGTCCACATTCTGGGAAATTTTTTTCATCTTCCCCCTGATCTTAACCTCTCCGGCATAACTCAGCTGTCCCTATCGGGAACTGGACCCGCGAAAAAATTTCATCTTAAAGGAGCTGTCGTTGTTAGAGGTTTGAGCGTTGAACACCCCGCCCTCAAAGGACGGCCTTTCCAGGAAGAAACCCTGCGGATTTCTCCAGACCTCTTGTGCAACTTTAAAAAAAATCAGGTTACGATAACATCCTTGCTCATTCGGGGGAAATCCTTAGCCGGAGAGATTAAGGGTGCTGTGGATGGGCAAAGTGATATAGGCGTGGAAGGCACTCTTTCATTAAAGTTTGCTGAGCTAAAAAAACAACTTCCCGATGTGCTCCCTCGAGGTTTTCCGAGCGAAGGAGAGTCCTCCTCTGACTTTACCATTAAAGGAAACCTAAAAAATTCGATTGTTATGAGGGGAGATCACAATCTTCCTTTGCTACCTAAACTTAAAGTCACGCATGACCTTATCTACTCTCCAGAGCAAGATACTCTTACCTTCACTACCCTCACGGCTGAATCTCCTTGCTTAAATTTTAATGGCCAGGGAACCATTACTCAAATTTCTAAAAACCCTTTTGCGACATCCGAAGGGAAGCTCGCTCTTGCCTTAGAAGAAGCGCAGAAAGTATGGAAGGATTCCCTTCCCAAAAAAATGATCCTTCAAGGCAACGGAAGCCTAACCTTTACCGCTGAGGGAAAGTTAAAACCTGTTAAAAACAAACCGGTCCTTTCTTCGTGGATTGGAAATGGCACCGTATTTTTAGATGCTATGAGCTACCAGGGCTTGGGCACAATCCAAAATCTTAAAAGTGCCGAGTGTACTCTCGATAAAGGTGTTCTCAAGCTGGCGCTGAAAGGCCTCCTAAATAACGGCCCCGCAACAGCGCAGGGCGCCATTGATTTCAACCAGAAAAGACCGGCGATGAATTTAAAGGGGCAGGGGAAAAATATTGAACTCTCCCAGAAGCAAACTCTATTGGGTTACGTTATCCCTATCAGCTCCCGTTCTACTCAGCTTACCGGAAAGGGAAGTTTTTTTCTTCAGGCTTCCTGGCAAGGGACTGATTGGGAACAGGAGATAAGCAGAAATGTCAGGGGAGAGGGAAAAATAAGTTTAAATGATGGAACCATTAAAAGTGAAGGCGCCTTAAGTGAGATACTGAGCGTTTTGGGAAAATCCGACACGATCCAGTTTGACCAGATTCTGAGTCCGTTCCGCCTTGGAGAAGGGAAAATTTATGATAACACTATCCAGGTAACCGGGCCCGATATCGAGCTGGCGCTTCAAGGTTGGACTTCCCTTATTTACGATCCTGAAAAAAAGGGGAACCCCATTAAGTATAAAGTAACGGGAGCTTCGCTTAAGCAATCTCTGGGCAAAGATGCGCAAAAAATTTTACCTTTTCTCGGCAACAATGACTCCACTATTCCGATGGTTATTAGTGGTACCGTACAAAAGCCGAAAGTATCCGTAAAATTTCCCAAGGCAAAAAAATTTTTTAAAGATTTTTTTAACCCCCCTAAAGATTCTTTCCGTGATCTTGACGAAACTTAAAACATTGGATTTTGCCGGTTGAGCTTTTGGGCAGTTCAGTAACGAATTCTCTCCAGCGCATTTATACGTGTCCAGCTTATCCATATAAAAAGAAGAACTTTTTTAGCAAGCAATTATCTTATTCTTATCCGCAAGATTTGCTTTTATTGTGTCTATTTACTATACTATGCACAGCGTCATAACTCACAACATAATGCGTCATTCCCGTCCCCGTCTTCGCGGGGATAAACTCCAGCGGGAATCCAGAAAAATACTGGATTTCGGGTCAGGCCCGGAATGACAATCTGCGTAAGACTTATGTGATTGTGTATAGCAGGCTGTTGAAAAACGGTTCACAACAATGTTTTGCCCACAGGAGATATTTCAAGGATGCCACCCGAAAAAATTGAAAGATTTGGGCAAAAAATTTTCCCGAGTATTCTGGTTTCAGGTTTATTCTTGATTTCTTTTTCCTTCTCCGGCTGTGCGGTTAATCCGGTTACGGGACAAACTCAGTTCATGACGGTTTCCGAGGAGCGGGAATTTAGCATTGGCCAGCAGGTGGATAAGCAAGTCCGGGAAGAGATGGGCTTTTATTTGGAGGATCCCGAACTTCGCTCTTTAATCAAAGAAGTAGGGAGGGGCATAGGTCAGCAAACTGCCCGGGCAAAAACCCTTAACTACCGGTTTGAAATTGTGGACTCACCTGATTTTAATGCGTTTGCTTTACCAGGGGGTTTTGTCTATGTCCACCGGGGGCTCTTGGAAAAAGTAAACTCAACGGATGAGCTGGCCTCAGTTTTAGGGCATGAAATTGCCCACGTGGATGCCCGGCATTCAGCGGCTCTGATCTCCAAAGTTGAGCTGTTGAATATTGGACTTCTGGCAGCGAATGTGGCTACCCAAGGGGTGATGCAACCATTTGGAGATTTAGTCAATGTAGGAGCCGCGTTAGCGTTAAACAAGTTTTCCCGCGATGCAGAACGGGAAGCTGACCACTTTGGAACATTATATATGACCAATGCCGGGTTTAGTCCCAAGGCGTCTCTTGATATTATGAAAGCAATTCAACGTATTCAGCTTCGGGAGCCAACCACCGTTGAAACCTGGTTTATGACCCATCCTCCTACGAGTGAACGGCTGGTAAACCTCAATCACGAGATTGGCGTCATCCAGCAAACCCAACCAACAGCATTGAACAGCCCAATAAAACGGAATCAGTATATAAAGACACTTGACGGACTGGCAGTAGGGGAATGGAACGGACAGGAATTAATAAGAGGAGATTACTATTACAATAAAGAATTTCTTCTCAAAGTTAAATTGCCTGCAGGGTGGGAAGGTCAAATCAACAGCAAAAAATATACGGCTGTTTTTGGACAGCCCAAGAAGGATCTTTACGTGATACTCGATATTGAACCTTTAAGAATCCGGAAGACCTCAGAAGAGTATTTTGGCGATTTTGAAAACAAGCTGGGGAAAAGCGGCCTGAAAAAAGATGGTCAAACATCCCGGGGCTTTAAGCAAGGTGCGTTACAAGGCACCTATAAAGGATCGGGCGGCAGCCTGGGTGCTATTCAGGGAGTGGGGTTTGCTTTTGTTAATGACGTCAATGGCTATTCTTTGCTTGGTATAAGCAAGACTGCTGATTTTCAAACTTTTTCCCCCCTGGTGGAATCAATAATTCAAAGTCTTGCCTTTATCTCCCAAAAGGAAGCCGTAGACCTGCAACCTGCCCGTCTGAGAGTCCATGAGGTAAAAGGGAGCGAGACCTGGGACAGCATCATGCAAAAGTATTTTAGTACCTCGCAGGGAAAAGAAAAGCTGGCCGAGTATAATGGACTCGTAGTAAACCAAAACCCTACACCCGGCATTCTTCTTAAAATCCCGCCCACGCTCCATTTTCAATAAACCCCGTTAGAAGAATTTCACACCGGGCATTTTCTAACGGGGTAAAGGTGATCGGGATAGGCGAAATTTTGCGTGGCGGCTATTATCATGATACAATAAGAACACAATAAGAACAAAAAGCAGAGATGATTATTCTATCCAGGCACGGCTTCGAAATGGTTCGCCAGAGAGGCAGCCATCATAGTGATGCAGAAGAAGACAGCAACCTCGACAATCACCGTGCCCGTTCCTAATCATAAAGAAATCAAATTGGGAACGCTCAAATCCATCATTCGACAGCCGCAGGTTTTTTCTGTCAAGTTCAAAGCGTGATTGGAGTCAATATGGAGGAAAAAACTGTGATCCCGTTCCCTCACCGGGCGGTTTATGTGAGAGCGGAAAAGGAATGGCGAAAACAATAAAACATTTTATTAATGAGGCTGCTAAGCAGCCGCTAAATTAAAAAGGAGGCAATATAATGGATGAAAGAGATGTTTACAGGGCTAAGGAGGCAATGCATTCTGCAATGAAACAAGCGCCCATGAGGTCGGCAGTGATTATTGGAGCAATTCTGGTGTTTTTCCTGTTTTTACATCCATGGGTTCAGATTGGGGCAGGTGAAAGAGGAGTTGTCCTTAATTTTGGTGCTGTTCAGAAGACTGTACTTGGAGAGGGGCTGCATTTCAGGATGCCTATAATGCAGAAGATTGCCCGGATGGATGTCAAGGTGCAGAAGGCAACGACTGATGCGGCAGCCGCATCATCCAACCTTCAGGATGTAAGCTCTACTGTTGCGATTAATTATCACATAGTTCCTGATAAGGCAAACATCGTCTATCAGTCCCTCGGCATAGAGTTTAAAGAGCGAATCATAGACCCTGCAGTGCAGGAGGTGGTAAAGGCTGTTACCGCCAGGTACACAGCAGAAGAGCTTATCACAAAGCGGTCAGCGGTAAGCGATGCAATGAAATTAAATCTTACTGAAAGGCTTATATCGAATAACATAGCAGTTGATGCATTCTCTATCGTCGGGTTCAGCTTCTCCAAGATATTTATGGAAGCCATTGAATCAAAGCAGACAGCAGAACAGCTTGCCATGAAGGCACAGCGGGACCTGGAGCGGATAAAGATAGAGGCAGAACAGAAGGTTGCAGCAGCAAGGGCAGAGGCAGAATCCTTGAGGCTGCAGAAAGAAAATATTTCACCGGACCTTATAGAGCTTAGAAAGATAGAGGCCAATCTCAAGGCTATAGATAAATGGAACGGGATCCTCCCGCAGGTTACCGGTGCTGGGGCTGTGCCATTTATAGGTGTCAGCGATTTACAGAAAAGATAGGCATAAATAGGGACAACAGCGCCCTTTTTATTAAAAGTGTAAGGAGTTTTCGATATCAAAGAAAACAAAAACCCCGTTCGGAGCAATCCGACGGGGTTTTTCCATTTTATAGTTTTCCTTCTTGTTCGAACTTGACAAATCACCGGAGTGTGATATTTTCAATAAAAAATTTAAAGCGAGGGGGACTCGCCTTATCCCACACCTACTGGATTTATTTTATGGACAGAATACATGTTTTCCATGATAAACCAGGCCCCATAAAGGTTGCCTTTTCTTACAACCTTATCCTTATAACTAAAAATTATGGCATTGGGTTAAATAAAAGCCCCTGTATTAGATTAACCTTGAAAAATAAGTTGCTAAGAGAGGAGGGGTAAGAAAATGTTAAAGACCTTTTTATCTACCAACGATAGCCCGGCCACTTTAATCATCCGTCTTGCGCTCGGCATCGTGATGTTTCCGCACGGGGCGCAAAAAGTCTTCGGCTGGTTCGGCGGCCCGGGGTTCGCGCAGACCATCCAGACCTTTCAGAGCATGGGGTTTCCGGCCTGGTCTACCGTTATCCTCATGATCATCGAATGCCTCGGCGCTCTCCTGCTCATCCTTGGAGTTTTCACCCGGCTTTGGGCGCTCGGTATCGGCACCACCATCTTTATCTGCATGCTCAAGTATCACATCCCGAACGGTTTCTTTATGAACTGGTACGGCCAGCAAAAGGGTGAGGGGTTTGAGTACCACCTCCTGGTGATCGGCATTGCCCTCGCGCTGCTGATTCAAGGCGGCGGCAAGTGGTCACTTGACCGGGCGTTAGTTGGGGATAAATGATGACGCAGGTTAATATTCTCCGCCATTGCTTTGCCCTGGTAATCACAGAGAATAAATAGGGGCAGCACACTTTTTTATTTATTATTACTGAAGAAACTGGAATGGCCGTTCTGACAAGACCAGAGGAAATACTTGCTATACTTTAGACAAGTTCGGACAACAGCAAGAGTTAAAGAAACATTGTCCAAAATTTTCACTTTTTCATTTTACTTTTCACCCAGAGCTTCCAAATCAGCCAGGTCCCTTTTTCTGCCGGTTGCGCTTTAACGGGTGGCTCAGAGGCGACGAGTACGAGCCGTCCACTGCACCAGCAAGGCTCTCCGTATTTAGAGTTCCGTTTTTAACTTGTCTGAGATAATAAAACCAATTTTGGGCTTTCTCCCTTTGAGTTCCGGCGTTTCAATTAACCTCCAAATTTCACGAACCAATTCTATTAGGACCTCATCATGGTCACTGACCCGTTTTTCAAGTTGATCGACTTTACGTCTCAATTTTTCATGAGCAAGCGCCATTTCACGAAGCCGAACGAAAGCCCGTACAATGAAAACACTCATTTTATTTGCCTGTGCCGAATTAAGCACGTTCGCCGCTTGCAAAGCCCCATGTTCAGTAAAAACGAGAGGCAGTTTTCTTTTCCCTCCCCAATCTGAACTTGAAGTCGCAATTTGCGACTTCAAGTTTGCAAGCTCCTCTTTGGTCATTTGAAACATGAAATCTTCAGGAAATTTAT
>DATEXU010000125.1:0-3367 GCA_035256645.1 Thermodesulfobacteriota bacterium | reverse complement strand
AAATCCTGTTGCAGGACTGACTCAATCGCCTCCTCTACCATCGCACCGCGATTATAGGTGGTGATGATTACTGAAACTAAAGGGCTCATGTGTCTCTCATGTTCAGAAAAAAAAGCCTTACACCCACGTCAGGGGGCAAGGCTTTTTTTTGTTGGAAGCAACACTCTTTTCAACTGACTCTTTTTGTTATCACTTTTTTTGTAATTCTTTCAACACATCATTTAATATGCTTATTTGTTTTTCATTCTGGAAAAAAACTCCTATCAATATAAGAATAAAAACCGTCATCAGACCTTCCATCTGGGGAATGCGGTGAAAAACCCCAATCATCAAGCAAAGAAGGATCGCTAACCCCACAAGGCAATAGCGTAACATTAAAAGTCCCATATCACTCCTCCTATAAAAAAATTAATAACTTACTCCCTTCCGATTTTTTAATGTCTGTCTTTAGTAAAATTATTATAATTATAATTGATTAAACCCTCATGCGCAAGACATTTTAGTCCACGCTCTGCTTTTTCTCGGTTGCGAACAAAATAGAGAGAAGATGCATAACATATTGTAATGATTTGTATAAATCAACATTTGATTAGTTCTGCAATCAGATTGGGAGGCGGATGATGATAAAACAGAAGCAGTTCAATGGATCAGGATGTTGCCCCGGACCGAATCCCCATCAACCAAAAAATTGGGACAGTATTTACACGTAAAACTGCGCCAATTTTTTAGCGCCGCGATTTTTAAACACAACTCATAAAAAATGCACCAAAAGCAGCGGTGTTCATCGATTTCGTCAACCTTCTGATCAATCAAATTAAAGTATTGGAGAGTTCGATTAAGTTCTATCGGTCCAAACATTGTCGTTAAATAATTTTTTATTACTAACAAACGTCTTTGCCCCATAAAATAAAAAGATTATTTTTCTAACTTATTTTTTCCCCTCTGTCAAGTAAGCAAATCAATCCTCGTCAACACATTGATTATGTAATATTATTTTTATTTTTTGGATGCGAGATATAAAGTTAGTCATTCTTCCATCCCCGTAAAAATTTCAGTGTTTTTTCGTATTGTTGTTTCCCGCTAAAAAGCCTCTATCAAAAGTTTCTGGTAATGATCAATTAATTCTTCGGAAAGAAGATGTTGGGATTTTACGATCACATTTTCCATCTTGCTGACCTGTTTTGGATTGCGAGAAAGAATTAAAAACTTTTGCTGGTTATGAAATTTAATCAGCGCGCCTCGGCTCGGACTTTTCGCCAAAAATTCACGCCATCGTCTAAAAATAAAAATCTTGTCGATGAAATTTTTAAAATTTTTTGGATTATGTATTCCTTTTTCGTCCGCAATTGGCACAAGAGGAAAATGTTCCCTAAAAACCCGGGCGAATAATCCCCTCCCCTTGTTAATTGCCACCCCATTTTTATCGTAGACTTTAACCCGCTCTATCCCGCAGCTCGGTGATTTACTCTTAAAAATAAATCCCCCAATATCTTCTTTTTTTAACGTTACCACCCGCTTTCGCGCCCAAAGGAGCATTAACGGCGTATAGTCCTGCCTGGTATGAACGGAAATTAAACAAGGCGATTCCGGATCACCCACTAACCTAAGCGGTTCACGAGGAACACCAAAACCACATTCTACTTCCGGACAAACCGAAACAAACCCCACCCATTTTCCCAAAACGCCGGTAATAAAGTGATCCCTTGTGTGAGCGCCATCATAGCGGGTCTTCTCCCCGAGCAAACAGGAACTTACTCCCAACGTAATTTTATTCTTCATGACATAATTTTCCTGATCCTTTTAGGGGGTTTCATATACCTTTTTAATTGCTGATAAAACCTGAGAATGAAGCTTCCCGTTCGTTGCTACCACGCCGTAATTTTGACTTAATGTTCGCCCTTGAGAAAAATCCAGGGGTTTGCCCTGAATATCCGTAACTTCTCCTTCAGCTTCCTTTACTATCAACCAGCCCGCGGCATGATCCCAGATTTTTTCTTCATACCCTTTTTTCGTCGGTAGTCTTAAATAAATCGTAGCCTCACCGCGAGCCACAATTCCATATTTACCTTGGCTATCCATGCGAACAGGAGGTTTTTTAATCCCGAGAACTTCGGCGATACGAGCAGCATGGTTGTGGGAGGAATGGGCGCGCTCAAAAGACTCGCAAAAAAGAGCCTGAGAAAAATCGGAACTATTGGCAACCTTAATTTTTCTCTCCGCAGAATCATTAATGTATCGCATCACTGATCCCTGGCCTTTGGCGGCCACAAAAATGGAGCCCCTGGACCCATCGGGTTTATCGAAATTACCAGGGAGATTAGGACAACCAAGAACACCTAATACAACTTCTCCCTCTTCAACCAAAGCCAACGCGATTGCGTATTGCTCGCCCCGAATAAATCCTTTGGTCCCATCCACTGGATCAAGCACCCAGAAGCGACCCCGTGATCCGCCTTCATAGGCGCAGCGTTCAATCGCCGTAAAAATTTTTTCCGGCCCAAGAGCGGGAAAAAAATTTTTTACCTGTAAAACCACTTTCTCCTTAATGTCATCCCCCAATCCCGCCAAGCCCTCTTCTGCGGCTATAGCATCATGAGAAAAAATCTCAAATAAATCTAAGCTGATTACTGCCTGGGCGCTCAAATCAGCTATTGTAACTGGAGACCTATCTTCCTTTTCCCGAACGTCATCAGGAAGGTATGTTTTTCTTATGGACTGGCAAAGACAGCAGGCTTTTATTACTGCTTCTATTGCCACCATCCTTTCATGTTCGTAGCGCATTGTTTTCTCCTTCTTTCTCTGTATTCCCACCACAACAAGTCATGACCAAATGGCAAAAAAATCTAATCAATACCTCAAAGTTGACTACCATGAGCAAGGGTGATAGGGTGGTATTAAAATATCTTTTATCAGGAAAAAAAACGATGGTCAAAGAAATAAGCACATTAATCAAAGGTTCGGAACTTCCTCACACTATTGGCCGCTATACTATTGCTCGGGTAATTGAAAAAGGAAGCATGGGTATTGTTTACCAAGGGATGGACCCTTACATCAAACGCCGGGTGGCCATAAAAGTAACCTTACCTGAAGATACTCTTCCAGAAAATCAAATCCAGAATTATCGAGAACGGTTTTTTACTGAAGCCCAGGCAGCAGGGTCATTGATTCATCCAAACATTGTGGCAATTTATGATGCGGGTTTAGAAGGTAATAGTTGTTATATTGCGATGGAGTTTGTTGAGGGAGGGAATTTAATTAATTTTTGTTCCAAAGAGAAACTTCTCCCGCTTGATAAAATTTTGGATATAACTGCCAAGATTTGTGAAGCTCTCGATTTTGCCCACCAGCAAGGAATCATCCACCGGGA
>DATEXU010000124.1:0-3423 GCA_035256645.1 Thermodesulfobacteriota bacterium | reverse complement strand
AGCTTCACGGACGGGAGGGTTATAGAATAAGAGTTGGTAACTATCGAATACTTTATTTTATTGATAATACAGAAAAAAAGGTAGAGATAGTTTCTATTGCTCATCGAAAAGAGGTTTACCGTTTGTAATTAAGGGGTTTTTTGAAAGTTAAAGTTTGTTAAAAAATTTGAAAAAAATTCATCAATCCTAAGGGAGGATTGTGTAGAGTAAAAAAACAAGACCCCATTTCTCATATTGCCAAAAGAGTTGGGGTCTTGTCTTATGACTGCAGAAATATTTATGACTTGTTTTTATTCGTTTTTGGGAAATAAAGAAAGTGGGGAGCAATGGCAAGGAATAAAAAAACCGAGAAAAAACCCATTGAACAATATGACCACAAGGGGAAAAAGCGGGTTAACAATCCGCCGGTAGGTTTGATGGATGCTCACACCGATAACAGCGGGCAATAAAAGAAAATCGCAACTGCGACCACACCCCGTATCTGGTTGAGTGCGGGTAGGACAAACAGCACTGATCGGACACAATGCTATTGGTAATAAAGCTAACTGGCATATGATATGGTTATGAGGTATCCTTCGTGGACTTTTGTTTTTCCTAACTATTTAAATGCCATTCTCAATTTGGAGGTGTAATAGTGAGATTTTGGGTCGGCGTTACCGACAATAAGTGGTATAATTTTTTGTCACAGAACCGACCGGATGAGGTTAATTTTTGGCAGCCGAGCGCAACCCCGCCATTCACAGGCGAACCAATGGGCCTTCCTTTTCTTTTCAAACTCAGGCGACCATATAATCACATTGCTGGTGGAGGATTCTTTATCACATATAGCTCATTGCCGTTGAGCCTGGCCTGGGAAGTGTTTGGACAGAAGAATGGTTGCTCTTCGCTTGAAGGCCTTCGTGAACTCATTATACCATTAACAACTACTGGTCGCAGTGATGATCAAATAGGATGCACAATTCTGGCAAATCCTTTTTTCTTTGATGAGCCCACATGGATCGCCAATCCACCAGGTTGGTCTTCTAGCATCGTTCGTGGAAAAATGTATGATTCAAACGAAGGAGCAGGCGCGGAAATATGGAACAACGTGCAGGCGCTCATCCAATCGCTACAAGCTGAAAAGGTACAAGTAGACCGTTCCGGTATAGTTGCCGAGACAATTGAAAAATATGGTTCGCTTATTACAGTACGTCCTAGACTAGGGCAATCTTCTTTTAGGGTTTTAGTTATAGACGCTTATCAACGGCGCTGCGCTATAACAGGAGAACGTACATTGTTGGCTCTAGAGGCAGCACACATTGTTCCCTATTCTGGAGAAGGTGGACATGATGTGCAAAACGGGCTTTTGCTTAGAGCCGATTTTCATAGACTTTTTGATGCCGGTTTGGTTAGTGTTACACCAGATCTTCGAATAAGAATTAGTAAACGGATAAAAGAAGAATGGTTTAACGGACAAGCCTATTATCGACTTGATAATAATCCATTATCTGTTGTACCTACGCATCCATCAATGCGTCCTAATCCCGATTGTTTAGATTGGCATTATAAAAATAAATTTCAAGCGTAGTTAGAGGATACCATGATATCAAGCCCCCTTTTAGAAGAAATGCTTGCCTTTAGGCATGAGAGAGATTGGGAAAAGTTTCATACAACGCGCAATCTTACTTCAGCACTATGCGTTGAGGCTGCTGAACTGCTGGATATATTTCGATGGGCTCGTGATTCTGAAATTACATCTATCATCAGGGAACAACGCTCTGAAATTGAGAGTGAGGTGGCTGATGTTGCCATACTGTTAATGTATCTATGTCATGATCTGAACATTTCTGTGGAAGATGTAGTCAGAAAGAAACTTGCAATAAATCGGAAGAAGTATCCTATTGAAAAGGTAAAAGGTATATCTACAAAATATAATAATCTGGACTAAGATAATAAGATGTAATGCTGGGCATCAGCATTTCTCAACCGCGGCTCTTTGTTGATCTGGGACTCTGAAGAGCGGCTGGCAAAAAAAGAAAACCGTCGATAAGCGGGGCGAAAAAAGCGATGAAGCATACGTGCGGGAAGTATTGAAAGATATGGGCAGCGCTTCCAATATCATTGTGATCAATGACGAAGCCCACCATGCTGGAGAGTACCGTCAGAAACTTTTTCCCTCGGCAGGTCTTTTTCCCCATGGCCGGAGAAAAGGAAGGCTGGTCACGCCTTGCCAGGAATCTCAAGGCTGAGATTGATGATGAACTGATTGAGGCTTACCGCGGCACGGTTTCACTCCCTTTTGAGGCTGGAGACCATAAAAGAATTGCAGTAAAAATTGTGGATGACCGGGGAATTGAAAGCTTGAAAATATTGGAGGTGGAGTGATGAACAAAATAAATATTGACCTTCCCAAAAACAAAATCGCAGGTTTTTGCAAAAAATGGAGAATCAAAGAATTTTCCTTGTTCGGCTCGGTGCTTCGGGAAGATTTTAAACCGGAGAGCGATATTGATGTTCTGGTGGAATTCGAACCTGATGCGCGATATGGCCTGTTTGATATGGTAACAATGACTGATGAACTTAAGGAGATTTTCGGGCGCGAGGTTGATCTTTTGACAAGACGGGCAGTGGAAGAAAGCCGGAACTATATTCGGCGCAAAGCAATTTTATCTTCATTGGAGGCAGTCTATGTCACGTGACTCAGCGTACCTTCTTGATATTTTACTTTACGCTCAAGATGTGCAAGATTTCACCAAAGAGATGGACAAAGAAATTTTCCTGTCGGATCATAAGACGCAATCAGCAGTCATCCGATGTCTTGAGGTTATGGGTGAAGCAGCCAAACGATTATCCCCTATAGTTAAAGAGACTTATCCGGATATTTCGTGGTCAAAAATCGCCCGAATGCGGGACCTGCTCATTCACGCCTATGCCCGCGTGGATTTAGAAAAAGTGTGGGACACGGTAAAAAACGATATCCCGACTTTAATCTCAATACTAAAGCCTCTTATACCACCGGAAGAAAAGTGAAAACAACCATTGACCAGCTTATCATCAATTCTCCTTACGAAGAGCCGAAGCAATACTGGAGTTATGACCGGGAAACCCGTTCGTTTAACCGGAAAGAGGGAAGGCGTCCGGCAGGCTATGTTATTGCCTCAGAAAGCTCCAGGGCGTTTGATGATCCGGGGATATTTATTGAAATTCCCCTGGTCAATCAAATTCGTCAACGCGTCAAAGCCTGGCGGGAACATCCGACCAATCCTTACGCGGGAGTTACGGGGATAACCAAACGGTTGCTTGAGCACTGGCATAATCCTGAGGAGCGGGAAAATCGCCGTCTTTTCTTTTGCCAACTGGAAGCGATTGAAACCCTCATCTGGCTGATCGAAGCTCCTGATTCTGAGAAGGTGGGAATTGAAATGCCATCTGATGGCGGTCCCT
>DATEXU010000123.1:0-2780 GCA_035256645.1 Thermodesulfobacteriota bacterium | reverse complement strand
GAGTGATATTGTGAAACTTTCCCGGGCGGATGTTTTTATTTGCATTGGGGCGGAGATGGAGCCTTGGGTGTCTGGGATTTTGAAGACCATAGAAAATCAGAAATTAGTTATTATTGAAGCGAGCCAGGGCTTGTCACTCCTGGGGGCTGATCACGCTGAAGCGGTAGGTGAAGAGCATCACCATGGCCACGAATCTATGCGCAATAGATTTGATCCTCATATCTGGCTTAATTTTGATTATGACCAGAAAATTGTTGATAAAATTACCGAAGCTTTAAGCAAAAAGGACCCGGAAGGAATTTTGCATTACCAAAGGAATGCGGAAGCATACAAAGCAAAACTTCGGGACCTTGACCTGAGATATCGAAAAGGCTTAGGGAAGTGTAATTCTAAAGAAATTATTCTGGGAAGTCATGCGGCCTTTGCTTACTTAGCTCGGCAGTATGGTCTCACGCAGATTCCGCTTTACGGGATAAGCCCCAATGCTGACCCCACCCCTAAAAAGATGGCTGAAGTAATCGCGTGCGCTAAAAAATATCGAGCCAGAGCGATTTACTATGAAGAACTGGTGAGTGATAAGCTCGCGAAGACGATTGCCCAAGAAGTTGGAGCAAAAATTTTGGTTTTAAACCCGGGAGCGAACCTAACGAAAAAACAAATTGAGACGAAGGTTACTTTTTTAGCCCTGATGAAGCAAAACCTGGAGAATTTAAAATATGGCCTTGCCTGTAAGTAATGAGCCTCTGGTTTCGGTGAAAAATATTTCCTTTAGTTTTGGCTTAACCAAGGTACTGGAAGATATTAGCCTCTCCATAACCCAGGGTGATTTTTTAGCCGTCATTGGTCCTAATGGATCAGGGAAAAGCACTTTGGTGAAAATAATTTTAAGAATATATGAGCCCGGAAATGGGAGCATTGTGCTTCTGGGAGAAGACCTTAAAAATTTTAAACAGTGGGATAAGATTGGTTATGTTCCTCAGAAGGCTACTAACATTGATCCTTTTTTCCCGGTTTCAGTCCGGGAAGTAGTGGGTATGGGGCTTGTGTCAAAAAAAAGTTTCCCCCGTTTTGTACGAAAGAGAGATGAAAGGCTCATTAATCAGGCTCTCGAACAGGTTGATTTAACAGATTTTAAAACTCGCCGGATCGGTGAGCTATCCGGGGGGCAGCAGCAGCGGGTTTTTATTGCCCGTGCGATTGTTAACCAACCGACTCTCCTTTTTTTAGACGAGCCTACTGCCGGCGTTGATGCTGAAACGCAAGAAAGATTTTACTCGATGTTGGGCACTTTGAATAAAGCCAATAAGATCACCATCGTACTCATCACGCACGACTTAGGCATCATTAATAAGCGAGTGAACAAGATCGCCTGTTTGAGCCAACGATTGGTTTTCCATGGAACGCATGAGGACTTTTGTAACTCTGGGGTGGTTCAGGAGTTGCTCCGGGGAGAACATCACTTAGTCTGCCACCGTCATTAAGGATTGCTTAAATGGAAGATATTCTCACCTATGGCTTTATGCAGCGGGCTTTGGTTGCCGGTATTTTTATTTCCATAGCTTGTGCCATTCTTGGAGTTTTTTTGGTTCTTAAAAGAGACGCAATGCTTGGCCATGGTTTGTCCCATGTAACGTTTGGAGGTGTTGCCTTGGGGCTTTTTTTGGAGGTCAAGCCTTTGCTGATTGCTTTAGTGGTGGCTGTGCTCTGTTCAGTTGTTATTCAGAAATTAAGAGAAAAAGCAGGTCTCTATGAGGATACGGCGATCGGGATATTTAGCAGCACCGGAATGGCCATAGGTATTATTTTGGTGACTATTTCCGGGAAATTTAACGTAGACCTTTTCAGCTATCTCTTTGGCAATATTCTGGCGATAGAAAAGTTTGAGGTGGTGATAGCGGTTTTCTTAGCCGTAACCGTTATTATGGTTATTTCTCTTTTTTATCAAGAATTGCTTTATCAGACCTTTGATACGGAATCAGCACGGACCTCGGGAATGAGAATAGGGTTTTTAGATACAATCTTGGCCGTGTTGACTTCGGTAACCGTTGTTATTGGCATGAAAGTAGTTGGCATTCTTTTAGTGGCCGCTTTACTGGTTATTCCCTCGGCGGCCGGCTTGCAGATAGCAAAAACGTTCCGCCAGGCAGTTATAATCTCATCGGGGGTCTCAATTGGTTCAGTGATCGCAGGTCTTTTTACGGCGTTTTATTGGGACCTGCCAGCAGCAGGGACAACGGTGGTCGTAGCTTTCTTAGTTTTTCTTGCGTTCGGCACAGTACGAATATTAAGGAAAAGGGGTGTGCTTGAATGAAGGCCCCGTTAGATATCAAATATCTAACAGGGCAAGCAGGGTAAAATTAAAGATTCTTACACTTTTTTCATACGGGACGGGGTAAATTTCCCGTGTGAAAGCCTTCTAACGGGGTTTATTGAAATCTTATTGGCGAGTTCGAAGCCCCTTTTTTGTTGCGCGTTTTATGAAAAAACATTATTATATAATAATAATCGGAGGGATGGCCGAGTGGCTTAAGGCGGCGGTCTTGAAAACCGCTTCTCAGAAATGGGACGTGGGTTCGAATCCTACTCCCTCCGTTTTCTTATGTTCGTGGTTTTGAAATCTTTTCCTACTTGACATGGAACATATAAAAATGAAATATTCCCTTTTCCCTCTGGAGATGGTAAGGAATTCGGCAAAAAAAGGCGATTTCCCTGTCAATTATCGGAAAAAACTATATTGTTGCGAAAAAACTGAAAATGAAATCAGCGGAGAGATGGCCGAG
>DATEXU010000122.1:0-8871 GCA_035256645.1 Thermodesulfobacteriota bacterium | reverse complement strand
ACACTGTTCTGGTATTTTAGCCTGGCCGGAGGACTTACCTTGCTTGCGTATGCCATCTATAAGCAAGACCCGGTTTTTATTCTTGGACAAAGCGCGGGGGCCTTGATTTATATTCGGAATCTGGTCCTCATTTTTCGCAAGAAGGGAGGCCAACTCAAAGGGGCCAAAGTTTAATCGCACGAAACCATTGAAAAAGGCTATATATAGACAACTTCATGCATACCAAAAAAACAATTTTTTTGTTATGATTTTAATTTTCCCTGGTTGCTTATTTTTTTCGGAGAGTAAACAATGATGAGTTCGTAAAAAGTAAAAATTCGCTGGTTTTGTCATGCTGAGCTTGTCGAAGCATGACAAAATATCAATTAGCTATGTTCACCCTTCCCCTCGACAAGCTCGGGGTAAACTTGGCTCAGGGTGACATCTCCGACTTTTTACGATTCCATCAACAATATCAAACCAATAAAATAATTTGACGGGGAATTATTCTGCAAAAAAATTATTTACCGAGTCTCAGTCATCAGGTTGTCATAAGGAAACATATAACTTCCCCGCCCCTAAAAACCTAATTTTTTCGACATGCGCAAAATAAAATTAAACTCTCTTTCGTTATTTTTTTCTTCTCATAACAACTTCGACCTGGAAAAAATTTGCCTTCCTCTCTTGCTCGTCATCTCTTTCGTTGCCATATTTTTTCAATTGGGATCTCGGAGTTTTGAAAACCAGTGTTACATTAGGTACGCCGAGGTGGCGCGGGAGATGATCCGCTCCGGGGACTGGATTGTCCCCCGATTAGAAGGCGAGCTTTTTCTCCATAAGCCAGCGCTTCTCATCTGGCTTATTGCTCTACCTTCAGCTTTAGTGGGCAAGGTTACTCCTTTATTGGCGAGGCTTCCTTCTGCGTTAAGCGCGGTTGCGATAATCGGGCTTACCTATTTTTTAGGGAAAAGGATGTTCCGGGATTTTCGGGTAGGAGCACTTGCGGGCCTTATCCTGTTAAGCTCCAAAGAATTCTTCTGGCAGGCGAGGACTGCCAGAGCGGACATGGCGCTTACCCTTTTTATCCTTTTTTCCTTGACTTGTTTCTTTTTGGCCTATGAGTCATCGGGTAAAAAAAGGTTTTTTCTTTTTATCCTCTTTTCTGTAGGCATGGCCTTGGGGACGCTGACCAAAGGGCCTGCGGTAATATTATTTTATTTGGGGCCGGTTACCCTTTTTCTTTTTTTTAAAAAAAGGCTTCGGGTTTTATTTGAACCAGGATTTTGGTGGGGATGGTTTTTATTTGCGCTTATCCTCTTATCCTGGATTTTGCCTTACTTAAGCCGCGTGGCGGTCTCAACAGTTTTAGAGCAATTTTCTTTATCTAAGATTCTTTCACGGCCGGAACCTTTTTATTATTATTTAGTCGAATTCTGGCCTCGGTTTGCGCCCTGGTCGCTTTTTCTTCCTGCTGCAGTCGTTTTCTTTTTCCGACAAAACCCTGATCAGCGGGACGAAAAGCTGTTTCTTCTTTCCTGGATCGTGATCATCATAGCTTTTATTTCATTGATACAAAATAAAACCTATCGTTACTTGCTTCCGATTTTTCCTGCTTACAGCATTATTCTGGGAGCTGCATTCAAAGAGGGATTTTTGTCGGCGGTGTCCAGGCAAGATTGGATTGGTCGATTCTGGGAGTACCCGGTACGGTTTTACTTGTTTGTTTTTCTCATAACTTTTTTGCCTGCTCCTTTTTTAGCGTGGTGGTTTACTCGTTCTGCCACTGTTGCGTTAGTAAGCATGGTTATTTTCCTGGGAGGGAGTATATTGATCGGGTATGCCATCTTTAGGGGTAAGGCCTTAGCAAAAGTAGTAGTGATCGGTTTGTGTTCCCTCCTGATCTATGAGACCTACTATTATTTCATTTCTTTTGAGGATAAAAAACACTCGCCGTTTATGCAGGTTGCGGAAAGCGTTAAAGCACGGACCGATCCCGAAGCGCTTTGTTTTTTCGATTTTGCCGGAGAAAAAGCGATTTTAATCGATTTTTATTTGGATACAGTGGCTCCAAAGTTTTCCGGCGCATCGGAAGTTGTAAATTTTCTGACTAAAAACAATGAACCCCATGCCTGCCTGACGTCGCAGCAAGGATTTACTCAAATTTCACAAGACCTCTCTCCAAAAAGTCTTGAAGTCTATCCCCTAACGTATTATAAAAAAGCAACCTACTATTTGATAATCTCTAAAAGAGAATAATACGTTACCTTTTGATTTCTTGTAAAAGTTCCGATGGATCACATCAACTGGCAGATTAATAAGCAGCTTTTCCCTGACCTCAACCCTCAGGACATGGAGTATTTGGTCTCGGAATTTATGAGGGGAAAAGGTGACGTTAAAAAGGATAAGCCTCGTAGAACCGTTAAGAAAATGGAGCTTAAGGGTAAGGGATCTTTTTTTGTCAAACATATTAAAATTAAAGGTTGGGACACCGCCTTGAAATATTTTTTCCTTCCCGGAAAAATTTTAACTGAATGGCGAATCATGAATCAGTTAATTGAGCTGGATATCTCGATACCCTATCCTGTGGCCTTGGGAATCAACCGAAAATTTGGGCTTTTAAAGGAAGCATTTCTCATAACTCAGTCTTTGGGAGAAATGATAGATTTACATAGATTTTATAAGGAGAATATAAAAAACAACCTTGAAAAAGAAACCTTTATAAAAGCATTAACCACTTACGTGCGGTTCCTTCACCATAAAGGTGTCCTTCATCATGATATCCACCTTGAAAACATTATCGTCCCAAGAGAGAGGGTACACCCACTTTTCTTTTTTCTGGTTGACTTATATAAAACGCGGATTAAAAGGAACCCGAGCGAAAAAGAAAAAATGCTTAACCTTGGTCTTCTCATTTTTTACATTTCTGAAGCGAATCTTTTTGGACCGAATGATCAAGAAAAGTTTATCCGACTTTATTACTCCGAAGACGATTTTTCTGAGGCAAAACTCAATTCCATAACCAAAAAAATTTTTTTTCAGATAAAAAAACTAAGGGGCCAAAGATTCCTCAGCTGGGGGAGAAAAAGCTTTCGGACCGGTAAATTTTTTAACATTATTAAAGGGAAGGGGAAGTTTTTAATCTATCGCTGGGAATTTGACCATAAACTTATTCCTGATATTCTTAAGAAGCATGAGGAGATTACCACGCCCATCCGGGGAATTATTCATCCCCGTTGTGATCAGCTGCCTCCCGCTATTCTCAAAACTTCCCGCAAAGCTATTGTCACGAAAATTAATATAAAGGGTCAGACCTTTCTCGTGAAAGAAGGCAGAAACGACGCGTTGCGGTTTTCGTTTCGGTTTTGGGTAGCGCGGTTACGAAACCGGCGATCCTGGGCTAATAGTAATAAATTGGTTCTAAAAAGCATTCCCACTCCCCGTGGCTTAGCCCTTTTTGAAGAGAAGAGATGGGGTGTTTGGATGAGAAGCTTTTTAATTATGGAATATGTGGAAGGTGCGATTTCCCTTCGCTACTATGTCCAAATTTTTAAAAACCCCTCCACTCCCGAAGTTTTTCAAAAGAAAAGGGCTTTCATTTGTTTTATGGCGAGTTTTATTCGGACCATTCATCAGAAGGGGATTTATCATGGTGACTTCAAGTCGGACAATTTTTTGATTAAAGAAAAGGGAGAAAATGCATGGGAATGCTTAATTGTGGATACTGATCGGGTTTATTTTGGCAACGGGGTTTCCCTCCCTCACCTGATTAAGAACTTCGCTCAACTCAATGCCTCGATTGCGCAATGCATATCTCCTTCCAATCGAATTAAATTTTTTAAAGATTACAGTGAAAAAAATAAATGGACCCGCAAGCAGAGAAAAATAATCTACCGTAAAATTTTAAAAATCTGTCAATCCAGAAACACAGAACAATATGGTGTGAGTTTTAAGAGAAAACACCCCCCCTCTATCGGAGACCGTTCTCTTAAAATTCTTCACATCAATACGGAATTAACCTGGCGTGGTGGAGAACAACAGGCGCTTTATCTCATGGAGGGTTTAAATCAGCGAGGACAGATTGCGCATTTAATCTGTCAGCCCGATAGTGCGGTTTATGAACGTGCACAACAAAAAAATATTGTTATCTTTCCTGTTCGGATGAAAGGTGAATTTGATCTTATTGCTGCTTTTAAAATCGCCCGAATAATAAAAAAAGAAAAATATGACATTGTCCATTCCCACACATCACATGCTCATTCTCTTGTAATGTGGGCTTCCTTATTGTTAAGGAAAAAACCGGTCCGCATCGTTTCCCGCCGGGTTGATTTCAGTATCTTTCGGCACAATTTTCTTGGGATGAATCGTTATAAGTACACCAAAGGGGCAGATCACATCATTGCTGTTGCGCATAAGGTTAAGGATGTTCTTGTCCAGGACGGGATACCTTCCGAAAAAGTATCGGTTGTCCATAGCGGATCGGATATGGATCGGTTTCAAGGTATACGCGGTGACCATCTTTTCCAGGAGTTTTCTTTATCGCCTCATGCCCCAATCCTGGGAAATATAGGTTATTTAGTAGGACATAAAGGCCAAAAACACCTCATTCAGGCTATGGCAAAAGTCGTTCAGAAATTTCCGGAAGCGCATCTTTTGATCGTCGGAAAAGGAGAATTAGAAAAAGAATTGAAAGACCTCACTGGCCACCTGGGCCTTAATAAACACATAACCTTTACTGGATTTCGATCAGATGTTGGCGCGTTGATGAATATTTTTGATATGCTCGTGGTATCAAGCACGGGAGAAGGTCTTAGTGCGACTATCGTTGACGCGCTTGCTTTAGAAATTCCTGTCGTTACCACTGATGCCGGAGGGGTACCGGAAATCATCACTCATGGAGAGACGGGCCTCATTGTTCCGCAAGCTGATCCGGATGCTTTGGCTTATGGGATCATCTGGACATTGAATAACTATGATAAAGCGAAGGAAATGGCCAAACGAGGCAAGAGGGAGGTTTTGGCAAAATTCAGTGCGGATGCGATGGTGGAAGGAAACATTCGGATTTATCAAAAAATATGTAGTGCGGTAAGGGGTTAACCATGTCCGAAAAAATTAACCGGCTTCTTTTTTTCGGAAAGACACGAAAACGCACCCAAACTCCCTCGTTTTTCATAAAAGCCTTTCGTAACCAGGGCATCAATGTGCGCGCTGTCAATTATCGAAAAATGGAGCGGCTCTGGGGAAAATGGCTCACGGAAAGATATCTTTTTTCCACCTTTAATCGTTTCCAACCCCAGTTGGTTTTTATTAATACCATTGATATCCCTTTTAAGATGTTGTCCCAGATATCCGGGAAGACCAAGGTTGCTATTTACCTTCCGGACTTGATTACTCTTTCTGATAGTAGCGCTTCTTCGGGGCTTATTACTCGTTATAAGGAAGAGATGATTGAACGAGGGAAATTAGCCGACTATTTTTTTATTACTAACCAGGGGCAAATTCCTTTTTTGAAGGAGCAGGGGATAAAAAACCCTATTTTCATTACTCAGGGATGCGATCGGGAAGCGCACCGAATTATTAAAAGTAAAAGTAAAAAATGGAAAAGCGAGGTGGCTTTTATCGGCGGAGCTAAGGATCCTGAGAGGATTGAGCTTATAAGGGAGGTTGCTAAACATTTTTACCTCAAAGTTTGGGGAGGGGGGTGGGAAAGGTACGGGTTAAAATTTCATAAGCGCAATGTCTATCCGGATGAATTTGCAAAGATTTGTTCGGGTGCGAAAATAATTTTGGGAATTGATGTGTCGAATCAAGTAGAAGGATACTTCTCCAATCGAACCTGGATAACGTTGGGGTGCGGGGGGGTTCTTCTTACACGCTATGTTCCTGGTTTGGAAAAATTTTTTACTAATAAAAAGCATCTGGTTTGGCATCATAGTGTTGAGGAGTGCCTCCATCTTATTGCTGAATATCTCAAAAAAGATGAGGAAAGAGAAAGGATCAGCAGAGAAGGGTATCACTATGTTCATGAACACCATACGTATGATCATGTGGTAAAAAGGATACTTCACCACATTGAATAGAACAATATGAGTAGGATATTTTTAATGAAGCACAGGGATTGTTTCTATCCTTTTTTTCGTATGGTAATGTGAGATAGAGGAAGATTATTTTTTGATAAATAATGATTTTTTGCTAACATAAAAAAATTTGTTTTCTTTCGTTAAAAGGATAGCAAGAAATGCTTTTTCAATAGAAAGGAGAACATGGAAAGCGGAAGCATAATAATCCTCAATCTCCAGGATCCGAGGGAAAAGATCATCGGAAAACTGCTTGCCATTTCACCTTCCGGCATTACCGTTAAGGGAGTTGATGTAAACTCGTTTAATGACTGGACGAAGCAGTTCACCCACAAGCAAACGACAAACATCATCTCCCCCACCACCGTGTTTTTCCCCATGCATCGAGTTGTGAGCTGTTACCTTGACGAAAATATGGGGGATGTGCCTTCTTTCAGCTCTCAATTTAAAGGAAGAACCAAAAGGGAGATGGCGAAGGTTCTTTAGTTTTGCCATCGAGGTTTTTAAGGGAAGGAGGAGAACGGAGAAGAAAGGGACAAACCTCTTTTTTCAACAAAAGAAGCTTGTCCCCGTGAAAGTATCACTATGCACCTCCATCGGGCTCGTGAAGAATAAAACCGCCGGAAAGGAATTTACCCCGTTAGAAATGCCCTGCTTGCCCTGTTAGATATCAAATATCTAACAGGGTGAAGAAGCACAAGGTAAAATTAAAGATTTTTACACTTTTTCACACGGGGTAAATGCTCCGTGTGAAAGCCTTCTAACGGGGTTTACTCTTTGGTTATTCTGAGTGGTGAACCTTTTCTTTAATCTTGTCTACCGAGTCCCGGACTTTTCCGCTGATCTCCACATATTTTTCTTTTCCTGTTTCCGCTAACCCCTCTGCTTTATCCCGGATCGTCTCAACGGCACCTCTTAGTTTTTCCCGGGCTTCTTCTGCGCGCTCTTTTATTTTTTCTCTCGTCTCAACCCCTGGACGGGGAGCAAAAAGCACCCCAAGAGTCGCACCGATAAGACCTCCAGCGACAAAGGCTAAGGTGAGAGCAGCAAAACCATACTCCGTCCGATCAGAATTCATATAATCACCCCCTTTCTCTCACGTGATAAATTTCTCCTACCCTTATCACAAACAACATTATTTCCATCAAGAACCCTTTGGTTTTCTTTTCCCTCGTATCTTTCCCCACGCTTCTTTCAGGGCCCAAAGGATCAGGACCCGGAAAAGTCGGCTACCCACTTCGGAAAAAGCAAACTGTGCGCTCGCAGAAGGAATATGTCTAACTTTTTCTCTTATTAAAGGCTGAAGCTCTTCTTCCCAGTTTTCCAAAACTCTTTCTCCCCGGTTTAACAAACCCTTGAAATCAACATTGATGACCTTGTTCAAACTGGAAGCAGTTATTTCGAGCTGTTGAGCGGTCTTTTTAAGTTGTTTTGTGAGGGGAAGGAGTGAGACCAGGATAAAGATAAATATCCCCCCCAAGAGCACTACTATTAAAACTAACAATACAAGTTCCCAAATATATAATTCTATCATAAGGCAACCTCGTGCGTTTAAAATGATTTAGGCAGGTTTATTATTATCTTTTCCCTTAAAAATTTCCCAGCTTTTTAAAATCCCAATCGCGCGGTTAAGCTGGGGATCATCTGCATTTTCCCCTTGATTTTTTTCCGGGACTTCTTTAGAGACATCATCGGATTTCTCTTTTGGTTTAGCGTTCCGGTAGAAATTTTCCAAATCTTTTTCCCGCATGATCCGGATTTTTGGCGATGGCGCCTCTTCAGTTTCAGTTTTGTCTTCTACTACCACATCAGGTTCGATGCCTTTAGCGTGAATTGAGCGGCCCTTGGGGGTGAAATACTTGGCGGTGGTGAGCCGCAGGCCTGCTCCATTGTCCAGCGGAATCACAGTCTGGACCGAGCCTTTACCAAAGGTCCTGGTTCCGAGCAGAACAGCCAGCCCATAATCTTGTAAAGCACCGGCCACGATTTCTGACCCACTCGCGGTTCCTGCATTGACGAGGATGATCATTGGGTGGTGATGTTTGGGTCCATTATTTTTTGCTTTAAACTCCATCTTTTGTCCCTCAGAGCGGCCTTCAGTATAAACAATGAGGCCCGAATCAACAAACTCGTCACTTACCTCCACCGCTGATTCGAGCAAACCTCCCGGGTTATTGCGCAAATCCAGGATAAGACCTTGAAGCGAAGGCGCTTTAGACTCAAGTTCAGCCAAAGCCTTCCGGAAGTCTCTCGTTGTCTGCTCCTGGAACTGAGTTATCCGGATATAGCCAATTCTTTCGTCTACTATTTTAGACTTGACACTCTTTATTTGAATAGTCGCCCGGGTAAGCGTGAAATCTTTTGGTTGCGTAAACCCTTCCCGCATAATCGTAAGGGTCACTTTCGTTCCTTCTTTACCTCTTAGCTTTTTTACTGCGTCGAACATGGTCATATTTTTGGTAAACTCCTCCCCTATCTTTACAATCTGGTCTCCAGCCTTGATTCCTGCTTGATAAGCAGGGGTGTCTTCAATCGGAGAGACAACGGTAAGAATGTCATCTTTGATGGTAATTTCTATTCCTAATCCACCAAACTTGCCTTGAGTTTCAACCTGCATCTCTTTATAAACATCAGGGGGCATATAGGAGGAATGGGGATCTAAAGTGCTTAACATGCCGTTTATCGCCCCTTCAACCAGCTGGTCAACCTTAGGCTCCTCCACGTAGTCCTTCTGAATAATATAGAGCACATCGCTAAAGAGTTTCAGGTTTTCGTAATTTTTGTCCGTAACCGCGGAGACAATGCGCTCTCCATGTTC
>DATEXU010000121.1:0-10626 GCA_035256645.1 Thermodesulfobacteriota bacterium | reverse complement strand
GCGTTGATATAGGCTTTGGCGCTCGCCAAAATTATATCCGTATGAGCTCCCTGGCCGGTAGCAATCAGACCGTTCTCCTCCAAACGGACAGTAACTTCACCTTGGGCATCAGTTCCTCCGGTAATTGCGTTCACTAAAAATTTACGGAGTTTACTTTTTGTTCCGGTAATCTTGGCAATTGTCTTAAAAGCAGCATCTACGGGGCCGTCTCCAAAACCAGCTTCCTTCACGACTGTTCCGTCAACTTCCATCTCTACGGTAGCCGTAGGAATAGCGACGGTGCCGCTGGTAACATTTAAATTAAGGAGTTTATACTTTTCGGGGATCCTCAGGAATTCCTCTGCAATGAGGGCATCTAAATCTTCATCAAAAACTTCTTTCTTTTTGTCCGCCAAGTCTTTAAATCGTGTAAACAGTATATTAACCTCCTCATCGCTCAGCTCATATCCCAATTTTTTCAAACGGTCCTTGAAGGCATGCCTTCCCGAATGTTTTCCCAGCACTAAAGTGGACTGAGAAATCCCAACGGACTCCGGGGTCATAATTTCGTAGGTAATCTTTTTCTTGAGCAATCCATCCTGATGGATGCCGGATTCATGCGCAAAAGCATTACTTCCCACAATCGCTTTATTTGGCTGGACACTTATCCCCGTGATTTGGGTCAGCAAACGGCTGGTGGGATAAATTTGTTCCGTGACGATTTGAGTATATAATTGCTTAAAAAAATCCTTCCGGGTTCGGATGGACATCACAATTTCTTCCATCGAAGCATTGCCTGCCCGTTCACCGATTCCGTTAATGGTGCATTCCACTTGACGAGCGCCGTTTAGCACTGCCGCCAAAGAATTCGCTACCGCTAGCCCCAGGTCGTTATGGCAGTGGACACCAAGAATTGCCTTGTCCATATTGGAGACATTTTTACGCAGATATTTGATCAAATCTCCAAACTCGTGAGGAATAGCATACCCCACAGTATCCGGGATATTGATCGTCGTGGCGCCGGCATTAATTGCCGCCTCGACAACCTGGCAAAGATAGTCCCTCTCGGTCCGGGTGGCATCCATGGCTGAAAATTCGACATGAGGAGTATACGATTTCGCCCGTTTTACCGCATGAACCGCTTTCTGCAGCACCTCTTTCCGGGATAAGTGGAGCTGATGTTTGAGATGAAGATCCGAGGTCGAGATAAAGGTGTGGATAACCGGACGCGGAGCTTCTTTAATCGCCTCCCACGCGCGATCAATATCTTTGTCTTCAGCCCGAGCAAGTGCGGCAATTTTAGATCGCTTAATGCTTTTTGCAATCGACCGGACCGCTTGAAAATCCCCCTCGGACGCAATCGGAAAGCCTGCTTCAATAATATCAACATTTAATTTTTCCAGTTGTTTGGCAACCTGAAGCTTCTCTTGAATATTCATGCTGAAACCCGGAGATTGTTCTCCATCCCTCAGCGTAGTATCAAAAATTAAAATTTTTTCCATTGTTGTTCCATCAAATCGTACATTACACTTTCACATCACTTGCTTTTTTTTCTCGCGATTTCTTCCAAAGGCCTCCCAGCTTTCGCAATGAAGCTAAAACTGGGCCAGAAAAAGCAAAAAGGGAAAAAATCACAAAAAGAGTAATTTGGGGTTCCGCAGCTATTAAAACAATCACACATAAGGTGATCACCAATAGCTGGAACGGTATCATTCCTGTCAATTCAAGCTTCTTGAGGCTGTGATACCGAATTTTACTCACCATCATAAAAGAAAGAAAAAACGTCAGAAGCAGGATAGTGATATGCTTACTGGGATCCACCCATCCTGCATGATAAGCGAGTATGATGGTGGTAGCGATCATCGCTCCTGCCCCGGGACTGGGTAATCCTTGAAAATATCTGGTTTCCAAGCTCGAAGAATTGACATTAAACCGGGCAAGCCGCAATGCAGCGCACGCAACATAAAGAAATGCCGCCAGCCAACCAACCCTCCCAAAAGGGGTCAACGCCCAGGTATAGATTAAAAGACCGGGAGCTAAGCCAAAGGCAATGAGGTCCGAGAGGGAATCATATTCCACTCCAAACTGACTCATAGAATTACTTATGCGCGCAATCTTTCCGTCAAGCCAATCAAATCCAGCGGCAAATAAGATCGCCCACGCTGCTTTGCTAAAATCACCATTAAAAGAGGCAATGATTGAATAAAACGCACAAAAAAGACTACAGGTAGTAAAAAAATTCGGCAAGATATAAATCCCCTTCCGTAGGTCTCTCGCTTGTTTTGTTTTTTTTCGGTTTCCAAATAATTGTCGTTTCACTCGTTACCCCTTTCACCGTTTGGGTTATGAGAATTCCGGGATTACTGTGTTAATCTCCCCAAGCGCTTCATGCGTGATAATCGCGTAAAAAACCAATAATCAGGCGGCACAGTAAAAAGCTCCAGATGCAAGGCGCGCAAATCCGAAGGAATGAGGCGTACTTACCGGTACGCCGCAATGACTGAGGATGCAGCGTAACAAAGCAGATGGACTTTTTACAAAGCCGTCATGCATCGCGCTATTTTGCCTTGATCCACGGCATCATCGCCCGAAGCTGTTTTCCCACTTTTTCAATGAGATGTTCCTGATCTCTTTTGCGGAGCGCATTGAATTGAGGACGGTTTGCCTGGTTTTCCAGTATCCATTCTTTAGCAAATTGTCCGTTCTGGACCTCTCCCAGAATTTTCTTCATCTCATTTCGAGTCTTTTCTGTGATAATCCGTCGGCCTCGGGTGAGATCTCCATATTCAGCCGTATCGCTTACTGAATACCGCATATAACTTATCCCGCCTTCATAGAACAAATCAACAATAAGCTTCAGCTCATGGAGGCATTCAAAATAAGCAATCTCAGGTTGATACCCTGCTTCAACCAACGTATCAAATCCCGCTCTAACTAATTCGGATACACCACCGCAAAGCACCACCTGTTCCCCAAAGAGGTCGGTTTCGGTTTCCTCTTTAAAGGTGGTCTCAATCACTCCCGCACGGGCTGCTCCAATTCCTTTGGCATAGGCTAAGGCTTTTTCTTTGGCTTTGCCGCTAAAATCCTGAAAAACTGCAATCAGCGCCGGAACGCCTGCTCCCCGTTCAAACTCTCTGCGAACCAAATGACCCGGTCCTTTGGGAGCAACCATGATAACATCAATCGTGTGGGGAGGCACAATTTGATGATAATGAATATTAAACCCATGAGAAAAAAGCAGAGCCTTGCCTTCGCTTAAATTAGAAGCAATAGCGGCATTATACAACTTGGCCTGAGCATCATCAGGAACAAGGATTTGAATAATATCACCATCCTTAGCGGCCGAAGCAGCATCAACCGGCTTAAATCCATGCTCCAGAGCTAATTGATAATTAGCTGTCCCCGGCAGTTCGGATACAATAACGTCAATACCGCTATCCCGCAAATTCTGCGCCTGCGCATGACCTTGACTCCCATAGCCAATGACGGCAACTTTTTTCCCTTTTAATAAACCTAAGTCTGCATCTTTGTCATAATAACTTTTCGCCATTCTTTTCTCCTTTCACTATCTGCAATGCACCTGTTAGCCCTTTTGTTTAGCCCCTCGCATCATGGCAACTTTTCCGGTCCGGGCAACTTCTTTAATGCCCATCGGTTTACATAAATTGATGATAGCATCCAGTTTACCTTCATCTCCGGTCACTTCAACCACGTAAGCGTCAGGACTTACATCCACCACCTTTCCCCGAAATATGTCCACAATGTTGAGAAGCTCAGACCGATTCTCATCAGCCACATTCACCTTAATCAAAGCCATTTCCCGATTCACAAAATCACCATTAACAAAATCAATCACCTTGATGACATTGACCAGTTTGTTAAGCTGTTTAATAATCTGTTCGAGAATCTGATCATTGCCCCGGGTAACGATAGTCATTCGGGAAATCGTAGTATCAAGCGTCTCTGCCACCGAAAGACTCTCAATGTTAAACCCCCGGCCGCTGAAAAGCCCCGCAATCCGTGAAAGAACTCCCGGTTTATTTTCAACTAAAATCGAAAGGGTGTGTTGCATAAGGATCCTCGAAAATAAGTTAAACCAATAACATCTTATTAATAGGAGCTCCGGACGGGACCATCGGATAAACACATTCTTCCGGTTCCACCACAAAATCCATTATTACCAGCCGAGGCGTTGAAAGCGCTTTTTTGATCAGGGGCACAACCTCTTCGGGTTTAACTGCTCGAAGCCCCACCGCACCATACGCCTCCGCCAGCTTAATAAAGTCGGGCGCCGTGTTCATATGAGTGTGCGAATATCGTCGATCATAAAAAAGTTCCTGCCATTGCCTAACCATCCCAAGATATCCATTATTAAGAATGGCAATTTTTATCGGAAGACCGTGTTGAACAGCGGTTGCCATTTCCTGAATGTTCATCTGAATGCTCCCATCCCCGGCAATATCGATAACCAATCGATCAGGAAAAGCGATTTGTGCGCCGATTGCGGCAGGGAATCCATATCCCATCGTTCCCAGCCCACCCGAAGTAAGCAGTGTGCGCGGCTGGGTAAACTTATAATACTGGGCAGTCCACATCTGGTTTTGACCAACTTCCGTAGTAATGATAGCTTCGCCCTTAGTGAGTTCGGAAATTTTTTCCACGACAAACTGGGGTTTAATGATGTTTTTCTGCACATACGAGAGAGGATAGGTTATCTTCCACTCGGCAATTTGATCAAGCCATTCTTTCCTTTTCTTAGTTCCTTCTTTTCCCTTATCTTCCTTTTTAAGGGTCTCGATCATCTGTTTCAGGGTGGTTTTAACATCCCCCACAATCGGAATATCAACCTTAACATTCTTACTGATGGAGGTAGGATCAATATCAATATGAACAATCTTCGCTAACGACGCGAACTCATCAAGTTTGCCGGTAACCCGGTCGTCGAATCGGGCCCCAACGGAAATTAAAAGGTCACAATTCGTTATCGCCATGTTTGCCGGATAGGTTCCGTGCATCCCCAGCATCCCCAGCGAAAGATCGTCATTTTCCGGAAAAGATCCCAAGCCCATCAACGTCGTGGTAACCGGTATTTTAAATTTTTGAGCGATAAAGCGAAACTCTTCGGCACCATTGGAACTGATAACTCCACCTCCGCCAAGCAGCACTGGTTTTTCAGCGTTGAGAATTTCAGTAACTGCCCGCTTGATCTGGCCGACGTGTCCTTTAATGGTGGGGTTATAACCCCTCAGATGAATTGTCTCAGGGAACTTATACTCACAAAAGCTATTCATCACGTCCTTGGGCAAATCAATCAGAACGGGACCAGGACGACCGGTCCGGGCAATATAAAAAGCCTCCCGGATAACTTGGGCTAATTCTTCAAGATCTTTAACTAAATAATTATGCTTGGTGCAGGGTCGAGTAATCCCCACGATATCTGCTTCCTGAAACGCATCATTTCCAATGAGCATCGTTGGTACCTGCCCCGTTAAAACAACTATAGGAATGGAGTCCATATAGGCAGTAGCGATACCCGTTACCGTATTGGTTGCTCCTGGGCCAGAAGTCACCAAAGCCACTCCAATCCTGCCTGAAGCGCGGGCATACCCATCCGCAGCATGAACTGCTGCCTGCTCATGACGAACCAAAACATGCCGAATCGGATAGTTGGGAAGTTCATGATAAATATCAAGTACCGCTCCTCCGGGGTATCCAAAAATAACATCCACCCCTTCTTTAACCAAAGTTTCTAATAAGATTTGAGCTCCTTTCAGTCGCAAACTTTTACCCCTTTCATAACCCTTTGTTTTTGATTCGATATTTACTCAAAATTGCTTCAATCTGGTCTTTACCTCGAAGCTTTAATTTTTTCAAATTTTTTCTTTCCGTTTCTTCTTCAGTTGTGAGAAAGGTTTTTTTTTCAAGTTCCTCAAGTTTCCGCTCAAATTCCCGGTGCTCTTCCACCTGGCGTTTGAGCTCCGGGTCCTTATCAACCCATTGGGAGATCAACTCCTCATCATATTTTTCCATAGTTCTTTCTCCCTTACATGCTCAGTTTCTAAAGTTGACTAAAACTTCTTAGTTTGACTTCTTTATCTACTTTTATCATTTTCTTTAAAAAAATCAAGTCTTCTTGTTGCGCTCAGCATCAGATGGCCGAATATAAAGAGGGGTCACATTGTTTATCGCAAGAGTATTTCCCTTTTTCAGTTCTTCCAGTCCGAGACAAGCGATGGTAGCCGCCCGTGGATGCCTTAAATAAGGAGGAGCAAACAAGGCTTTTGGGCCAAGAAATTCCTTTATGAGAGACTCGTAAACAAGGCTCCCCTCTCCAAGGAACATAACCCGTTCGTCGATTTTTTGCAGGAGTTTCTGGGGGGCAATAGCCAGGTCGGTGGTTATTTTTTTGAGTTCAAAGGACGCGTTCCAACGGTAAAGTGCCGCAAATACTTCTTTTTTCCTTGCATCTAACATTGGACAAACCAAAGTCTCTGCACAAGGATAATGATGCGCTAAACCATCAAGGGTGGATATCCCCACTATCGGTTTTTCACTCGCTAAAGACAGTCCCTTTATGGTACTAATGCCGATCCTTAACCCCGTAAAAGACCCTGGTCCTAAAGAAACAACCAAGCCGTCAATGCGGGAAAAAGGAATATCACTATTTTTTAATAATTGGTCAATAAGGGGAAGAAGACGTTCCGAATGATTGAGACTCACGTTGAGAGTACACTCGCCAATCATTCCTTCATCATTTACTATCGCAACACTTCCAACTCCAGTAGCGGTTTCAACTCCTAGGACTATCATAAAAACTCTATCCCTTCTGACTGCCTACGGGTTTATTGTCTTACGTTTTCTTGTTTATTTCCAAGGGAAAAAGTCTTTAATGTTGCCGGGAATGACCCGCATTACGTCATTATACGTTACCGTTACCATTAAAAGGATAAGGATCGCCAAACCAACTTGTTGTGCTATCTCCATCTTTTTTACCCCGATGGGTTTTCCCTTAATACCTTCCAAAAGGAGAAATAAAATGAGACCCCCATCTAACACCGGAATAGGAAATAGGTTTATTATCCCTAAACTCAATGACAAAAAAGCCATAAACGAAAGGAAGTCCGAAAGGCCGGATTTAGCGGCCTGGCCGCTTAGTTTGGCGATCATGATCGGGCCTCCGAGCGCCTTAACCGAAAGATTAAAGGTGATCAAATCCTTGAGCATCTTTAACGTTGCCCACGCCATCTCACAGGTTCTTTGCGCTCCTTTTTTGAGCGACTCAAAAAATCCGTATTTCTCATTGACGGTTTTGATTATCGGCATGATGCCAATGAACGGTCTTTTTTCACCATCTATCTCTTGAATCTCCGGCTTTATTAAGAAAACCAGCGTTTTATCATTCCTCTGAATTTCAAACTCAATCTCTTTTTCTTTATTATTTTTGATCAGTTGGGGAACTTGATTCCAGTGAAAAACAGGGGTTTTAGCAACCGAAAGTATTCTATCCCCTGGTTTTAAACCAGCTTTTTCCGCCGGATACTGAGGAGTGAGGCCTCCAATAATCGGATCAAAAGAGCATTCCCAACCCGCATATCCTACCCCGAACTCCTTAGTAGTCATGGGAGTTAATACGCTTTCCTTCATTTTTCCGTCGCGTAAAAATGAAACCCGCAGATCCTTTTCCGGATGAGTCAAGATAGTATTTTGCAACTCTTCCCAGTTTTTGATCGTTGCGCCATCAATGCTTTTAATAAGGTCTCCTACCTCAAAGTCAGCCTTAGCCGCAGGGGACGCTTCCTCTATCCATCCAATAATCGGAGCATCTTTCAGGTATTGTGGAACCTGAACCCCGATCATAAAAACAAGAGGGAAAAGCAAAAAGGCAAGAATTAAGTTCATCACTGGACCGGCAACAACAATTTTAAACCGGTCGCCTACTTTTCGGGAAGTAAATTCCGATGGATCATTTTTTAACTCTTCCCCCGGGTTTTCACCTTTGAGCTTTACATACCCTCCAAGCGGGAGAAGAGAAATGAGGTACTCGGTTCCATCGTTTCTCCTCTTAAACCCAACAATCTTTGGCCCAAATCCTAATGAAAATTTTTCCACTTTAACACCAAGCCATTTAGCCACAATAAAATGACCAAATTCATGGATAAAAACGAGTACCCCGATAAGAATGAGAAAAGATATAATCGTGGACATCATCTGGTTTTACCTCATGCAAAATTTCTATTTATCTGATCCATCTTTGATGGACACGTAAAAAGTCGAAGATGTCACCCTGACGGTTCGACAGGCTCACCGTGACAATAATGCTGTCATCCTGAGCTTGTCGAAGGGTCAGCATGACAAAACCCGTGAATTTTGATTTTTTACGAACTCATCATCGTTAACTGTGTTGTCCTTTTAGTTTTACTTTACACCTGTCTTTTGATTATGGTCAACTGGGTTTATTTTTTTAAAGCATCAACTATTTTATCGGCGGTTTGTCGAGCCCACGCATCAACCTCCATGGCATCCTCAATATCTCTAATGCTCCGAGGATTATGCCTATCCATGCTTTTTTGAATCACCAGAGAGATTTCTGAAAAAGAAATTTGTTTTTTGAGGAAAGCTTCTACCGCGACTTCATTAGCCCCATTCAACACCGCACCCAGTGACTCTTTTTCTTGAAGAGACTGGTAAGCTAATCGTAAAGTTGGAAATCGTTTAAAATCCGGTTCAAAAAAAGTTAATTTACCCAGGTTCGCCAAGTTGAGGGATGGCAGGTCGTTTTTTAGCCTCTCCGGATAAGCTAAGGCATACGAGATCGGGAGTCTCATATCCGGCAAAGACATCTGAGCAAGAGTAGAACCGTCACAATATTCAACCATGCTGTGAATTATGCTCTGAGGATGAATCACAACTTGGATAAATTCTGGAGGAAGGTTAAAAAGCCAGTGGGCTTCTATGACCTCCAACCCTTTATTCATCAGTGTGGCGGAATCAATGGTTATTTTTTTCCCCATTTTCCAGACCGGATGTTTTAACGCTTCTTCTGGAGTAATGTTCCTTAAACGTTTTGAGTCACAGTTTAAGAAGGGGCCTCCTGAGGCGGTAAGAATCAATCGACTCACGTCTTCTTCCCTTTGTCCTTTAAGCACTTGAAAAATAGCGCTATGCTCACTATCAATGGGGATTATGTCAACCCCATAGGATCGGGCTGACTCCATCACCAGTTTTCCCGCTACCACCAAGGTCTCTTTATTGGCCAAAGCAAGCCTCTTCCCCGATCGAATAGCAGCCATCGTGGGGATAAGTCCTACAGAACCAACCATTGCCGAAACGACCAGGTCAGCTTCGGAATATGTTGCTACCTCAATCATCCCTGCTTGGTCAACCAGGATCGGCAGAGAAGAATGAGGAGAAAGAAGATCTTTAAGCTTTTTTGCTAAGGCCGGGCTGGTGACTGAAACCACGTCCGGTTTATACATCTTGATTTGCTCCGATAATGTGGCCACATTGCTACCCGCTGCCAGCCCAACAACTTTATAACGCTCGGGGAAAGCCGCAATGATTTTTAAGGTATTCGTACCGATAAACCCGGTTGATCCCAAGATAGAGATCTTTTTCATAAAATCCTTTCCTGGAAGATAAGAACGTAGAAAAGGAAGGGAGCAGAAAAAAAGAGGCTATCTATTCGATCCAAAACCCCCCCGTGGCCGGGGAGGCAATTTCCTGAATCTTTAACCTTAGCTTCTCTTTTAAGAACTGATTCCCAAAGGTCTCCCAGCTGACCCAATATGCCGACAATACCTGCTAAAAATATAATCACCAAAAAAGAAGATTCGGGAAAAAAGAAAAAAGCAAATACCAGGCCTCCCAAAATACTTCCGAGCAACCCCAATATCGCTCCTTCTTGGGTCTTCCCCGGGCTTATTTTCGGAGAAAGTTTGTGTTTACCAAATAATTTCCCCCCGTAGAAAGCGAAAGTATCCCCACTGAAAATTATTGTAAGGAGAAAAAAAACCAAAAGTCGGCCTTGGTCCAAATCCCGTAACCAGATTAAATGGGAGACTAAAAAAACAATCACAAAGATACCGATTAAATGCTTTTTCAAATCCGATTCTTGAGTTGCTGAGTTTTTAAAGGTAACTATTTTAAACAGACAAAAAGAAAAACCGACTCCCGCAATGAATGCAAATAAAACTGGCTTCTCGAAATAAAAAAATCCTCCGGATAAAATAATCCCCAGAATAATCCCAACCAAGCGTGAGATTTTTGAAATGGAGACCAAATCATAAAATTCTTTAAGAGCAAAAAGATTAACCAGGAGAATAAAAACAAAAAAAATCGGCTTTGAACTATAGCCGACAAACAAAAAAATGATTGCAAGTCCAATCACACCGGTTAGCAGTCTATCCCGGTGGTCTTTTGAAAATCCCATGGGTTTTATCCAATCGTGGTTAACTGTTCGCTTATCCGACCAAATCGCCTTTCCCGGCTCTGATAATTTATCAAGGCTCGAACCATATCCTCCCTTTTAAAGTCAGGCCAAAGAATTTCGGTAACATAAATTTCAGTATATGCCATCTGCCAGAGAAGAAAATTACTCAATCGCATTTCACCGCTGGTACGAATTAAAAGGTCAGGATCAGGGAG
>DATEXU010000120.1:0-3923 GCA_035256645.1 Thermodesulfobacteriota bacterium | reverse complement strand
CCCATGCTGAGTTTGGGGAATGCCTTTACGGAAGAAGAAATAATCGAATTTGACCGACGGTTGAAAAGGTTTCTCAAAGATGACACGGAAATCACCTACGTGGCAGAACCAAAGCTTGATGGCTTAGCAGTTGAGTTGGTTTATTTAGATGGTATTTTTGATGTGGGATCAACCCGTGGGGATGGCATGATTGGCGAAGACGTTACTCAGAACCTCAAGACCATAAAATCCATACCCCTTACCTTCATCACCCAAAAAATCACGACGATCCCTCCACGATTAGAAGTACGAGGAGAAGTATATATCGGCATCAGGTCTTTTCATGAACTCAATCGTCAAAAGGATGAAAAAGAAGAGCAACGATTTGCTAACCCCCGCAATGCGGCTGCCGGCTCTCTTCGTCAGCTTGATTCCTCGATTACCGCAAAGCGGCCTTTGGATATTTTTTGTTATGGCGTCGGTTTAGTACAAGGGTATTCTTTTATTTCGCAATGGGAGCTTTTAAAAACCCTGCCCCACTGGGGATTTAAGGTAAACCCCCGAATACAGTTGTGCGGCAATATCAAAGAAGTCATCGAATATTATCATCACATGGAAAAAGTACGGGAAGAACTGGACTATGAGATCGATGGGGTAGTAATAAAGGTAAACGAATTTTTTCTTCAGGAAAAATTGGGAACTATTTCAAGGAGCCCCCGCTGGGCTTTGGCGTATAAGTTTCCCCCGCGGCAGGCACTGACAAAGATAATCGAAATAAAACTCCAAGTCGGTCGAACCGGAGCGATAACCCCTGTCGCCGTTATGGAACCGGTTTCAATTTCCGGCGTAACCGTGAGCCGGGCCACACTCCACAATCAGGATGAGATCGACAAAAAAGATATTCGAGTCGGTGATACAGTAGTAATTCAAAGAGCAGGCGATGTTATCCCGGAAGTGGTGTCGGTGGTAAAGGAAAAAAGGACTGATAAAGCGGTCCCCTTTAAAATTCCTTCGGCATGTCCGGTTTGTGGTTCAACCGTGGTGAGATTAGAAGACGAGGCGGTTTACCGGTGCCTTAATCTTTCCTGCTTGGCACAGTTAAAAAAGACGATCAAGCACTTTGCTTCTAAAAGGGCAATGGATATCGATGGACTGGGGGATAAACTGGTTGATAAATTTGTGGAGGAAGGGGTCATCAAAAATGTGGCTGATCTTTATGCGCTGAAAGCCGAAGACCTTGTTTCCCTTGAGCGGATGGGAGAAAAATCGGTTGCCAATATCATCAACGCTATTGAAGGGAGTAAGGAGAGAGACTTAGATCGTTTCGTCTATGCCCTGGGGATTCGCAATGTCGGGGAACATCTGGCAACGATTTTGGCTGAGCACTATTCCAGCATTGATGATTTAATGAAAGCAAAGGAAGATGAACTGATGCAGGTAAAGGAAATCGGCCCGGAAGTGGCGCGAAGCATCGTGAGCTTTTTTTCCCAACAAGGAAATCGTGATCTTATCCAACGGTTAAAAAACATCGGAATTAAGCTCAGCGCCAAAAAAGGAAAAAAGGAAGGAGCATTACAGGGTAAGACCATTGTCTTCACCGGGACGTTAACCCAGTTTACCCGGCATGAAGCTGAAAAGCGGGCAGAGTCTTCAGGCGCGCACGTATCTTCCAGCGTGAGCAAAAAAACCGACTTTGTGGTTGCGGGAGTTGATCCGGGGTCTAAATATGACCGGGCAAAAGATTTGAACGTTTCCATTTTAACTGAAGATGAGTTTAAAAGAGTGCTTGATTGAAGACCTTTGCACGGCAAAATACTCATAAAATACTAGTAACCATATGAGATAATTTATATAATGGTGATTCTTTAACCATGTTCAGATTCAGAAATACACTTCTGCCGTATGCGATACCGGGGAGTGAAATGATTTAAAAACAGGCCCTGTTGACCCCTTTTGTGTGCTCTAAATGACTGTTTTAAATTTTTTCGGTGTAAGGACTGTTGCCTAATGAATGGTGCGCAAACAACTCCACAAGCTCTACTTTTAAGAGGTTGGCCTGATCCACCGCCTTAAAGTATCCCTCTTTAAGAGCACTGATCCGGCCCATGGTTTTTAAATGATGCTCTTCACGGATCTTCTGAATATCCCTCCCACCTTCATCACTCAGTGAACTAAGTCCACTTTTTAGCGCCATTACATACTCTTTTTTGAGGGAAGTAAGCTTTCTAAGGGCCTTTTCATATTCAATCCTAAGGTTGACCGCCATACTCTTTTCGGCGCACAAGTATTGCTCTTTCAATTCCCCCATCAACTCCTTTACTGAAAGTATTTTGTCAACCCTAAAGGCATTGCTTCCGGCAAAGGCAAAGCCCTTCTCCAGATCGCCTTTTCTGGCATTATCAAGCGCTAGGGAGATACAATAGGGCGCGGTTTTTATTTCACAGTTTTTGAGGCATTTCCAGGAACATTTGTTACCCATCTTTTTTCCCGCTGCAATATCCATCAAAAATTTGTTCCAGATAGCCTGGCCCGGCATGCCGACAGGGCTTTTGATGATTTTTATATCGCCCTTCATGCAGGAGACATAGGCCTCCTTGAACTTGATGTTGGCGTCACATTCATGTGTAGCCACGAACCGTGTCCCCATCTGGACACCGCTCGCTCCAAGCTTAAAAAGCTTGTAGATATCAGCGCCGGTAAAAACGCCGCCTGCGGCGATTACAGGGATGGTCCTGCAAAATTTATCCCCATAGGTTTTTATCTCGGCAACTACGTCGGGCAAAATACATTCAAGCGCATACTCGGGATCGTTGATTTGATCTTCTTTAAATCCAATGTGCCCCCCTGCCTTCGGCCCTTCCACAACAACACCATCGGGAATATCGTTATACCTTGTTACCCAGGATCTGAAGATAAGCCCTGCCGCCCTTGCTGAGCTTATAATTGGAACCACTGTGACTCCGGCTGCCCTGAGCTTTTCAATAGGAATTTCTCTAATCGGGAGTCCGGCTCCAAGAAAGACTATATCGACCTTTTCTTCGATTGCGACCATAAGTAGGGAATGAAAATCCTGCACGGCCACCATAATATTAACCCCGATGATGCCCGAGGTCTTGCCTCTCGCCTTTCTTATCTCTTTTCTTAGGGTAATGGCATTGGCATCTTTGTTTTTGGCATAATAATCAGGGTCAAGCATTCCGATGGAGTTTGCAGCTATTACGCCTATACCTCCTTCATTCGCCACTGCAGAAGCCAACCCTGACAGTGATATTCCAACCCCCATTCCTCCCTGAACAATGGGGAGTTCCGGAACAAAATCACCGATTCTTAATTTAGGAATTTTGGACCACTGAATTCGGGAAATATCGAACTTTGGCCACTCTATTTTTCCGAGGTCGAGCTTCGGTATGTGCAACTTTGATATCATATTGAAATCAATCAGTAAATTATCATTCGTCTGAATAAAGGACGCCTGGTTCTGTGTGTCAAAATCACACAAAAAAATCGAGGATGACAATCAGACAAAATCGCAACATAGTGCAATTTAAATTAATTTTGAGAAAAAAACAAGGCACTTTTTCTGAACGGATCGTGAAAAAAATTATAAATCCTACGGTTCTTGTATTTAAAAAAAAAAAATGTTAAAAAACGTAGAGTAAAATTAAAAACGCATCTAATACCAAGTTGCATTCAAAAGCAGATCGAGGCGGCGACGAGGAATCGCCACAGGCGTACGTTTTAGTACGTCGAGGAGTATGGACGAGGAGACAACAAAGATATGCAAATGAAGGCGACTTGGATAACGTCACGAAACGTGGAGGCGTAATGAAAGGGGTCATACTTGCCGGGGGGTTGGGAACGCGGCTTTTTCCCCTCACCAAAATAACCAATAAACATCTCTTGCCGGTTTACAATAAACCCATGATCTATTATCCGATTCAAAC
>DATEXU010000119.1:0-6666 GCA_035256645.1 Thermodesulfobacteriota bacterium | reverse complement strand
AAGGATTTTTTGAAATGGAAATCGCTGTTTTTCGACTCAATAAACGCCGGGACTAATCCCCTCTCGGTTGACATCAAAGGAATCTCTTTAACCGATTTCTATTCCCGGGTGGCAATCGATCCCGATGGAACACTCAATGTGCAAAAGATTGTTGGAGCGGAAGAAACAGCAACCGGGTCTCCCTCAGCGCCACCGGCACAACAAAAGCAAGCTTCGGCAACAACCGGCAAAGAGGCGCAAGATATCAGCATAGGAAAGATCACCCTCCAGGGAGGTAGAGTTGATTTTTCGGATTATACGATTAAACCGCATTATTCAACCCAGTTGAAGAATATCGGGGGGAAAATTTCCGCTATTTCCCTTCAAAAGAATAAAACTGCTGATGTGGAGCTGAGGGGAAAGCTGGGCTCCGATGTTCCTTTCGAGATTGTGGGAAAATTCAACCCCTCCAGCGATAATTTTTTTGTGGACCTGAGCGCGAAGTTTCGTGACATGGATCTAAGCCCCATGACACCTTATTCCGGGAAATATGTAGGGTACACGATTGAAAAAGGCAAGCTCTCCATAGAGGTCAAATACCTCATCGTAAAGAAAAAGCTTGAGTCGCAGAACAAGATTTTTTTTGACCAATTTACCCTCGGGGACAAAGTGGAGAGCAAGGATGCGGCCAAGCTCCCCGTAAAACTGGCAATTTCCCTGCTTAAAGACCGGCATGGCAAGATTGACCTGGATATCCCGGTCTCAGGAAATCTTGATGATCCCGAATTCAGCGTATGGAAGATAATCATAAAAATACTCAAGAACCTCATTGCGAAAGCGGCAACTGCTCCGTTCGCTCTGATTGGGGGCATGTTCGGGGGCGGTGAAGAATTGAGTTACGTAGAATTTGATTATGGTATTGCCCGTGTTAATGATGAAAATTTAAAAAAGATCGACAATCTCGTACAAGCGCTTTCCGACCGACCCTCACTTCAACTTGAGATAACCGGTTATAGTGATGCCGAGAAAGATCATGAAGGATTAAAAACGTATCACCTCAACCAAAAAATTAAGGCGCAGAAGTTGCAAAAAAGTGAAAAACGCAGCGCGGAAATATCGGTTGATGACGTCACCATAGCACCAGAGGAGTATGAAAAATACCTTACCCTGGCGTACAAAGCAGCGAAATTTCCCAAACCACGGACGATGGTGGGCTTGTTAAAGACGCTCCCGGTTCCGGAAATGGAAAAATTGATGCTCACCAATATCAAAATAACTGATGATGATCTGCCCGCGCTCGCTCATCAACGCGCCTTAAACGTTAAAGACCTCATCATAAAATCAGGTCAGGTGACCGCCGACCGGATTTTTATTATTGAACCAAAGAGTCTTACTCCGGAAAAGAAAGAAAATATCAAAAACAGTCGGGTAGATTTTAGCTTAAAGTGATCAACCCGTTTGCCCCTAACACATTGCGGCTCATGAAGCGGCTTGTTTGATTGAGCAAAGTGAATGTCCTTATCTCTGAAGCATCTAAAAAAACGGCTAACTGATCTTAAGAGGCATGTTAGCCGTTTAGAAACCATCTTATAATATTATAACCCTAACTACCACCGATGATAAGGATACCCACCATGATAATAATATCTACCACTATACCCACAATAAGGTCTACTATAGAAAACAGGCGGAGGGGCGTATATAACCGCTGGGGGCGCATACATAACGGGCGGATAAGCATACCCTGCCGGTAATGGGTACTGTGACCCCGGTGGCGGGGTATTTACTGCCCCTAAAACTGCGCCAGACAATGCCCCTATTGCCGCACCTACGCCAACGTTACCATGAGTAAGGGATGCAATAGCCGCCCCGGCTGCTCCTCCAGCTAAGCCATAGCCGGTTGCGTTTACTGCCATGTTCTGCTGATAGCGATAATCCATACCAGCGCAGGAACTCATTGACAACCCTAAAAGTAAAAGTACCACTGCCTTTTTCATGTCTTAGCATCCTCATTAAAGTTTTTACCTGCCTCGTCCTCCGCCGCCAAAGAAAGCACGGGCATCACCATGCGAACCTCCGCTGCCACTTCGGAATCCTCCTGCCCTGGAAATTGCACTGCTTTCACGGCTGAACCGGCCCCGATCACTTGCGAAACCCTCTCTTTTCCCATTCCCAAACCTGCTCGTATTTGTCCTGTCCCTTTGCTGAAATCGTTCTCTCGTGCCAAATTCTCTTCGCTCGAAGTTTCTTTGAGAACCGAATTGCTGACCTTGACCTTTCTGCTGGGAGCCAAAGGTATTACGAGCAACTCCTTGTCGTTGAAAAGATTCAGTTGATTGACGCCGAAAACCCTGATCTCCGTATCCCCGAAATTCGTTTCTGCTTTGAACCGATCGCTCGGGAGAGCGCCTAACCCGTTCACTTGTGCCAAATTCCCTTCGTTCTGAGTTTCTTTGAGAACCGAATTGCTGACTTTGACCTTTCTGCTGGGAGCCAAAGGTATTACGAGCAACTCCTTGTCGTTGAAAAGATTCCGTTGGTTGACGGCGAAAGCCTTGGTCTCCATGGCCACGAAATGCATTTCTGCTTTGAATCGATCGCTCGGGATGCTGCCCAAAGCGGTGACTGGTGTCTCGATCCCAATAGGCAACCCCGCGTCGATGTCCAGGATTATGCTCCCACCTTGCCCGACCATAAAACCGATTGTGGTCAAATCGATGAAAATGCCCGACTCGGCCATAATCGATATAAATATCGTGGTGGTGCCAGTCCCAGTCGCACCAGCCAAAAAGCACTGCAGTGGAAAATCCGAAAGCAAAGTCAACCACTCCGCTGACAATACTTATCCCGGTGTAACCGATCGCAAAAGGAAGGTAGGCGAGATCCAACCACGGTCCATAAACCCACAAGGGATCATAAACCGGCACATACACTTCTCCCGGATAAGCCGGTTCAATGGCAATAGCATCCGGTGAGGGAATCACTCGCTGCTCTCTGGTTGATTGAAGGTTGCCGGCAGCCTGCGCCCTGGCGCGGAGCTCTTGAATTGAATCCATAACGCCATCTTTTTGAACGAGAAACGCATCACCTACCCGTGTGGTCCACTCGATATTTTCGTCCATCATGATTACAACTTCCGGAAAATGGGCAAGTGACTTTACGCTAATATCCCAATCTTTCTCTAATAAAGCTTCGTCTAACAATTCGTCTTTCAAATCAGGATGTTGGCTAACCCAGCGAGCAGCCTCCACCACTTCCAGCGGATACGTGGCGGCCATCAGCATTTGGGCAAGCAGCGAGTCCGGGTAAAGGGCGATAGGCGCAAGCATTTGATCCAGTTCTGCTTCGGAAAACCTGTCTTGGGGGGGTGCAGTCACTGCCTCGGCCCCAAAAATATTAGGGGGTAGCGCAACCATGATACTAAAGAACACCAGAAATATTCCTAGAACAGGGTGCTTCTTTTGCATTTTAATCTCCTTATATAAGATTATATTATTCTTTTACCTAATCTTTTAATCTTTCATTATCAGGCAATCTATTTCATTAATTGCTGGTTATTAGGACGTAATATCTCTCAATTAGTTTACAAGAAATATTGTCAACAAAAAAACATAATTCCCTCTCTCGCCTCCAATAAAAAAAGGGCCTCGAATTGAAACCCTTTTTATTAGATTTACTAGAGCATGAAACCCGCTTACTGTTTTTAAGGTTTCTTTGTAAAAAGCTTCAGGTATTCCCCATACCCTTCTTTTTCCAAATCTTCTTTGGCAATGAAACGCAGGGCCGCGGAATTCAAACAGTAACGCAAGCCCGTAAGCGCAGGCCCGTCATCAAAGACATGGCCCAGATGGGAATCAGCGTGAGCGCTTCTTACCTCGGTCCGGGTCATAAAAAAACTCTTATCAATTTTGGTCACAATGTTTTTTGGCTCAAGCGGACGGGTAAAACTGGGCCAGCCGGTTCCGGAATCATATTTGTCAATAGAACTAAAAAGCGGCTCACCGGAAACAATGTCCACATAAATGCCTTCCTTTTTATTATCCCAATAGGCATTGTCAAAGGCCAGCTCAGTACCGCATTCCTGGGTGACTTCGTACTGCAGGGGTGTTAACTTTTTTTTCAGCTCTTCCTTGCCGGATTTTTGGGATTCTGAATTGGTCTCTGCCGGGTCTTGTAGTTTCTCATTATTATTCCATCTCTTTTTTAAATACTCTTCACGGCCGGAATTAACCCGGTAGAATTCATAGGGTATTGGGTTCTTTCGGTAGTAACACTGGTGATAAGCCTCGGCTTTATAAAAAATTGAGGCTTTTATGATTTCTGTGACAATGGGTTTGTCAAACCTCCCGGATTTTCCGAGTTCTTCTTTTGATTTTTCCGCCAGATTTTTTTGCTCGTCATTATGATAAAAAACTGCGGCCCGATAGTGCGTGCCCCGATCATTGAATTGTCCCCCCGCGTCAGTAGGATCTATTTGCCTCCAGAATACATTCAGAAGATCAGAATAAGTTGTTCTAGAGGGGTCATAGGTAATCTGGACTGCCTCGATGTGGCCTTTTTCCGCATAATCCTCATAAATTGGATTTTGACCAGAGCCGCCCGTATAACCAGAAACCACCTCGATGACGCCGTTTAATTGCTCAAATGGTTTCTCCATGCACCAAAAACATCCGCCGGCAAAGGTCGCTGTTGCATACTGTTGCTGGGCGCTGACAATAGTGGACAAAATCAAAAAAATAAACAGAGTCACGGAGAATAGTTCCATCATTATTTTAATCTTTGCCATGATAATGCTCCTTAATTTTTAATAGTCATCACTATCAAAACGTTTCATGCTTATTTTAGGAAATCATGCCCCCTTTTAATAATATACTCGTTCTTTTTCAAAATAAAAAATGTGCCTGGCGTGCAAAAAATGATGAAGCCGTAAAAAGTCAAAAATCAGACGGCACAGCGGTAGGGACACGTTGCAACGTGTCCCTACATCAGATGCAAGGCGCGCAAATCCGACGGAATGAGGCGTACTTACCTGTACGCCGCAATGATTCACCCCGTTAAATAAAAATTGGAGATCGGCAACTAAGAACCCGAACCCTTACCTTGGCTTTTCTGCCTCCGGAAGCAAACATTTAACGGGGCAGGGGATGCAGCGCCTGTCTTCGTGCATCGCACGGAGGCAACGCCGCAGATGGATTTTTTACGAAGCCGTCAAAAATGACCGCCGCATTATCATAACCGGCTGGCCAGGTTTCCAAAACCTTTATAATCAACACCTTAGGGCGCCAAAAAATTGCAAACCGTATCGGAAAATTGGCTGCAAGGCACTGCTTTCAAATATTAAATTTTCTTTTTTGGAAATGCTTGATACCGACTAACCAAGAAGAACTGTAAAAAATTTTTACTGTTCTCTGTTAATGATTTCTTATGACACACGAGAAAATAATCTGCTCATTTGCCCCCAAAAAGAACTGGTAAAATTTTAGGCTTAAGGTAAAATTAATAGTAACTGATCCAGTTCCCCTTTATGCTTTTTGTGGGGGGGCAGTATTTTTCTGATTCCATTTAAAAATGGACAAACCCCGTTAGAAGGCTTTCACACGGGGGATTTACCCCGTTGAAAAAGTGTAAGAATCTTTAATTTTACCCCTGCTTCTTCACCCCGTTAGATATTCAATATCTAACGGGGCAAGCGGGCATTTCTAACGGGGCAAAGCAAAAAACACAAAACAAAGGATGCGCTTTAACGGGCCGCATGCATAACTGATTGTAACGGTGGATGATATGAAAAAGTTTATTATAAAGGTAGTCGTTACTATAGGACTTATGATCATAGCCGTGGGTGCTTTTTTGGCAGGGGGGATAGCATATAAGTACAATCAGTATCAAAAAATTCCTTGGGCAACCCAGCTTCTTAATCTTCTTGAACAAACCCACTTTTATCCTGCCCCCCTCCAGGATAAGGAACCAATTTTTGAGGCCAAAGAAGTAAACTATCCCTATTCGTTCATAGTCTATGGGGATTCGCGAGAATTAGCTTTTTACGAAAAAACAGCTTTAATTTCTAACGTTATCACTGAAAAACCCTCGTTCGTTATCCATCTGGGAGATATGGTTTATTGTGGCGATCCCCATCAGTGGGAGAACTTTGATTTTGCAGATGGAAACATTATAAAAAGTGGTATTCCCCTTTTCCCTGTCCTCGGTAATCATGAGTACCGGAGTCAAAAGGAATGGTACCCACCCAACCCGGAAAAACAGCTTCACTATTATTTTGACAGGTTTAAATTCCTAAAAAATAAACGGTGGTATTCTTTTACCTACGGGAACAGCGTATTTTTAATTCTGGATACGAATACTGATTTTTCACCGGGAAGCGAGCAGCATAGATGGTTGATGGATATGCTGAAAAAAAATGCATCGCGATTTTTATTTGTCGCGTGCCATCACCCCCCTTATAGCAAGGGATATCATAACCGTGACGCTGAAAAGTCTTTAGCGCAAATTTTTGAAAAAGGGCCGGTTAAACCGGATATTATTTTTTCCGGCCACCAGCATAACTATGAACGTTACAATTATAAAGGCATCCATTACATCGTATCCGGTGGAGGCGGGACGGAACAAAGCCCTGTTAAGCGAGCGCCAGAGGACTTTTATAATCAACCGGGAGATACGTTTCATTATTGTAAA
>DATEXU010000118.1:0-2232 GCA_035256645.1 Thermodesulfobacteriota bacterium | reverse complement strand
TCCATGCCTGTTAAAGACATAGGCATGGGATATTCGTTTGTGGAGCTTGAGATCGGGAATGAGCATTTAAACCCATTTGGTGGACTTCACGGGGGCGTTTATGCTTCAGCGATCGATACAGCTGCGTATTGGGCGGTGTATTGTGAGCTGGATGAAGATGTCGGACTCATATCGCTTGATCTAAAGGTCGATTATCTTGCTCCGGCTAATGCGGGGAAATTGATTATCAAAGGACGCCGCATCAAAATCGGAAAGACAATTTGTTTGGCAGAGGCTACCGCTTTTGACCAAAATGATAAATGGCTTGCTCATGGAGTTTCAAAAATGATGGTGACTCAAGGTCTTCAGACCATAAAAGATGCTCTTCATTTCGTAGGTACTGACTATCTCCCTCCAAAATTCATTTAATGGACTAACTACCCCTTCAACAAGCACTGGCAGGATCGCTGGTGCCCTTTTGCATTCCCCTGATGCATTCCTCCTCGCTGCCGAAGAGTCATTAAGCTCGACCTCGCCGATCCGTAAAAAAAGGCAATACGGATAGTTCCGGATTTCGCAAGCTAATTCTTTGTCTCAACCCGTAATAGTTCCCAGGGAGGTCAAGAAAGGTGAAGGTGCTATTTCTTAGTTTCGCGAAGACAAGGCGGGTTGTTAGAGATTGAGCAATTGGAAAAAAGTCCCCCAATTAATAAATTGATGTTTTAACGACAAATCTTTTTCCCTTATTTTCATCAGGCCCATACGGTTTATGGCAAAGCCTGACTTTATATTTTTTAAGTCATCGCGAGAGACGAGGAATCCTAACGGGTGGTTCTTGCTTTCAGACGGTGTCAGAAGAATGACAGCCCAATCCATATTTTCCGGGGAAATAAAATGAGAAATTTCTTGCCAAGGCGAAGGCAATTCGAAAAACTCTTTGCCGTGTTTCGCATGAATAAATAAGAAATGGGTTTTACTTTTAATGTAAAAACGGTAAAGCTGTGCATGTCTTCTTATTAATTTTAGATCGAACTTAACCCTCTTTTGTCCTAAGGCAGTTCTTAAGTTCGATAAAAATTCATCAGCTAATCCTTTGGCGGCTTTGGCTGGCACTTCTTTCATCCCATCCTATACCCGGGTTGATCCATAGGTACCTTTGAGAGCGACCGCTATTCCGTCAATTCATTTTTCAACAGAATAAACAACCGGAATTTTCCTTTAAGCTTGTCTGCTGGTACAGGGAATTTCTGTTGAAAGATGGAAAACGGATGCCAAAATTTTTTAAAAAAAGGGAAGCAACGCATCCGTTGGCTTCCCTTTGAGGGCTCAAACTATTTTTACATTAGTGGCATTAGGGCCTTTGGGGCCTTGGGCGGTTTCGAATTCAACCTCGTCACCCTCCTTCAGGGATTTGAACCCCTCCCCCGTGATTGCCGAGTGGTGAACAAACACATCTTTAGCTCCTTCCACTTCAATAAATCCAAAGCCCTTCTGATCGTTGAACCACTTTACTCGTCCTCTTGACATAATAACCTCCATTTGAAATTGAGTTAAAATAAAAAACCCGCCAAAGAGGGAAACTCACTCTCTGCGGGCTTCCTTTTTTTCGAAGCCCGCTTTATCCAAAGAGCTTTTGCTCCTTGGTCTCTTATCATTCCCGCCTCCAAGGTTTTACACTTTCCGGCTCTTCTGATAAGATTGCGGGTTTCGAAAAACCTCTGTCAACTTTGGTAATTTATAACACGAAAAAGGGATTTTAGCAATGAGATGGATAAAATTCTTTGAAGTGGGAACATATGTTTGACACAACAATCCGGGGGGTGTATTCTTTGGATCAAGATGCAGCCGAGTACGGGGAGACACCGAAAAAAAATTAGAGAGAATCATGCCATCTGAAGATGTGACCCCGCTGCACCCACAATTGACAATCCACAGGGTGGCGGTGTAGATGTTTCTTTGTTTTCAGGGGAAAAAGCCTGGGACCAGAAGCAAACTTTTGTGAAATATGGACAAAGCCGTGGATAAAGATTTGGCCCCGGAGGTCTTGAGTTAGGTCCCGAGTTGAAGGATTGACTTGTAGGATACAATCTGGTAGTATTTATTCATACCAAAATGTGAGGAGGTTTCAAATGGGAACTGCAGTCAAAAAAACAATCTCACTTCCCCCAAAACTCGCAAAAGAGGTTGAAGACATATCCCGTGAGGAAGGAAAACCTCTAAGCGCAGTGATTCAGGATGCCCTCCGACTTGCCA
>DATEXU010000117.1:0-3412 GCA_035256645.1 Thermodesulfobacteriota bacterium | reverse complement strand
AAAAAACTGGATTCCGGGTCAAGCCCGGAATGACAAATAAAGCAAAGACATTTCTGATGCAGTACACTAGGTAGCAACCCTTCCATGCAAATATTTTTAGAAGACCATCAAGACGCGATAGAAATCTTGAATTAAGCAGGAGCAGGAGTAGGAGGAACTCCTGTTCCTCCTGCCGTAATATCCATCAGCTTTTTGTGTTTGGTTACAACCGGTTTATGATACTTTCTCTTTTTGAGCTCCTTTTTCTCTTTCTCCTTTTTCATAGTGACCTCCTCGAGCGTTTTGGTAATAAAATCACCAATATTTTTTGATTTCTCAACAAATATATTAGGAATATCGTTAAACAAAAAGGAATTGTATGTCAAGAAAAAACCTTGATGATTACCAATTCAAATCAAACATGCTTTGCCGAGATAGCGACACGTGGATTTCAGGAAGTACTCTACACCCTGAAGCTGAATTAATCAAAAACCAGCCCGCCCTCCCCCATCCTAGACCAATTAGGATAAGGGCTTCCGGGGAAAATTATGAAGCGGATAGTAAAGCGGTGGCAGAGAGATCGGACAGCATTGGAATGGGCATAAACAGGGCTTATCGGAAGTATATGACCTAAAGATTTTGATGAAAGTTAAGAGATGTTTTCTAACAGTGTTTATATTGATCCGCATGTCACCCTGAACGTGATTCAGGGTGACACAAAACGATTTGGGCAACACGCGCCCCGCCCTACAGACGGAAAAGCATGGATGATTTTTATAGGCAAAATTTACAAATACTCAAATCTCTTACGGTGCTTTATTAGAAGATAAAGAAAGAAAGGGCCGCCCAGGAGAGAGGTGAGGATACCGATTTTAAGGTCTACCTTGATAATCAACCGGACCAAAAGATCCGCATAGATGACTAAGACCGCACCTAAAAGACCGGCTAAGGGGATGAGCTTCCGGTTGTCAGGGCCGACGAGGCTTCGAATGATATGAGGAGCAATAAGGCCCACAAACCCGATCGCGCCGGAAACAGCGATCGCTCCTCCGGTCTGGATGGCCGCGAAAAAGAGCAAAGCATTGCGGGCGAGCTTAATGTTTACCCCCAGGTTGGCGGCAGTCTCCTCATCGAGCATCAGGATATTGAGGTCTTTGACAAAAAAAAGCGTTCCTAAAAAAGCAACCAAGGTGGTGGGAAAAACAATCGCGACATGTTCCCAGGAGCGATTATTGAGATCTCCCATGAGCCACGTTATGATTACTCTTCCCACATCAAATTCATGGGTGCTTAAGGTGATGATAAAGGCAGTAAGAGCGCCAAAGATTAAATTGAGAGCGATACCGGCAAGCAAGAGAGTGGAAACAGACGTTTGGCCGCGGAACGATGCAATAGTAAAGACCATGACCAAGGTAAGGAGCGCAAAGATGATAGCGCAGAAAGGAAGAATAAACAGGGATATGGCGGCCAAACCAAGATAGATTGCAATCACTGCCCCTAACGCAGCTCCGGAGCTGATTCCGATTACCCCAGGACACGCCATGGGGTTTTTAAAAATCCCCTGCATGATTGCACCGGCAGAAGCCAAGGAAAAGCCAACAAAAAAAGCTGTGAGAACTCGCGGCAGTCTTCCTTCCCAGACAATTGCTAATTGAGCAGCATCAATACTGCCGGAAAATAACCCGAGCTTAAGGAAGAGAACTCTCATGACCTGCGTAATCTCGATGTGCCAGGCGCCCGAAGAGACAGCAAAAAAAACGCCCAGCACGATGAGAGTCAATAACCCAATGAACAAACCCCACTCTTTTTTAAAAAGACTAAAACGCATCGTTATACACGATTCCCGCTAAAAGGTTAGCGCTTAAAAGCATAAATTGAGATTCACCCGCCAAATAAACGTGGGGAAGATAGTGAATATCTTCTTTTTTAATTGCCCTCATTGTGGCCAGAACAGGGCTTTGCAGCAGTTGTTCTTTAAGGCTGCTTCCTTGAGGAACAATAATTATATCAGGATCCCACGAGAGCAAAGTTTCAAAGTCAATTTGCTTCAAAGATTTGATTCCTTGTTCAGCCCCCACATTAATCACCCCGATCATTTCACAGAGGGAGTTAAAATTGGAAAACCTTCCCGGAATATACCCTCCTTTGTCATAGTACAAAACTCTTAAGGGTTTTACCGTCTTCGGGAGCTTTGTTTTTAGATCAATAAGCCGGGTGTCGATTATTTTAACCAAGGCCTCAGCGTTTCCTTCTTCTCCGATAATTCTTCCCACGAGGAGGATTTGCTTTTTGATTGATTCAATGGTTCCAAAATAGCCGAGGTCGAAGAGGGGAACATTGGCTTGTTTTAATTTTTCTTTAAACGCCGGGTCAGAATAAAAGACCGTGAAAACCAAATCCGGCTTTGCGCCAATAACGCACTCCACCTGCTGTGCATTAAAAATGGGGCCTTGCTTTTTCACCTCGCGGGCAAGAAAGGAAAATTTTGGGTCAGCGGCAAGTTCATTAAATGCGATGAGTCTTTCGCCGGGGCAGATGGCCCATAAAATTTCCGTAATCCCAACCGCGTGCGGAATGATGCGCACGGGTTTTTTTTTTAGTATAAAGGTCCTTTCTTCCTGCGCGAGTTCATCGTTTCTAAAGTCAATAAATTCATGGAGATAGTGTATGGTTTGGGGATAGGCCTTATCTGCCGAAGGGCTCCCCCTTACCAAGCTCAGCTCAGCTCTTAAGGTTTTTTCCTCAAGAGGGTTTTTTGGCCAAGCGCTTTCACTATTTGTCCCCCAAAGAGGAGCCGCAAAAAATGCAACGATCACAAAAATGAAGGCAGACAACTTCACAACACGCCCCTTATTTCTGGAAAAAGTAAAAAAGGCTTTTCGAGTCATGCTTAACCTCAACCATTTTTACCTTAAAGACCTCGCGAATATTTTCTTCAGAAAAAGCCTGAGAAGGAAGACCATGAAAAAAAATTGCTCCCTGGTTAAGGATGGTAATGGTATCGCAGTATCTTCTTGCCAGGTTGAGGTCATGAATGCTCACTAAAAGGGTTTTTTTTTCTTCTTTAAGATCTCTAAGGAGATCCATAATCGTAAGGGTATGTTTGACATCAAGGTCGGAGGTTGGTTCATCCAAGAGAAGTAAGGAAGCCTCGGTTGCCAGCGCTCGGGCAATTATTACCAACTGTCCTTCTCCCCCCGAAAGCTCATTAATGTTTTGGTCCTTCAACTCAAGAGTCTGGGTTTTTATCAGCGCTTCTTTAATGACGGTTTTATCCTTTTTGGTTAACGCTTGGAACCGACCCTGATGGGGGTTTCTCCCCATTGCCACATACTCATAGACAGAGATAGGAAAACTCACCCAGGTATTTTGGGGTACTAAGGTAATGATTTTGCTAAGGTCCTTTCGGGGGAATGAGCGATGATCTTTTCCG
>DATEXU010000116.1:0-2272 GCA_035256645.1 Thermodesulfobacteriota bacterium | reverse complement strand
GACTGAATGCAGTGATGAGATAAAGTTTTTGGTGATACAAAAATTAGTAGAAAAATTTAAAAGAACCTATCCTGTCATTGATGTTGATGGGGCGAGAATTTTATTTGACTCTGGATGGGGCCTAGTGCGAGCATCCAATACTCAACCAGTGCTTGTGCTTCGGTTTGAAGCTACGGATAGAGGGAATTTGGAGAACATTAAAACGATTGTTGAAAAAAGGGTAGCTGAGAGTATAAAGGAAGTACAAGAAAAAAGATAATGGACTAATAACGAAATTAAAACGTAATCCTTGGCACACTGATGCCTGCAATTCTTCAAAAGGAGGTTTTCTCATGAGTGGCTAAAGCATTAATAAAGGGGTAACCATAACGTTTCTTGGCCATGCCTGTTTTAAACTGATATCACCTCATGGAACCACTATTCTGATAGATCCGTGGATAAAAGATAATCCACAGGCCCCCAAGGGAGCAGAGAATATAGGAAAACTACATTACATTCTGGTTTCCCACGGACACGGTGATCATCTTGGGGATACGATGGAATTAGCCAAAAAAACTGGCGCTCCTGTTATCGCCATGCCTGAAATTGCTCACTATCTCATTCAGAAAGGTTTGAATCCTGAAAAAATCGTGGGGATGAATAAAGGGGGATCTGTGACCGCTACGGATATCCGCATCACCATGGTGCACGCTCTCCACAGCTCCTCCATGGTTGAAGGAAATCAAATTATTTATGGAGGAGAAGCAGCCGGTTTTATCATTCGATTTGATAATGGTTTTACGGTTTACCACGCTGGAGACACGGGGGTCTTTGGGGATATGAAGATCATTAATGATCTCTATAAGCCTGCGCTTGCCTTGCTCCCTATCGGAAGTCATTATGTGATGGGACCAGAAGAAGCGGTTTACGCTTGTGGGCTTTTAAAACCTCAGTATGTGATCCCCATGCATTATGGAACCTTTCCGGTTCTTTCAGGAACTCCGGAAAAATTTTCAGAATTGATGAAAAAATTTCCCGAGGTAAAGGTTCTGGTTATGATTCCAGGCGAGACCATTGATTAAATATACGGGATGCCCTTTATTACGCGCTCGATCTTTCTCTTATCTTCTGTAGAAAGGTTTAAGAACTTGACTCCCATGCCGGAAGGAAATTTCCCCGATGGGGTGCTAATTTCTTTCTTTCGAATCCAAACAACCTCACAATTAACTTCCAGATCTTTTTCTCCGTTTGGAAGGTTAATTTTTACATGCAACCGGGTCCCCGAATCCATGGGGTGATCCGTCGGAATAAAAACTCCACCCACGCCGATATTACCAAGGTAGCTTTGAATCAAGGTATTACCCGAATTATATACAATCTTAAACTTTTTTGGGATTCGATCATCGACTCCTCGTCGGTCTTCGTCTGAATCAAAGAGCGCTTGGTTAACAACTGACCTTAAAATTCTAATCGTCTGGGAACCAAAGTTTGTACCACAATAAGGACATTGCCCTGCATCAGAAGGTATTGGTTTGGTGCAATAAGGACACCCGACAATTGATTTACTGTTTTTTTCTTTATCTCCCATTTTTATTTATCCTTTTTCTTTGTTTCCCCTTGGTTATATAATTATTTAAATTAGTTTAATCAAAAAATAATTTTACACTTTTTCCAACCTCAGTCAAGCAAGAACTTTTTTGGGGTTTTTCTTGGGTTTTATTGGGAATCTTTACAACATGTTAAAACTAATCAGTCTTTTTGGGTGGGGATCATCCTTCACCCCAATATTGCATTCGGAGTAAGCTTTCTCTACAGTAAGCACCTCACAGACTATAAAAACTAAGGGGGATTTTGTTATTAAAATAGGGGGAATTTCTTATTGCTTTATTCTATTGAATTGAGTATAGTGAAGGCAACATTGGCCTTATTGTGAAGGAGAACTTAGTGAAGTTATTATTGATTAATCCAAAGGTTCCGGAGAGTTTCTGGAGCTTTAAGTGGGCAGTTGATAAAATTTTATCATCTAATAAAAGAGTCCTCAATCCCCCCTTGGGATTAGCTACTGTGGCAGCCCTGTGTCCAAAGGATTGGGAAGTTGAAATTATTGACGAAAACATCGAATCCATCCCCTTAGAACCTCAGGCTGACCTCGTTGGTGTTTGCGGGATGGGAGTGCAATTTAAGCGGCAAAAAGAGTTGCTCACGTTTTATAAAAAGAAAGGCTTTTTTGTTGTTGCCGGCGGAAGCTATGCCTCATTATGCCCAGAGGCGTATGAATCTTTTACTGATACTG
>DATEXU010000115.1:0-13721 GCA_035256645.1 Thermodesulfobacteriota bacterium | reverse complement strand
AAGCCGTCGCAGGACTGCTGCAACGCGGCTTCAGCTTGGCGGAGCTGCGCGTCGCTCCGGTTCAGCCGCCCCGCCCCGAAGGCGATGCCGCCCAGCCCCAGCAACCACAAGATTGCGTGCAGGGATGCCAGCCGGGTCATCGTCGCGCGCGAAATTACCTGCAACGGCTGCATCGGGATGGCGACGCTAATTCCGCCGCGGATGTCGTTCTCCTGGTAGCCCTGTTGGGCGTGGCAGAGGAGACATTTTTTCTCCGTGAGCAACGGACGCATCAGCCGGAGGTAGGGCTGGCCGTCGAGCGTCTCAACAGCGCTGACTTCTTTCGTCCCTTGCTCGAAGGCTTGCAGGGCATTCGTTTCCCAGGAGTCGGCGGCGTTTTCGGGCCGGATCGGCTTCAAGCTGGTGATGTGGGCGCGCACGCCGTGTTTCGCCTGGCCCAATTCAAACACCTGGCGCGTCATGTAGGCCGGATTCATCAACGTCAACTGCTTGCCGGACGGCGTCCGGATGTCGCGCTCCGGCACATGGGTGAGATAGGGGTTGGGTTGGGTCTGCTCCGTGATGGGAACGTAAACCCCGCCGTGCTGCGCGTTCCAGCGACGGTAGATGACGTCTTTCTCGAATGCGCTTCGGGCCTGAATTCGCGCCGCCTCCCGTATATCATCTTTTACCTGAAACACATTCCACCCAAGCGATGCGGCGAGGGCAACCGTCCAGGTGACCACCAGCGCCCACGTGAATAGTCTAATACCCGACGCCGTTGGTTTGATGTCGCTGACGAGGCTCATACGCGCTCTGCCTCTCTTCTCACACAATCAGCAGCGGCTGGCGAGAATGTCCCAATAAACTGCTCGTATTTGGGATCGCCGGTGGCCACGTAGATCCGGGCAAACCGCGTCAAATCGTCCGAACTTTGGCGCAATTCATCCGCCAGCGTGTAAGATTGGAGGCTGAGGTCGCGGTCCTTCATGAATTGCCGCTGGATGCCGGCAGATTTCCCAGGAATTATTCCAGCGCCCCCAGCCCTCCGGCCGAGGCGCAGTTGCGTGCCGATGGTGAGATTAATTATTATATCCTCTTTATTTAATGTTTCATCCATAGTGGTTTTGTGGTGATTCCTTCTTTTGTTGAGACTGTGTCGTAATTCATTTTTGTGTCATTTCGAAGCGAGGCGAGTGCGCGACAGTTCATTATCCCTCGCGAAGCGAGAAATCTTGGTTTCAATAAATTCAGCACTTTAAGATTCATCACGGAGCCTGTCCTGAGCCGGATTCTTCAGTCGCTACGTTCCTTCAGAATGACAGAGCGAAGGGTTTGGAATGATATTTTTTCTAATTACGACACAGTCTCGTTATGAAAGGATGCCAGAAAATAAAAAAACCCTGGTCGTATTGTATGAACCAGGGTTTTACATCAACACCTCATAGAATCACCCTTATTTCGGGAATAAAAAGTTTGATGTTACTACTATGTTTGGGAAGTTATTTTAAGGTATTACCTTGTTATTTAAAAGTAAACGAAGGAGTAAACAAAGGACAAAAAATTATTATGCAAGTGGCAAGAAAAAACTCTACTAATGAAATTATAATAAGTAAAGAGAATTAATTAAAAGAAAGATTAAATAAGTAAAGGGAAGTTAATCAAGAAAAATAAAAAAGTTAGCGAAATCGCATAACATGCTGAAATTGTTATTACTCCGTCAATTAAACAGCACAACATGTCATTCCCGCCCCCGCCTTCGCGGGGATAAACTCCAGCGGGAATCTATAAGTAATAATTCTGGATTCCGGGTCAGGCCCGGGATGACACCGAATGATCATGGAAATATTTATTTGCCGAGGTCATAGTTGTAGATGCCAAACTCGAATCGCCGACCAACTGGTGAACGGATTTCTGCTGACGAGACTGTGTCGTAATTCAGAAATAGGGGGTAGCCGCAGCCTTTAGGCTGCGTAACATATTGAAAGCATATATCCGAGAAGCGCAAGCTAAAGCTTGCGGCTACCAAAATATGTATTACGACACAGTCTCGATACGGGGCAGGCATGACATTTTTAGAGGAACCCTAAATATTATGGGATGGTTTTTCTTTCCCTTCCCCGGAAAAAGAGCCGAAGCGGAGCGCCTTCAAAACCGTAGGCCTCCCGCAATTGATTGGCAAGATACCGTTCATAAGAAAAGTGAATGGCCTTGGGAAAATTAGTGAAAAAAACAAAGGTGGGCGGCTTTATGTCCACCTGAGCGAGATATTTAAATTTGATTTGTTTTCCGCAATGGTGGGACGGAGGATGATCATTGATCACCCGAGCCAGGAAACGGTTTAGTTCAGCGGTTTCGATCCTTTTTTGGCATTGCGTAAAGCAGTCGTAAACCTTATCTAATATTTTTGACACCCTCTGGCCGGAGAGGGCAGAGACAAAGATAAGCGGGACAAAGTCAAGAAATTTCATTTTGTCTTTTATTTTCTCCACATAGGTCCCGATGGTGGAGTTATCCTTTTGGATCACGTCCCACTTATTGACTACCACCACGCAGCCCTTGCCTTTTTCATAGATCTGACCGGCAATCTTTACATCCTGTTCGGTGATTCCTTCCTGGGCATCAATCAGGATCAAACTTACATCACACCGTTCAATTGCTCGTAATGCTTCTACCACGCAATACTTTTCGAGTTGGTAGCCAATCCGGCTTTTTTTCCGGATCCCGGCAGTGTCAATGATAATGTATCGCTTGCTTTTAAACTTAAAAGGGGTATCAATCGCATCGCGGGTCGTTCCCGGGAGTTCACTGACAATAACGCGGTTATAGCCGAGAATTCGATTGACTAATGATGATTTTCCAACATTGGGGCGACCTAACACCGCGATTTTAATTGAACTTTCCTCTTCCGATGAGGGTTTTTTATTGGGAAGGGCCTTGATTACCTCATCCATTAATTCGCTTACCCCGCGGTTGTGTTTCGCCGCAATGGTGAACCACTGGTCAATCCCCAACTGGAAAAAGTCGTAAAGGTTTTCTTCATGGCGGGGGCCATCGATTTTATTGATACAGTGGAAAATAGGTTTGGGGATCGTCCGGAGAAGACCGATCAAATCTTTGTCAACCGGAGTAAGCCCTGCACGGCCATCAGCGAGAAAAAGGATGATATCCGCTTCTTCAATGGCTAAGCGAGCTTGTTCCTGGACCAAGCGGGATAATTCTTGATGGGGTTCGAGCTCGAATCCTCCGGTATCGATAAGGATAAAAGAAGAGTCACCCCATTCAACCTCAGCATAGTTGCGGTCTCTGGTTACCCCGGGAAGATCATCAATAATTGCCTTTGGCTTCCGGGCTAAGCGGTTAAAGAGAGTAGATTTGCCGACATTGGGCCTGCCCACAATGGCGATGATACTTTTCATGGGGTTGGTCTTTTAGCGGAAGGGGGTTTGGCGGAAAGACCGAGTTGTTTGAGGGTTGCCATGGCCGCGCGCTGTTGGGCCTCTTTCTTGCTTTTCCCGCGGCCGCTGCCATAAGCTTTTCCATTTATTTTAATATGAATCGCAAATTCTTTCGCGTGCGGGGGGCCTGATTCATTCAACACATGGTATTCGGGAATGGTTTTAAGGGTGCCTTGCACATATTCCTGGAGCCGGCTTTTAAAATCCCGATAAATTCCTTTTGATAATTTATGGGATAACAATTGTTCAAAATGGGAATGGATTACTTTGGCGACCTTATGAAAACCTCCATCCAAATAAATCGCTCCAATTACTGCTTCATAAACACACGTAAGGATCGTTGGTTTGGAACGTCCCTGACTTTGATCTTCGCCTTTACCTAAGAGGATATATTCTCCTAAATCAAACTGACGGGCGAGGATGGAGAGCCTTTTGGTATTAACCAAAGAAGAACGGCTTTTCGAGAGTTCTCCTTCAGTGGCTTCGGGATACTTTTTCATCAGGAGATGACTAATCACCACATCCAGAACCGCATCACCCAGAAATTCTAACATCTCATAGTGTTTACCATTGTTTTTGAGGACCTCATAAGCATAAGATTTATGCGTAAGGGCCTGGTTTAAAAGTTCCCAGTCGGAGAATTGATAAAAAATTTTATCCTCCAGCTTCCAGAGTTTTTGGAGCCGATCGCACTCTATCGAGACTTTACCGCAACTTTTCCGGAGATAGTACCGAAGGTTTCTCATAAGGGGCTGTTTGTACTCAGAGAACATGCGCGCGCCTTTTTTAATTTAACAAATCGATAATAATGTTTTTTTAGCCAATATTTTCAACCCAGTCAAGAAAATCCTCTTTTTCTATGGTTGATTTCTTATTGATTAAGTTATAATAATATACTTTTTTATTTTTTTAAATACCCCGTCCGCTTGCGCCGGGGTGAGACGCGGTATTAAAGAGCCGTGGATGTCATTCCCGTGAAAACGGGAATCCAGAGGGTGGGTATCAGGGACTAATAAAAAAGGCTTAGTCGCTTTACCTTAGTTTCTGGATTCCGCATCAAGTGCGGAATGACAGAATTTAAATTTTTTGATACCCCCTGCTTTCGGCGGGGTAGTTCATTTAAGGTAAGAAAGATTGTAGCCTTGCAAAAGATTAAAGGTTTTTCATTAACGTGAAACCCCGTTAGAAAGATTTCACACGGGGTAAATCCCATTAGAAAATTTTCTAACGGGATGAATGGCAAAACAATTACTAATTTTGAGAATTATACTATAGTGAAAAGGGCAAATGCGAATCCTTTTTATTTATCCCAACCTCAATGCCCAAATCGGATTTAATTATGGGGTGGCCTTTCTTTCCGGAATTTTAAAATCCCACGGACATAAGACCGGGCTTCTCAACATCAATGCAAAGCTTGGATATCCCCTGGAGTGGTCAAAGATCAAAAAGGATATTGCATTATTTGATCCTCAGCTCATCGGCATCTCCATGGTCACCAATCAGTATCACTATTGCCTTGAGATTGCCTCGGCCATAAAAAAGGAGTTTGCTATCCCGGTTATAGGAGGAGGTATCCACGCCACTGCTGACCCTCAAGGAGTGATGGCATCAGGGGTCTTTGACTTTTTGTGTGTGGGGGAAGGGGAAATTGCCCTGAGCGAGCTTGCGGATAGATTAGAGAAAGGGCAAGATTGTTCAAACATACCCAACCTCTGGGTTAAGGTTAACGGAAAAATTGTCAGAAATAAGGTTGCTCCTTTTCTTGACCTTGCCGCGCTTCCTCCCAAGGATTATGAAGTCTTTGATTTTCAAAAGATGATTGACGCTAAAGGCGGATGGGTCGGGGTGATGGCCTCGCGGGGATGCCCTTACCGGTGCACGTATTGTTTTAACCATCAGGTGGTTAACCTTTACAAAAAAGATTTAGGGGTAAGGGAAGGCCGCCTCCACTATATCCGCTATCACTCCACTGCCGAGGTGATAAAAGAACTTAAATATCTGCTCGATAGGTATCAGAATATAAAAACTTTTATTTTTGATGACGACATTTTTACTCTTAATAAGCCCTATCTTCTTGAGTTTTGTGAGCAATACCACAAGGAGATAGGCCTTCCCTTTGTGGTGAACGGCCACGTTAAAAACTTTGACCTGGAGAAAGCTATCGCCTTAAAGGAGGCCGGCTGTATCATTGTAAAGTTTGGTCTGGAAAGCGGGAGTGAGCGGGTCAGACGGGAGATCCTTAACCGGAAGATGAGTAATCGAGATATTGTCAAAAGCTTTGACGCTGCTCATCTGGCTGGTCTTCATACCTCAGCGTTTGTGATGTTTGGATTTCCTTATGAGACCAAAGAAGATATTGTGATGACCATAAAGCTTTTGGCCCGGATTAAACCCGGGCGGTTTCGCTGGTCTATCTTTTTCCCCTATGTTAATACCGATGCTTATCTGATTGCCAAGAAGGGCGGTTTTATCAATGAAGCGAAAATATCGCACCTGGATAATTTTTTTGAAGAATCCTGTTTAGACCTTGGTCCGGAATTAAATCTCTGGGTCGATAAGCTGCAAAAGGTCTTTCCGTGGTATGTTAACCAGTATACTGAATGGCCTTGCGCATCCCTTTATGCTGAATTGATCAAAGAGGTTGAAGGGCTTTCTTTTGAAAACTGGAACGAGATAAAACAAAAGATGATACAACGCGATCAAAAAATTTCCGACCGGTTGGTTAACGCCGGTATGCTCCATTTTGCTATTAAATATAATCCGTTTATGGGGGTCAGGAGCGACTATTTTTTGAGCGAAAAAAGCGATGAAACCACGATGTAACGAACGGTATCGACACCTTAAATATTTTGGGTACCTCTAATAATGTCCAATCTGTCACTCCCGCGAAGGAGGGAGTCCGGTAATTTCGATTGGTTCCGGATTTCTGATTGCGAGACTGTGTCGTAATTAGCATATCAAGGCAAAATGTCATGCTGAACTTGTTTCAGCATCTAATAAAATCAATATGTTATGAGACCCTGAAACGAGTTCAGGGTGACAAAAAATGAATTGCGACACAGTCTCTGCGCGAATGACATTTTTAGAGGTACTCTCTTGATTTTTACTTTGATGAGTGATGTGCGCTACGCTTCTTGCCTCGATCGCATACCACCTTTCTTATAATGGTTATGCAGGGAAAAAAATACGATAAAATTTTGGTGCATTGTCCGAGTTGGGTCGGTGACTTGGTTATGGCCACACCCGCTTTGCGGACAATCCGGGAAAACAATTCGTCCGCACATATCGCGTTGCTGGTGCGTCCTCAAGTTCGTGAAGTTATCGAAGGGCTTCCTTATTATGATGAAATCATTGACTACGACTCAAAATCATTGCACCGGAAATGGAAAGAGAAGTTTTTTTTAAGCAGGAAGCTAAAAAAATCCCGATTCAGCCTTTCCTTAATCCTTCCTAATTCTTTTAGCTCAGCAGCACTATCTTTTTTAGCCGGGATTCCCGCGCGGATTGGCTTTAATACCAATGCGCGGGGTTTTATGTTGACCCACAGAATCCCCCCTCCTGCTGAAAAGGGTAAAAAATTCCCTATCTCTATGGTAGAGCGTTACTTAATGATTTGTAAAGAGCTGCATTATACGATCTCTTCTCACAAGACTATACTTTGTTTTTCTCCCGGTACACGGGAAGCAGTAAATAAGCTTTATCACCAAAGAGAAATTAATCGGAATAAGCCCCTGGTTACCTTTATACCCGGAGCGAGTTTTGGGGCGTCCAAGTGCTGGCCGCCGGAATATTTTGCTCAGGTAGGAGATTACTTAACAGAAAAACATGACGCTCAAATATTGATTGTCCCCGGTCCTCGTGAACAGGAAATCGCTTGTCGGATTAAATCATTAATGCGACATCGCTCCTTCACTTTCGCGAGGGAGATTATCTCACTCGAATACCTCAAGGCTATAATCGGGGATTCTGCTTTAGTGGTGACAAATGATACCGGGCCCCGGCATTTTGCCGTTGCGCTTAACATTCCGGTAGTGGTCGTTATGGGGCCCACTGATCCTCGGTATTCCAACTATAGTTTGGAGAAAACGCGACTGTTACGAGAAGAGCTGGAGTGCAGTCCGTGCCACCTTAAGGTGTGTCCTACAGACCATCGTTGCATGAGGAATATCTCAGCGGAGAAAGTGCTTATGGCCTGTGAAGAATTTTTGTCCATAAAAAGGAAATAATCATGATCTATCAAGAAAAAAAAGAAAAGCCGCGCGATAAAAATAAAATTCAGAGGGAGAAGCCCTCATGGCAAAAAAAAGAAAAACCGTTGAAAAAAGAAAAATACTTCGAGGGGATTATCGGTAAATTCTCTCAGTCGAAAATATTGGTAATCGGCGACTACATTTCTGACGTGTATGTGTATGGGAAGCCGTTTAAACTTTCGCGTGAGGCTCCGGTAGTCGTTATTCGTCATGAATGGGAAAACATTGTTCCCGGTGGGGCGGGCAATGCTGCTCACAACTTAGCGAGCCTTGGCTGTAAGGTCTACGCGGTGGGGATTTTAGGCAATGATGAGGTGGGCAATAGTATCCTTAATCAATTGAAAAAGAATGGAGTGAATGGTGATGGTCTTCTTCTTTCCCATATTGTTAATACGATTTCCAAAACCAGGATCATGGCCGGGGATGACCACACCTCCAAACAGCAAGTTATCAGAATCGATAAGGTTAACCAGGAGCCAATCCCCGCTCGACTGCAGGAGAAGATCTATGCTCAGTTCAAACGAATAGCCAATGAGGTGGACGCGATCGTCGTTTCTGACTATGGATATGGAGTAGTGTCGGACCGGATTATATCTTTAATCCAGACGTTGGCTAAACAGAAGATGGTGGTCGTGGACTCTCGGTATCAATTAATGCGGTTTCGTGGGGTTACGGCAGTTACCCCGAATGAATCGGAAGCTGAAAAAGCAATCCGGATGAGGTTGTTTGAGGATCACGGGGTGGAACGGGCAGCACATGTGTTGATGGAAAAGTTGAAATTGCAAGCAGTGCTCATTACCCGGGGAAATCGAGGAATGACCCTTCTTGAAAAGCCTGCAAAGATATTCCATCTGCCTATATCGGGGCATGATGATATCACGGATGTAACCGGAGCGGGTGACACCGTGGCTGCTGTTTTTACCCTTTCCTTAGCCGCGGGAGCCGGATTTTATGATGCTGCTTTTTTGGCTAATTGCGCCGCGGGGGTTGTGGTGATGAAGAGTGGTACGGCGGTGTTAACCCGAGAAGAACTACTGGAGGCAGTGAAAAAACACTATGAATGAAGCGAAGATTATTCTTGACCACCAAAAGCTTATAGCGATCCTTGATGAGCATAGGAGACAAGGCCACACAATAGTGTTCACCAATGGATGTTTTGACCTTATCCATGTCGGCCATATTCGCTGTCTGCGCGGAGCGAAGAAAGAGGGAGATATACTCGTCGTTGGGGTTAACAGTGATGAGTCAGTGAAGAAAACAAAAAAGGAAGGGCGGCCTCTCATGCCGGAAAATGAACGTCTCGAAATTTTATCCGCTTTGGTGTATGTTGACTACCTCACCCTTTTTTCTGAGCCGACGGTTGATGAAATTTTAAGAAAAATCCGGCCCCACGTTTTTGCTAAAGGAACTGATTACACCGCGGAAAACGTTCCGGAACGCGACACCGCGTTATCCATTAATGCCCGCATTGCCATTGTCGGCGATCCCAAAAACCATGCCAGCAGTGAATATATAAAAAAGATTGACTCGCTCCCCCCCTGGTAACTAAACTGCGTTTGTCCGCTCTTTATATTTCATCTCTTGCTCAACGGGGAGGTGAAAGATAGACTTTTTTCTAAGAGATTAGTCCTTTTCCCTCTTCAGGCTTATTGAATAAATGCGGATGGTCTTTTTTTATTGCCTCCCCAATAGGTTCATCGGGCTTAGTTTGATAAAGAGTCTTGGCTTGGGCAAGGCGGTAGGGTTCTAAATCGAAGCCCTACCAGCTCATGTGCCGAGACAAAGACAAAGCACATTAAAAAGGCTCATTAACATAAAAAGAAAACAAGGAGACTTTTAATATGATACCAGAAGTTGATGTGATGAAATGCACAGGCCGTGAAATTTGTCGCCTGTCCGGTAACTGTAATCGCCCTTGTCAACGGGAAGGCATCCATCCTGAGAGACCTTTGTGTGGACTGCGGAATTTGTTCTTTCTCTTGTCCGGAAGTTGCGATTTTATTTGAGTTAGAAGACACAACGGCAACTACTCCCTATATTGCCGCATTTCCAACTGCAAGAAGACTCGATACGAGCAAAGCGTTATAAAAGAGTACTTGATTGGAGCAGGAAGGTGTATGTTTGACGGCGGATACACCTTCCTGTCTTTAAAAAATACAAAAAAGGAGGTTAGCAATGCCCAAAGTAACTCCCAATTTTATTGACCATATTAGCATAGCGGTTTTGGATGTGGTGAAAGCGGAACAGGATTACATGAAGATTTTTGGCTGGGACGTGGCGGAACGGTACTTTGATCCTGATTCCCACATCAATGTCTCTTGTTTCAAGGTTGGCCCGACTACGGTAGAAGTAATGGAAGATGAGTATTCAGGCGGCTGGTATGAACTGCAAGACATGAGCGGCAAGGTTGTGATCAGCGGGATGGGGAATACGACCAAATGGGTAAAGAAGACAATTCTCAAACCCGAAGGCAAAATGGCGGATGTCGGCTACTGGATCAGCAAAGTAAACAATGGACGTGAAGGTGTACAGCTTCTTTCTATCAATGTTGACGATTGTAATAAAGCGGTTCATCTTCTTAAAGAAAACGGAGCCGGGATTGTTACCGAGAGACTTTCTGGTTCAGGAAAAGAGGTTAGATTATGGCCGGAAAAAGGACGATACTATGCATTTGTTCACCCTAAAAACACCCACGGTGCTCTTTGGGAAGTGATTGATGGAAAGTATGCATCCCAAAAATAACTATTCTGAGTTTCGTATAAAAACCGCTTTCTTACCCGGGTGGGATGAGAAAATCCTTTTTGTGTGTATTGATAATGAAGGCTATATGAACACCGGTATGCAGCCGTTCCGGCACCACTCCCTTCGGGTCCTGGACCTCAACCACTCCGGTTGGGCCGAACTTACGGGGGAAGCCGCGGGACGCAAAGTACATGCCTTTAATTATGCTCATGCATAACTGCGAATATGTGGCAACAGCGGTTACCGCCTATATGGACGACTTCCATGAAAAACTGGAGAAAGCTCATCAGGCCTCCAAGCGCGGTTTTGCCTACCTCCATGTCTTTTCGCCGTGCATGACCGGATCCGGATGCTCAAAGCGATTGAAGCGAGCGATGTGGAAACCCTGAAGGCAGTTTCATAATTGGGGATTAGGTTTTCCCCCCGGCGCGAATAACACACGGACGAAGAAAAACTCACCTGCTGACTTTAAAAAAAGCAGCTTAAAGGAATATCGTTCCACACAATACATGAATGACAAGAATCCCGCGAAAAGGCGGGGTTCTTTTTTTTGCATTGACTTTTTCAGGGGGTTAGTGTCTATAATATCAATCGAGTGTTAGGAAAGATTTCCATAACTCATTGCCATACTATCCGTATTTATTAAAAAAATTTAATCCTTAATTAACGAAAAGTTAATCTTAGCCGGGTTATTAATATCTCTAAATTTTTATATAACCAATTATTGCCTCGGCAAATAAATATCTCCATGATCTTTCGGTGTCATTCCGGGCTTGACCCGGAATCCAGGATTATTACTTATAGATTCACGCTTTCGAGACTGTGTCGTAATGAGTCATTCGCCCTTCGACCATTCGATTAACTCATGGCAGGCTTAGCTCAGGGTGACGGCTAACTAATTGATTTTTAAAGCACCGCGGTCAGGTCATGGTGAGCTGAGTTTATCCCGAGTTTGTCGAGGGAAACCATGAACGGACTTGTGACACAGTCTCTTCACGGGAATGACATATTGTGCTGTTTAATTGCCGGAATAATATCAGGAAAGGGAAACAGAGAGGATGGCAACACCCAGAATGTCGCTTGTGATTCCCGTCTACAATGAAGAAGAAAATCTGCCTGAACTTTTTAGGGAGCTTACCGAGGTATTGGAAAAACTCTCGGTTTCTTTTGAAATAATTTTTATTGATGATGGAAGCAAGGATCGAAGTGGAGCGATTTTGAGAGAGTTTGCTCACAAGGATGAACGGGTAAGGATTATTTTTTTTCAAAAAAATTCCGGCCAGTCGGCTGCGTTTGCCGCCGGGTTTCGCTCCGCGCGGGGTGAGATTGTGGTGACCATGGATGCCGACCTTCAGAATGATCCGCATGACATTCCCTTGTTGCTCGCTAAAATCACCTCCTATGATGTAGTCTGTGGCTGGCGTGCTAACCGGCAAGATTCTTTAGTAAGGAAAATTTCTTCCCGGGTTGCCAACAAAATTCGAAACCGGCTGAGTGATGAACAGATCAAAGACGTCGGCTGTTCGCTCAAGGCTTTTCGGCGGGAGTGTCTCCAGAACTTTTATTATTTTAAAGGGATGCACCGCTTTTTCCCCACCTTGATAAAAATGGAAGGATGTTTAGTGACTGAGGTTGAAGTGAATCACCGTCCCCGAAGGTTCGGTGAAGCAAAATATGGAATCGGCAATCGGGCTTTCCGCGGGCTTATTGACCTGTTGGCTGTCCGGTGGATGAAAAAGCGCCACCTTAATTATGAGGTAAAGGAGATCGTGAATGGGTAACGAGACGGCCAGGAAGGCAGCCCGGTTTTTTTTGAGCTCTTCGAGAGGTAATATAGTAGTTCTTATTATTTTGTCTTCGTTAATCTTTTTTCTTAACCTCAATGGTTGGGATCTCTGGAATCCGGATGAGCCCCGATACGCTCAGGTGGCACAGGAAATGCGCGCAACCGGAGACTGGACTTTGCCGCACCTCAATAGTGAAATTTATGCGGAAAAGCCGCCATTATTCTTCTGGCTGATCGCCTTCTTTTCTTTTTTTACCGGAGGGGTGGATGAAATTAGCGCCCGGCTTCCGTCTGCTCTTGCGGCCCTGGGTTGTATTATGCTTACCTTTTTTATCGGAAAACGCCTCTTTGATCAGAAAGCAGGTTTTTTTGCCGCGTTAGTGCTGTTGACGAGCACTCAGTTTTTTTGGATGGGGAGGCGGGGCAATATTGATATGACCCTGAGCTTTTGGGTTATCCTGGCGCTCACTTTTTTTTGTTTAGGATTACAAGGCGAAAAAAAATCACGTTTTTTTTACCTCATCCCGTATGTGGTTATGGGGATAGGGGTTTTGACTAAGGGGCCGGTGGGATTTCTCCTTCCTTTTTTAACGATGGTGGTTTATTTACTGGCAACCAAAAACTTTAGGCATTTTAAAAAACTTGAAATTCCGTGGGGTCTCGTGATTTTTATCCTCATAATCTCAGCATGGCTTATACCAGCGTGTGGTCAAGGAGGAGAGGCGTATACTCAGAAAATACTTTTCCGACAAAATATTGAGCGATTCGCTGATACCTGGACCCACCAACAGCCTTTCTATTATTATCTTGAGGTGTTCCCCGCAGGGTTTATTCCCTGGATAGTTTTGTTACCCGGAGCGCTTTTCTGGGGATTTTCAAAAGACCAGAGAGAGCATCGGTTAAATTTCTACTTCCCGCTCTGCTGGTTTTTAACGATTTTTATTTTTTTTAGCCTCTCAACCAGCAAGCGGGAACTTTATCTTCTTCCGCTCTATCCAGCCGCTTCTCTGCTCCTCGGAGGTTTTATAAGCTCTTGTATCTCCTCGCCGGAGCGGAAGGGTATTGTTTCGAATTTTTTGCTCGTTCCCTTTTATGTTCTGGGAGGAATTTTTATGCTTGGCGGCATAGGGGTTTGTCTATTCCCTTTTATTAAAACTCCGGTATCAGAACTGATTCGATTTTTTCCTCATCTCCTTATTTTTATCCTGCTTTTCCTGGTGGGAGGATATCTGATAATTTTTTTTATTCGCAAAAATAAGTTAACGGCGAGCTTTTTGACGGTAGTTCTCATTATGGTGGTTGGTTTTTTGGGGGCGATCGAAGTTGTCTTGCCCAGCATTAACCCTTTAAAATCAGCCAAACCCATGTGTCAGACCATTCTTCGCCATTTGCCTAAAGACAAAGAAATCGTTGCCTATAGGCTTAAAATTGCACCGTTTAACTTTTATAGTGGATTAAATAAAATTGAAGAACTTAAAACCAAGGAGGAATTAATGCTGGCTTTTA
>DATEXU010000114.1:0-9158 GCA_035256645.1 Thermodesulfobacteriota bacterium | reverse complement strand
TAAAGGAGGCGGTTCTTAATCTCCCGAAGGATGGTCTCACTGACCTTGTCATCTTTGGCCTGAAGGCGGGTAAAAAAATCATACGCTTGAGCAACACTCATCCGGTAAAGCTCGCCGATATTTTTTTCTTCCACCTTCCAGAAGAGTACGTCTTTTTTGAATCGCGTGCCATGACACGCCGGGCACTCACCATAGCTCCGGTAGCGGGAAAGAAAGACCCGGACGTGCATCTTATATTTTTTGGTCTCCAGCCATTCAAAGAAACCCCGGATTCCATAATAGTCAGAGGTTCCGTTGATGATGTCCTGCCGATCTTTTTCCGTTAAATCTTTAAACGGGATAGTAGTCGAAATTTTCCGGGCGCGGCAAAACTCCATCAGGTCGTTAAACTCGATTCGTCCGGGCGCAGGTTTCCAGGGCTTGATCGCTCCTTCTCGTAATGATTTGGCCTTATCCGGGATAACCAGGTCGAGGTCAAAGTCAATGATCCTTCCAAACCCCCGGCAGGTTTCGCACGCCCCTAACGGACTGTTAAAAGAAAAAAGATTGGGGACCGGGTCCTGGTAATTGAGGTCGCAATAGGGGCAGTGAAACTCGGCGCTGAATTTTAAAACATCCTCTCCCGGAAAAACAATAGAGCAATGCCCTCCGCCAAACTTAAGCGCGCCTTCGAGAGAATCAATGATCCGCTTTTTTGCTCCTGTTTTCAGGGTCAGCCGGTCCATCACCATGAGAACTTCTTTTTTGGCTTTCTTGAGCACCTGGCTGAGCGGAAGGATTTCGTTGTTATAGTAAGCGCGGGAAAATCCCATGCCCGAAAGATAGGTTTCTACGTCATCCCGGTTAAGTCCATTGAATTTAATGGGGAACGTGATGATAAGTTCTGTTCCTTCCCTCCGAGTCAGGAGACTCTCCCGGATGGTGAACGGGGTATCCCTTTCTACTGTTCTTCCGCAGGCAGGGCAGTAAAGACGCGCCATTTTAGCAAAAAGGAGCTTGCAGAAGTCGGTGATTTCAGTCATAGTGCCCACGGTGGAGCGGGAAGTTTTAACCAGGTTTTTGCTGTCAATGGCAATGGCCGGCGGAATACCTTCGATTTTATCCACACGGGGTTTATCCATCCGGTCCATAAACTGGCGGGCATAGGGGGAAAAGGTCTCCACATACCTTCTTTGTCCTTCGGCATAGAGGGTATCGAGGGCGAGGGATGATTTTCCTGAGCCGCTTACCCCGGTAATGGCAATGATCTGAAAGAGGGGAATTTCGAGGTTCAGGTTTTTTAAATTATTCTGCTTTGCGCCAATAATCCGGATTGAGTCGTAAGGGCCCATTTTTTTTCGTAGTGCTGTCGTTATTAATCTTTCTTGACAATTTCTTGATTTTTTGATAATACCTTTCCGGTCTTTAGGAAGAGATTTTTTCAATCCCCAGGCTGTTATCATCGTTGCAAATTTTAAAAAATATTTTATTATTTAAACCCCGTGCCCTTCGGAGAGTGTATCGCGCAATCGCTTAAGATAGACTAATCCGCGCAAAGAGAGTATATTTAAATATACTCTCTTTGCACCTCTGTTTCCAGGCAGGGAATCAAAATTTTTTGTTAAGGAAATTACCCGCGTTTTGCCCCGTTAGAAATGCCCCGTTTGCCCTGTTAGCTTTCAAATATCTAACGGATTTAACGGGGTGAAGAAGCACGGCGTAAACATAAAAATTCTTACACTTTTTCACACGGGGTAAATCCCATTAGAAAATTTTCTAACGGGGTTTGCCGGAATCTGATAATTTTGAAAATTTCTCCGCTTTTCGGGAAAACGCCCAGGTAATTACGATACAACAACTCAGCAAAAAAACAGGAGATTATGAAACGAGATAACAAGATAGATGAATTATTCGAAGAGTTTGGCTCTTCAATGTCGGTAAATTTGATTGTCCAGGGTCCCCGAGACGTTATTGACCTCAGAGGTCAGCTTCTTAAAGGGTGTTTGCAATGCGACAAGCGGATCAGCGAATTTATGCTTTCCCAGGACATTGCCTGCGCTCTTACTGCCGGGCACTATGAGATAAAATCAGAGGCCGCAAAATTTCTCCAAAAAATCTGCAACAATGCCATTTCCCTTACTGACGCAAGCGAGAAAACCGACGGTCTTGTCCGGGCTTCCGGGGATACGGCCATGGTGCTGAAAACCTTAAAAGAGGTTGACCCGAAAAAATTTCTCGAAGTTTTGTGTATTTTGTTGAAATACGAAAAGGAGAAAAAGGGTGACAATGCTCATACCGTATAAGAAAGCAAAAAGTCAAGCCCTTAAGCTTCTTAAAGCTAAGGATGTAAAAGAAGCAGAGAATGTTTTAGCCCTTTGCACGGATGAAACCCGCCTGCGTATTTATGGCGAAATGACTCCTCATGAGCTGGGATTGTTGGCTTCCCGGGGAGACATGAGCTGGATAATTTGCGAGTTGCCGCGGGAAATGCTGCTCAACGCGCTCGCCCATGATCCGGAACTGATTGATGAAAAAGGCCAGCTCTATCCGGTGCAGGCAGTGGCCGTTGCCTATTCTTTAACCGACCGGGAGGATGCCCCGACCCTTTATCAGGAAGAGGACCTTATCCGCAATATTGTAAGCATGGCTTTTTTGGTTGAAGTGCCGGAGGAACTTGATTTTGAAGAGGAAGATGAGGTGCTAACCTGGCTATTGAACCATTGGCTTAATCGGTTTGAGCCGGACATTGATGACTTGCTGCAATATGATGAGGAAACGTTAGGTGGTATTACGGCAGACATCCGTGAGAAAGCGAAAGAAGAGATCCGGATGATTCAAAAGGCGATGAAAGCACGAGCGGCAAAGGTTGAACGTGAAATGTTTGATATTTAATCAGAAGACAGGAGTCAGAAGACAGAAGTCAGAACTCAGAATTCAGAATAATTTTTAAAATCTTTTGTCTTCTAACTTCTGGCTTCTGACTCCTGATTTTTATATTACATGAGGGAACAAAACACAACCCATGACGTTTCTCGTTAAGTGGCAACCGGCCCGAAAAGAATGGGATCCTGATCCCCAAAAACCATTTTTGGTTCAGGTTCTTAAAAAAGCGGTCTTTAGCAACCTGCTTGACCTGGAGTTTTTGTTTTATTTTAAGAACTCGCTCGCGGTTATGTGTGAGATCTGGCTCAAAAGGGTGGGGATTGATCCGTTGATCAATGCCGGCAAAAACTTTCACGCTTTACAGGATGAGTTTTTTAAGGTGCTGGCGCAGATCAACCGGGGATTTGAGCTTGAAGTAAATGCCGACTGGAAGGGCGGCGTTGGAAGGTTAATTGAGCTTTGGAGGAATATCGAACGGGAAAGTGAAGCGAAATGGAATGACTATAAGGAGGAGCGGCGCAAGGGCGATTCGGCCAGCCGCTTTGAGCTGAAAGAAGAGCCTAAGCAGGATGTGGCCGACGCTTTCTGGGTGAGCATGTTTAGAAAGGGAAGGAAGTGGAGAAAGGAGGCGCTCGGCATTGCGGAGGCAATCGACGGGCAGCAAGCCCGGTTTTTTGTTTCCCCGTTTGAGAGTGATGAACACAAGACTTTTACCGATACCAAAACTCATGTGTTGAGGAACACTCAGGAAGCATGGGTTTATACCACGCTTTCCTCCAAACTGGGGTTAACGCCGGGTTATGATTTTCTGGGAGAGACTTTTGCGGCAAGTTTGAAGACGATCAAAGAGGCTCGAAGGATTATCCGCGAAGGCAATGCCAAACTTTGGCTGATCAAGAATTTTTTTCAGCTTAACCGGAGGGAGTGGGTCTATTTACTGGGCACATTAACCGGCGGGCATGTTCCTTTAGAGCGCTTGTTCGGGAATCTGATCACCACCATCATTCTCAAACACGACCGAAAATCATTTGAACTCAAAGAAGAGGATGCCGGGGAGCTGTTTCGAATTTTTTGGATTCATGGGCTCACGCTTCCCTACGACCAGGCGGAACATGTCGCGCGTTTCCTTCATCAAGCCGTTGTCAATGCCAAAGAATATAAAATTTACGCTGACGCGCTCACGGTTTTATCCGCCCTGCACAGCGCGGGAGAAAATGGAAAACGCTATAAAACCTTTTCTGAGGCGGGCAAGGTCTTGTCCGCTTTGGATAAGGAAATAAATCATATCGTCCGGCACCAGATCTATGAAGCGGACGTTGACCTCACGGGCTTAGACGTTCCGATTAACACGGAAAAAAAATATCAGCTGTTGATCGCGAAGCTGGAGTTGGTTGTATCGCTGGAAATGGAAATTCATAACGTGGTGGAAGAAATTTTTTGGAAGGTGATTGAGACGTTTTCCGACCTTATCAGAGCGTATAAGATCCAAAAGAAAAGAAAACTTTCCGAAGAAGAAAAAGAAGCGTTGAAAAAAATAGCCCAAAAATATTATCTCCGGCCGGAGGAGAAAAACTTTCTTTCCTACGCGCCGGATCGCTGCTATGTCGGTAAAGAGCTTGGATACTTTAACATGAGGGTGTCGCGGGATGGGGAGACGGACACTCCGGGCGAACTTTTTTTTGTGAAAAAAACCCAGAAGATAAAAAAAGATTACCTGATCCCGCCGATCCATATCCGTCGGGAATTGATCTCTCTTGGCGGCCGCTACGGCAAAATCATCGCGGACATCACGGACAAGAAGAAAAACAAGGTTTTTCCTGATGCCAAACTCATCTGGACTCCGGCGAAAATTCAGGTCACGGACAAGCGATACCTGCGCAAGATCAAACCTCAAACTCTCTACGAGATAAAGATAAAGCAGGCTCTTCCCCGCAAGCTCAGGGAAAAGTGGGAATAGCCTCTCCCACAAAATCCTTGACAAATTCAAGCGATATGTTATCTTCCATAAATAATTTTTAAGCGGGGGAACCTCGCCTTTTCCCACACCCACTGGATTTGTTTTATGGACAGGATACTTCTTTTCCATAATAAGCCTGACATAATTAAGCTTGCCTATACTTATCGCTCTACTCTTATAAAAATTTCTGGACACCGATGTCAGCAAGCAGCGATTAAAATGATTTTCAAATATGATAAGTTCGTAAAAAGTCAAAATTCGCTGATTTTGTCATGCTGACCCTTCGACCAGCTCAGGGTGACATCTCGGACTTTTTACGGCTTTATAAAATATTCTATCTGTGCTAACATACTGAAAATGGGTATTCTAAAGGAAAACAACGAAACGTGCCTGTTTAAGAATCCGCGCATCATGGGAAGGTAAAAACCAATACCGCATTACAGATGAAAGACGCGGGAATTGAATTTAAGGCGGTGTGAATTATGTCGGATAAAAGTTTAGTATCAGTGGGAAGCAACTCTTTTGAAAATTTAAAAAAGATAAATGAATATGGGGCAGAGTACTGGAGCGCGCGGGAAATTCAGCCGCTTTTGGGATATACGCAATGGAGAAGATTTGAAGATGCCATTAAAAGGGCGCTAACCTCTTGCAAACAATCAGGGAATATTCCTGCAAACCATTTTGCCGGCGTTGGCAAAATGGTTGATATTGGGTCAGGAAGCTCTCGAGAGGTGATGGATTATCATCTGTCACGTTTTGCCTGTTATCTTATCGCCCAAAACGGTGATCCACGTAAGCCTGAAGTAGCAAATGCTCAGAAGTATTTTGCGATTCAGGCGCGCAGGCAGGAAATTTCGGATGCTATTGCCGCTGATGTAGAAAGGTTGGAACTTCGCAAACAAACTGCCGAAGAGTTTAAAGCCCTATCGGGCGCAGCGCGGCAAGCCGGCGTTCATGACAAAATGTTCGGCGTTTTTCATGACGCAGGATATAAAGGGATGTACGGAGGAATGGGACGCGATGCAATTAAAAAATTCAAAAATATATCCGAAAAAGAAAATCTGATGGATAGGATGAATACAACTGAACTTGCCGCGAACCAGTTTCGCATGACTCAGACACGTGACAAACTGGCGCAAGAACGGACAAGAGACCAACAAACCGCTATACGAACTCATGAAAAGGTAGGCAAGGAGGTCAGAGATGCCATTAAACGAATTGGGGGAAGACTGCCTGAAGAATTACCTCCTGCGGAACATATCAAACAGGTAGAAAGGCGTGTCCAGATCACTACTCCAAAACTGGAACTGGAAGAAAAAGATGCAAAAGGATTGGTCGGTAAACCGGAAGAGGAATGAACTACCCTAACGCGAGCAGCGGGGCATCGAAGGCTTTAAAATCTGTCATTCCGCACGTGATTGAGCCTGCCCCGTACTTGATACGGGGGAATCCAGAAAGTAAGACAAAGCGACCAAGGGCTTTTTTATTAGCTCTGATGCGCACCCTTGGGACTCCGGCGAAAATTCAGGTCACGGACAGGCGATACCTGCGCAAGATCAAACCTCAAACTCTCTACGAGATAAAGATAAAGCAGGCTCTTCCCCGCAAGTCACAGGAAAAGTGGGAATAGCTTCCCCCAGAAATTTCTTGACAAATTCAGGCGATATGATATTTTGCAGATTAAACGGTTTACCCAAGAGGGAGTAAATCTGATCTAAAATTTTACCGGCCGATGGAGCAAACCCCATTAGAAGGCTTTCACGCGGGGCATTTACCCCGTGCTTCTTCACCCTTTTAGATATTTGATATCTAACAGGGCAAGCGGGGCTTTTCTAACGGGGTAAACCAAACAGCGATGAATCAAACCAACAGACCTTTTATGAATATAGAAGCTTTGAAACAGCAGATTGTCTCTACTTTTAAGCCATTTGATCCGCAACAAATTATTGTTTTCGGATCAATTGCGCGGGGAGACTGGGACGAAATGAGCGATATAGATGTGATCGTTGTCTACCGGACGAATAAATCATTTTTGGATAGATTAAAGGAACTCTATTTAAGTTGGGATATACCCAAGGCGGTAGATATTCTTGCCTATACACCAGAGGAATTTGAGCAAATGTTTCAACAAAATGTTTTTATTCAAGAAGCGCTGAACACCGGAGAGGTGCTTTATGAAAGAAACTGAGAATGAGGCAAGGCGTTGGTTTTTACAAGCCGAAAATGATTTTTCTTTTGTGAAATGGGTCCACAAAGAAGGAAGCTTTTTTGATAAGGGATGTTTTATTGCCCAACAGGCCGGAGAAAAAGCTTTGAAGGCTTGCTTATATGCATGTGGGGAAAGACGTATTATTGGACATTCTCTTTTTGAGCTGACGCAGGCGCTTTGCGCAAAAGATGATTCTTTTCACGCTCTCATTAACCCGGCGAAAAGGTTAGATCGGTTTTATATCCCGACCCGGTATCCGAACGGATTACCCGGTGGGTGCCCCTTTCAGGTTTTTACCGCGGAGGATATCTCAGAAGCGTGTGAAGATGTAAAAGAAGTAATAGGTGTTTGTAAACGCTTTTTAGAAAAACAAAAAATTACGCTTGAAAAATAGTGGTCTGCACCGAACAGTTCTTCAACAGACTTCTCCCAGAAAATCCTTGACAAATTCCCGCACTTATGCTAATTTCCATAAATAATTTTTAAGCGGGGGAACCTCGCCTTTTCCCACACCCACTGGATTTATTTTATGGACACGATACATGCTTTCCATAATAAACCGGACCTCATAAAGCTTGCCTTTTGTTACATCTTACAGTTAAGCTTCCGCACCTTCGCCTATATTACAAACGTTATTTACTTATTGCGCTCAAGGAAGACAAGATTTCTTTTATGATAAAACTGATTCTACATTTCACAAGTGCCTAAAAGCCAATATTTAACAAGGAAACATGACCTTATTGAACGGTTTGTTTTGGAGAAAGGGAAAAGAAAGTTGATACCAAAAAACAAGAGAGTTCAGTGGCATGACATTATTACAAATACTACGCGGAAAAGAATGCAGGCTCGTAAACCGTTCGGTTATGTAGAGTGTTCCCTATGGAGCATTGAGAGGTTTCGGGTTTTTTATGGAGGGGTATACTATGGGGTATATTTATAATGGGTTTTTGGATACATCTGCCCTTATTAATGGTTGGAGAAAAAATGAAAAGGGGCACAACAACATGAGTGAGTGTTTAAAAATTTGCAAAAAGGACAACATTCACCTCTGGACATCATCTTTTGTCATTGGTGAAGCAATAAAAAGAGTTCAGGAAATATTGGTTAGTATGGATGAGTGCTATGAAGAAGATAAAATATATAGGCCTGAATTAGAAAATAGTGTGATTGATTTTGTGGAGGATATTATTGGTAATGGTATAGCGATTACTGATTTACAACTGAAGGATAAAGAGTATACCCCAAAAGAGATATTATACAAAATTGCAAACAATATGGAAATGGAAGATTTTAAAAAATTGAGAAATAAAAGTCCTAACGATATTTTAATTCTTTCAACTATCCTATATCAGTTTATATGTTTTGAGGGACCTTCAAAACCATTTTTAATCTCCAGTGACGATGATTTTTGCAAAGCAATTCATAAGCAAGGATTTGAGAGTTACAATCCAATAAAAAAAAGTTTTGAGGATTTTAAAAAGAAATCCAAAATATTTAAAGAGGGGATATAGGATTGGAAAAAAAATTTAGAAAGAATATAGGAGTGGCGATTATGAAAAAGTTACTCTTAGCATTATTTTTTACCATCGTAATTGTTTCACCACTAAATGCTCAAAGCACCTTGGCTCAACAAGAGAAATGTGCTACAGGAGGAAAGAAATTTTTTTTGAGCGTATTCAAAACTATGGGGGTAAGTGGGGGGGCTTCACTGATACTAAAGGATATGGGTGGAATAATTTTACAACTCACTACAATAAGAAACTTGATAGGTGTTTTATACGGATTGAGTATCACTATTTTCCTAACGATAAAAAGGTGAAGGAAACTGATTTGATAGACATATGGGATGTTTTTGAGGGGAAATATTACGGTGGGTTTATTAAAAGTCCTATACCCTCAGGTGAGGTTGGAAATAAGGCTTGTCGCACCCTAATAGAGTTTGAAAATCTCATACGCCCATATATGGAAGAATAAAAGGTAGTGACAGGAGGTTTTCACTATGTTTACTAAAAGAGGTTTTATTATATTTTTATTTGTTATGCTCTCGAGTGCCTCTGCACTTGGGGCTGATTGGAAATATTTTGCACCGGGAGGAAACGGCGACTTATTTTACTATGATACTCAAAGCAT
>DATEXU010000113.1:0-6012 GCA_035256645.1 Thermodesulfobacteriota bacterium | reverse complement strand
GATCAGGATATTGAATCCGTTGTTGAGGCGCTTCATCTCGGTGCTGATGGTTATTTATTAAAGCCTTTTGGAGAAGATGAACTTTGCATACACATTAATCAATGCTTTAAAAAATTGGAAGAGAAAAAAAGGAGCATGGTTTCCGATGAATATTTGCGTACCTTAAATGAACATATTCTTACTATGCTGATGATTGTTTCTCACGATATCCGTAGTCCGCTCATTTCAATTGCGGCAACGTTAAAACTGCTCATTCGGGGGGTTTACGGAAAAATTGATGAAAGCCCAAAAGAAACTTTAAAGGACTTGTACGGGAGAATTAACCGCCTCCACGGAATTGCCGAAGATTACCTGGGGAAAGCGTCGGTGGTCACCGGAGAAGTGAAGATGGAGCGAAAAGTCCTTGACCTAAGGGAAGACATTATCGACCCGATCCTGGACGAACTTTCTCCGGAAATAGAGCGCCATGGAATCATCATCGACAACCGCTTAGGCGCCATACCGGCAAATCAAATTTCCACAAAGGCTGACAGGATTTGGCTCAAAGTTATTTTTCGGAATCTTTTCTGTAATGCCATTAAATACGGAGGCTCAGGGTGTACGATATCCTTTGGATTTGAGAAGCACGCTACCCACTATAAACTTAATGTATATAACAGCGGAAAACCCATTCCTGAGGAATGTCGTCCCAAACTATTTACGAAATTCAGCCGGATAAGCGAGGGCAATAATGGAAATAGCCATGGAACAGGCCTTGGTCTCTACCTGGTCAAGGAAATCATTCAAAAACATGGCGGTGATATTTGGTATGAAGCGAAAGAAAACGGTTCAAACTTTGTGTTTACTTTGCCCCATGACTAACCGGAAAAATTAAAATAACAGTGTATGTTTTTTGGGGCTGATGTGACGAAGCCCTTATAAATTAACCTTTAATTTAGGAGGAAAGCCATGAAAAAAAAGAGAGTACTAATCGCATTAGGGGTAAGTTTTGTCGTTGCCATGATGATCGGCCTATTAAGTCTGGAAATAGTCTCCGCGCAGGAATGTCGAGTCGTCAAAATCAGTGGCAGAGGAGCGGAACAGCATTCAATAATGCTTGACCCAGAGAGTATTTTTGTATCCAAAGGTGATTGTGTGGTGTGGTTTAATCGTTTTGCGGAAAATGAGATTATGGTCAAGTTTGAGGAAGGCAAGAAGTGCTTAGATGTAACTCAAGCTCCCATGGGGTTTACTTTAGATGCTGAAAGTTGTTATGTTACGGATGATATACCTTTCGCTGGGACCACGAGTTTACGGTTCATGCAGCCAGGAACCTATAAATATATGGTAAAAGCAAAGAGCGGAAGTGACAGTTGGGCAGCGGGAAGCATTGTCGTTAAGTAACAAGGTGAAAGGAGAAGGCACAAGGGATGAGAATGATCCAAGTAGAAAAAATTACTGCGCTTGAATAACTTTTTGCGCTTCTCTGCCTTCTAAGTAAATAAAAAGGGTGCTCCTTTATAGGAGCACCCTTTTTTTACCCTCATAAGAATCATCTGCTCCGCTCTTCAAAAAACAAAAACCTCCCCTGCTGAAGTTCTCAGACATTATATGGTGTCTCAGTTCGTCCCCATTACGACATAGCCAAAACCGAAAAATACCATAGGTTATTACAGCTTAAATATTATCTGTTGACAAACCGAAAATTGTCTTGTATATTTTGTAAAACTAAGCGATAAACTCAGAACTCACATTACAATCTAAAATCCAGCAAGTTTTGAATGAGAAGCCCAGCGGATTTTTTGTTAAATCCTCTGGGATTTTTTTATCGTTCGGCAGGAATAAACACCCACGCATAAGGAGTGAAGAACGAAAAAACAGCTAAACAAAAAACGATGTACGAAATGGAATGTACCTATGGACCACAATGTTCATACTAATGTCAGTATAATTTTTTTAATGTAAAAAGGAAAAGCGTAAAATGAATTTCGAAGTATTTAAACTGCACTCAAAAATAACCGCCGGGATTAAGTCACTCGGCTACACCACGCCAACACCGATCCAGGCGCAATCAATACCGCCCATACTGGACGGCAGTGATGTCATTGGCCTCGCTCAAACCGGCACCGGAAAAACCGCCGCATTTGTGCTGCCGATTCTGCAGCGTCTGATGCCGGGGCCACGAGGGATGGTTCGTGCCCTGATCATCGGGCCTACCCGTGAACTGACCGAACAAACCCATCAGGCTGTCCGCCGGCTGGGGGGAAAAACAGGCATCCGCAGTGCAAGTATCTATGGCGGCGTGAGCATACAGCCGCAGATCACTACCTTGCGCAAGGGGGTTGAGATTGTTTCAGCCTGCCCAGGTCGTCTGCTGGATCATATCGCGCGGGGGACAATCAATGTATCGCAGACTGAGGTTCTGGTCCTGGACGAAGCCGATCGGATGTTCGACATGGGGTTTCTGCCGGACATCAGAAAAATAGTGAAACATCTGCCCAAAAAACGCCAGACGCTGTTGTTTTCCGCGACGATGCCCCCTGATATCAATGTCCTTGCACGGGAGATCCTGCAGGATCCGGTGAGCATTCAAGTAGGGCGTACCGCGCCGCCTGCTACGGTCGCACACACCTTCTATCCCGTGGATACCGAGCGTAAAACAACCCTGCTGAAGACCATCTTGGACACTACCGAAACCGGCCCGGTGCTGGTATTTACCCGCACGAAACAGCGCGCCAAGCGTCTTACCGGGCAGCTTGAACAATCAGGATATAAGGCGACCGCACTGCATGGCGATTTGTCTCAGAATAAACGTCAAACCGCGATGGATGGTTTCCGCCGCGGCCGGTATAAAATTCTGGTGGCAACCGATGTTGCGGCACGCGGCATCGATGTGTGCGGGATTTCGCACGTGATTAATTATGACATTCCCGAAACCGCAGACGCGTATACCCATCGTGTCGGCCGCACCGGCCGCGCCAACAAATCGGGAGACGCTTTTACTTTTGTAGCCAACAGGGAGAGGGACCTTGCCCGCTCGATTACCAGGATTCTGGGCGATAACCACAAATACTCTGCCCTGGAAGGGTTTGATAGTCCTCCAGCCGCAGTAATGGGTGGGCAAAGGTCGTTTCGCAGCAGACGGCAGTGGGGGATGCATCGGAGCCATTAGAATACGGTGAGAGGAGATAATCCTGTCGTCTCCGGTCAAGAAAAAAATTACAAAAACAGAAACGTTATTAATGTCGAGTTAACGAGGGACAGTCTATTATGATAAAGTAAGCACTGTCCCTCTTATTTTAACAATTTACTCCCTATCTCTCAGGGCTTCCTACAAAACCGGCCGGATACGTGGAACAGCTACCCAAAGAGGCTCCTTTCCCTTACCCGAACAAATGTATTAACACTCCAATTTTACACCGTAAAACCGCATCATGATTTCACGAACAATAAACCCTCCCTTTAACAAAAAGCATTTTTCTCTTTGGCCCCAGGTAGGCAGGTAAAACCACGCTTTTGAAAAATTATTCAAACGGAGTTAAAAAAGAAAGAAGGGGATACCCTTTTTCTTGATTATTTCTAAAGAGAATTTTATAATATTTTCGAGAAGATGCTTTTATAGCCCTTAAATAGACTCCATTTTTAAAATTTACATGTGACATGCGAAGCCTGTAATACCAAGTTGCATTCAAAAGCAGATCGAGGCGTCGACGAGGAATCGACGTCGAGAAGTATGACGAGGAGACAACAAAGATATGCAAATAAAGGCGACTTGGTATAAATCCCTAAAAAGGAGGAATAATATATGCGCAGTGACCAGATGAAATTAGGATTAGAAAAAGCGCCCCATCGGGCTTTATTTAAAGCTATGGGTTACACTGATGAAGAGATCCGGCGACCGATGATTGGTGTTGTCAATTCCGCTAATGAGATTATCCCCGGACACATCCACCTCAACACGATTGTAAAGGCAGTAAAAACCGGTGTCTCCATGGCCGGGGGAACACCGATGGAGTTTTCCACCATTGGCATTTGCGATGGCATTGCCATGAATCATGAGGGGATGAAGTACTCCCTCCCCAGCCGCGAGCTCATCGCCGACTCAGTGGAAGTCATGGCGCGGGCTCACCCTTTTGATGGACTGGTCCTGGTTCCCAATTGTGATAAAATCGTTCCGGGAATGCTGATGGCAGCTTTACGGCTCAATATCCCGGCGATTATGATCAGCGGAGGACCAATGCTTGCCGGCCGTCATCAAGGGAAGGATGTTGACCTGATCACCGTTTTTGAGGGAGTAGGAAAACTAAAGGCCAACCGTATCTCTAAGGAAGAACTTAAGAGTTTAGAAGACTGTGCGTGCCCGGGATGCGGCTCGTGTGCGGGAATGTTTACTGCGAATTCCATGAACTGTTTGACGGAAGCGTTAGGTCTGGGCCTTCCCGGTAACGGCACTATTCCTGCGGTCTACGCTGCGCGCATTCGCTTAGCGAAAACCGCGGGGATGAAAATAATGGAGCTGGTCGAAAAAGGAATCTGCCCTCGTGATATTGCCACCCTGGAGGCATTTAAGAATGCGCTTACCGTGGATATGGCTTTGGGTTGTTCCACCAACACTATCCTTCATGTTCCGGCCATTGCGCATGAAGCAGGGATTTCTCTCAACCTGGATTTACTCAACAAAATTAGCACCAAAACCCCTCATCTCTGCCAGTTAAGCCCGGCCGGCGCCTATCACCTCCAAGACCTTAATGAAGCCGGGGGGGTTCCGGCAGTCATGGCAGAATTAAATAAAAAAGGTCTCATTAACCGGAATGCTCTTACCGTAACCGGGAAAACGGTAAAGGATAATCTTAAAAATGTTAAGGTACAAGACCATACGGTGATTAGGAAAATTAACAACCCGTATCATTCTCAAGGCGGTATCGCTATCCTTCGCGGCAACCTGGCTCCGGATGGAGCGGTCGTTAAGCAGTCCGCGGTTGCGCCCGAAATGATGCGCAATAAGGGAAAAGCACGAGTTTTTAATTCAGAAGAAGAATCAGTAAAAGCAATTCTGGGAGGAAAGATTAAACCCGGCGATGTCATAGTAATTCGCTACGAAGGCCCTAAAGGCGGCCCGGGAATGCGCGAAATGCTGACCCCAACCTCAGCCATAGCCGGTATGGGCTTAGATAAAGACGTAGCCCTTATTACCGATGGCCGTTTTAGCGGGGGTACCCGAGGAGCAGCGATCGGCCATATATCACCTGAGGCAGCAGAAGGAGGTCTTATCGCACTGGTCAAGGAAGGGGATATTATTGCGATTGATATCCCGGCAAAAAAAATCACCTTGCAGGTTGATCAAGTAACACTCAATAAACGGAAAGCCTCCTGGAAACCTCCTGCTCTAAAAATTAAAGCAGGATATGCGTCCCGTTACGCGAAGATGGTTACATCCGCCAGTACTGGTGCGGTATTCAAGGAAGAATAAGTGGAAACCATTAAAACGATCCTTGATACGCTCTTTCAAAGACGAAAACTGGACTCCAGGTTAAAAGGTTTCCGGGTTTTTGACATCTGGGAAGAGGCGGTGGGAACGCGGATATCACGTCACTCCCAGCCAAGGGGGTTCAAGGACCACATCCTCTGGGTTACGGTGGATAATTCCATCTGGATGCACCAGTTAACATTTTTAGAAGCACAATTAAAAGAAAAGATAAACCAGATGATGGGTTCACCCTTGGTGGAGAAGATTCGTTTCCAAATCGGGGAAATTCATTCTTCCTCCCCGGAAGCTTCGGCAAAGGCGAGTTTTCCCGAGTGGCAGGAAGTTGAGTTGGATGAGGATATGAAAGAAGAAATTGAAAAAGAAGTTTCAGTCTTGAAAGACGAAGAATTAAAAACAAGTTTAAAGAATTTGTTTCGTAAGAGTGTTCAGTTTCTCAATTATAAAGCGAAAGAATAAACTTTCTGTAAGGATTCAGTGTATTTTCCTTCAGCATCGTAAATTACAAGCGGTTCTTTTACCTGAAGCTCAATCCCTCCCCCCTTAAC
>DATEXU010000112.1:0-5654 GCA_035256645.1 Thermodesulfobacteriota bacterium | reverse complement strand
AGTTGATGATTCATACCAAGTTGCATTCAAAAGTAGATCGAGGCGGCGACGAGGAATCGACGTCGAGGATGATGACGAGGAGCCAACAAAGATATACAAATGAAGGCGACTTGGTATCATAAGAAAGGACGTGCTGGTGTTAACAATTGAGAAATCCAAACGGATAAAAGACCTTCCCCCTTACCTTTTTGCCCGAATTGACCAAATCAAGGCCGAACAGATTGCCAAGGGTGTTGATGTCATTGACCTTACGATCGGTGACCCGGATCTGCCCACGCCGGAGGGAATCATCGAGCAGATGAAAAAATCTTTGGCGAACGCTAAGAATCACCGCTATCCTCCGTATGCGGGGATTTTGCCCCTTCGTCAGGCAGTAGCCGAATGGTACGGAGATCGCTTCCAGGTGAAACTTAGTCCTGAGACCGAGGTTTTGATCTTAATAGGCTCAAAAGAAGGAATCGCCCACATCCCCCTCGCTTTCATTGATAGCGGCGATTATGGCTTAGTTCCTGATCCTGGCTATCCGGTTTATAAAACATCTATCCTTTTTGCTGGCGGCACGCCTCATATCATGCCGCTTCTGAAAAAAAATCATTTTATTCCCGACTTAGGGCAGATCCCAAAAGAAATCGCCCAAAAATCAAAACTTATCTTCCTTAATTACCCCAATAATCCAACGTCAGCCGTGGGGAAGAAAGATTTTTTTAAGGACGCGATAACCTATTGCCAGAAAAACAACATCATGGTTTTTCATGACGCCGCGTATTCCGAAGTTTATTTTGACAATTATAAACCAATGAGTTTCCTGCAGGTGGAAGGAGCGAAGGAAGTCGGGATTGAGTTTCATTCTTTCTCAAAGACATTCAATATGACCGGATGGCGCTTGGGGTTTGCCGTTGGCAATGCCGAGATCATCGAAGGACTGGGAAAAATCAAGACCAATATCGATTCCGGGGTCTTTCAGGCGGTACAGGAAGCAGGCATCGCAGCATTAAAAAATAATCTGCAGATTTCTGAAACCCTCCGCAAAATCTATCAAGAGCGAAGAGATATTCTCTGTTCCGGCCTTAAAAAAATCGGCCTTGATTTTGAACCGCCTGCGGCTACTTTTTATATTTGGGCTGAAATTCCCCGTGGCTACACGTCCATGGAATATACCACTCATCTCCTTAACCAGTCAGGTGTGCTTGCAACTCCAGGAAATGGTTTTGGTTCTTTTGGAGAGGGGTTTATCCGTTTTTCCTTGACTGAGGCAACCGAACGGATCAAGGAAGCGGTAGACCGGTTAAAAAAAGTAGCTTTTTAATGGAACATTCGGTATTCCTCGGATTAGGATCAAATCAGGGCGAAAAGATAAAAAACTGTGAGCAAGCAATCGAAGAAATCCTCAAGCTGGAAGGAGGTTTTCTTCTTTCCCGATCCTCCTGGTATTATAGTGAACCCTGGGGAAGGGAGGATCAAGATTGGTTTATCAATGGCGTGATTCAGATCAGGACCGAACTTTGCCATGATGAGCTTTTAATGAAATTTAAGGAAATCGAAAAACGTTTGGGCCGCAAGAATAGAGAAAAGTGGGGACCTCGCGCTATCGATATTGATATTCTTTTTTATGATGATCTTTTTCTTGAATCACCGGAAATGGAAATTCCTCATCCTCGGATTTTGGAGCGAAATTTTGTTTTGATCCCTCTCGCGGAAATCGCTCCCCAATTTGTCCATCCGGTTTTAAAAAAAACGATCAAAGAACTTTCAGACACGTCTCCTGACCGGAAAAAAGTAGTAAAAGTGAGTGAAGTGCTGCCATGAATTTTCGTTTCATTCTTCTTTGCATTCTTATTTTTTTTCTGTTCCGGCTTCTCAAGTCCCTTTTTCCCCCTCATCCTTCTGTTGATTCACGGATCCTTTTCCGAAATGAAACGGGCGCGGTAAATGAAATGGTCCAGGACCCGCAGTGCGGAGTATATGTGGCAAAAAAAGACGCATACGCAAACCGAGTGGAAACCGATCTGCTTTATTTTTGCAGTGAGGAGTGTTGTCACAAATATCTTACTAACAACAACAGCAAAAGTGAAAAAGGAGTAACACCATGAAATTTTTTATTGATACCGCTGATATTAATGAAATCAAAACAGCAGTCGCGTACGGGCTGGTTGATGGCGTAACCACCAACCCCTCTCTCGTTTCGAAAACCGGCAAAGACCTCATGACCGTGCTCAAAGAAATTTGTGACGTTGTGGAGGGGCCGATCAATGCTGAGGTTGTGAGCACCAAATCTTCAGACATGGTCAAAGAAGGAAAACAACTCGCTCAGATTCACCCGAATATTGTGATAAAAATTCCCATGTGCCTCGAAGGACTTAAAGCAACGCGTACGCTTTCTCAAGCAGGTCTCAGGGTAAACATGACGCTGATTTTTTCTCCTCTCCAGGCGTTGATCGCGGCCAAAGCAGGAGCAGCCTACGTCAGCCCTTTTATCGGACGGCTGGATGACATTTCCCAGGTAGGGATGGACATAATTGATCAGATTGTCACCATCGTTGACAACTATGAATTTGATACCGAGATCATTGTGGCAAGCATCCGCAATCCTGTGCATGTTCTTGAGGCTGCTCTTTTGGGCGCGGACATTGCCACGATCCCTTTCTCGGTGCTGGAACAACTGACCAAACATCCGCTTACGGATATCGGCATAGAACGTTTTCTGGCCGATTGGAAAAAGGTCCCCAAAAAGGGAAATTAAATCCAAAGATTAAGATTTAAGATTTAAGGGACGAAGGGTTAAGATTAAAGGGTTAAGTGTTAAGGAAATTCAAACTTTAAGCTTAAATCTCAAACCTTAAAACTTAACACTTAAAACTTTATTACTTTTTACGAAGCCGTCAAGCCTTTAAGGAGGTCAAAGTTATGGACATAGAAAGCACCATCCGGGATGTGCCTGATTTCCCCAAAAAAGGAATTATTTTTAAAGATATCACTACGTTGCTGAAAAATCCTGAGGCGCTACGGGACAAGGTTCAAAAGATGCTGAAGTTTTGCCAAGGCAAAGAGGTTGATATTGTGGTGGGGATTGAGGCGCGGGGATTTATATCCGGCGCTCTCTTGGCGTATGAGTTGGGCTGCGGGTTTGTGCCTGTCCGAAAACCGGGAAAGCTGCCGGCTGAAACCATCAGCGAGAGCTATACCCTTGAATACGGTACCAATACGGTTGAGATTCATACTGATGCGATCGAAATGGGACAAAAGGTGTTAATCATAGACGATCTCTTAGCAACGGGAGGCACAGCAAAAGCAACCTGCAAGTTGGTTGAACGACTGGGCGGAGATATCGTCGGGTTGGCCTTCATAGTCGAATTGCTTTTCCTTAAAGGACGTGATGAGCTATCCAAATATGATATTTTCTCAGTCGTGAAGTACGACTAATACCAAGTTGCATTCAAAAGCAGATCGAGGCGACGACGAGGAATCGACGTCGAGGAAGTATGACGAGGAGCCAACAAAGATATGCAAATGAAGGCGGCTTGGTATAACCTCAGCATTGCGTTAACCGTCTATGCCTTTGGACGGCAAAACATGAGATGCTAACCTATCGAGGCGCGTCATGATCGAACGATTTTTTGGATTGCAGAAAGCGCAAACCAACCTTCAAAGAGAAATCTCGGGCGGCTTAACAACCTTTGTGACGATGGCGTACATAATTTTTGTGCAGCCCGCGGTCTTGGGCGCCGCAGGAATGGACCGGGGAGCGGTTATGGTCGCGACCTGCTTATCCAGCGCTTTCGCTACGTTCGTAATGGCTTTTCTCGCCAACTATCCTATCGCGCTTGCGCCGGCGATGGGGCACAATTTTTTCTTCGCTTACACGGTGGTCCTCACGCTTAAATATAGCTGGCAACAGGCGTTAGGCGCTATTTTTATTTCCGGGGTATTGTTCATCGTTGTATCGTTTGTGGGGCTTCGCGAGCGACTGGTAAACGCTGTTCCCATAACCTTGAAAAACGGAATCGCCGTGGGTATTGGATTGCTCATTGCGCTGGTCGGTCTTGAATGGGCGGGAATTGTGGTGGACAATCCTGGAACATTGGTGGGTATGGGAAAGTTATCCTCACCTCCGGTACTCTTGTCCCTTCTTGGGTTGACCGTAATGGCGATTTTGTTGGCCCTGGGAGCGCGCATCGCTATGTTGCTGGGAATTCTGGTAACCCTCATCGTTGGTCTCATGACGGGCATGGTAAGTTATGAAGGGATTATCGGGCCGGTGCCATCCATCAAACCGACTCTTTTCAAGCTCGATATCATGGGGGCGCTGGAAACCGGCATGTTTTCCATAATTTTTGTTTTTTTCTTCCTTGCCTTGTTCGACACCGTGGGCACATTGATCGGTGTAAGTCAGGAATCGGGGCTGCTGCAAGCTGACGGGAGTTTACCCCGTGCCCGCCAAGCTTTGCTTTCCGACGCGATCGGCACGGTATCAGGAGCGCTTTTGGGCACCTCTACGGTGACCTGTTATATCGAAAGCGCCACCGGGGTGAGCGCCGGCGCCCGGACCGGTTTGGCCAATGTGGTGACCGGAGCACTGTTTCTCCTGGCCATATTTTTCGCGCCCCTCGTTAAGATGATTGGAGGAGGAATCAAGATCGGCGAAGGATTGGTGCTCTATCCCGTAATCGCTCCCGCGCTTATTATTGTCGGCTGCTTCATGCTGAAAAATATTTCCCAAATTAATTGGAATGATTTTAGTGAAGCTGTGCCCGCTTTTTTAACGATAATTTTGATGCCCCTCACCTTCAGCATTACTGAAGGCATCGCGTTTGGTTTTATTTCTTATACTTTGTTAAAAGGGGTGCAAGGAAAAATCAGACAAGTTCCGCTTTTAGTTTCCGGTTTCGCGATCCTGTTTTTAATCCGTTATATTTTTCTGACTGCTTGATTGTTTGACCGGATGCCGGATGAAAAATTGGCTCTTAATTCTCCCCTTTAAAAGGAGAGTTAGAGAGGTTGTAAATTCCTTTTTTTGAACCATGGGACATTAATTCATTTTTGGAGTATATTAATCCTTGTATATTGAGCGATTTTCATTACAAAACAAATAGGACAGGCGTCTCGCCTGTCCTGAAGGGTGAAATGACCGGACAGCCGGGACGGCTGTCCTACCGTGGTTTGGGTGCCTTCGCAAACAAGAATCGCTCAATTTAATAATAGTTCCTGTTAAGTGCATTAAAGTGTTTGTAGGATAAAGGGACAGTATATGAAAAAAATCTATGTCCTGTTGATCGTTTTTTTGTTTTTGTCAATGGTTCCCTGTGCGGCTCCCACTGACTCGTGCCGCTGCGGAAACAAGCTCGTTTCCACCGGAGATACAAAATCAGAAGTTTTGGCAGATTGTGGCGCTCCTACCTGGGCAGAAGAACGGACAGAAGAACGAATCGAACGCATCCATGGCGGCGATTATTATGACCGGGGAGTGCTCAGGGAACCTGTCTATGCTAAAGTCCGGGTAAACGTTGACGAATGGTTTTATAACTTCGGCTCAACCCGTTTTATGCAAGTTTTTAAATTTGAAAATGGCATTCTGGTTTCAATTGAGAACGGGAATTACGGTTATTAATTATATGGCATCCTCGTACCGGCACTGATCCTTACACATACTGGGACTG
>DATEXU010000111.1:0-6158 GCA_035256645.1 Thermodesulfobacteriota bacterium | reverse complement strand
TATTTCTTTTTTTCATGTAAGTACCTCTTTTTCTCGAAAGTGCTTTAACAATGAACAAACTATTTTCCCTTACCAAAAAGTTTGTGCTGGCTTTAGTCTTAAGGACTAACCCCCTTCCTAATATATATTATTTCTATTTAATTACGTAAGATCGGATAGTTTATTACAGGAGTGAAGTCTCTCTCTACCTCAAAAAAAATTATTCTTTTATTTTTATATCTACCCACCTTAATTGTCAATAGGGAAATTTCTGATTTTTTCAGAAAAATTCCTGAAAATTAAAAATAACAACAACACGTTAAGATAAGTATTTTATTTTTTTTAAAACTTTACCAAAACTTAATTAATAAGTAAACATTTTTTTAAAGCTGGCATGACCAGATTTAGAATAGTGTCTCATAAGGCTGGAAAAAGATTTAGGATCATCTTTGCCAATTAAGGTAAATATATCAGTTTAAAATTTGAGATATTATATGCCGCGCTTCTATAATAGCACGCATAGAAAACTGCACGGTTTTGTTGAAAAAGTTTTTTTATGACATGACCAACGAACCTGGGAAAATTGTTTATAAAACCAAGGAAGGAGAAACCATGGAAACCATAAAAATCATGCCCTGTCTCGACATGAAGGATGGAAGAGTCGTAAAAGGAGTACATTTCGTTGATCTGAAGGATGCGGGTGATCCAGTAACAAATGCCGCTTTTTATCAGCACGAGGGGGCGGATGAATTAGCGATGCTCGATATCGCCGCCACGGTTGAAAATCGAAAGACCCGCCTGGAATGGGTGAAAAATGTCTCCTCAGTTATTTCCATTCCCCTCACGGTTGGCGGGGGAATAGGGACCTTGAAGGATATCGAGTTAGTTTTTGATGCCGGGGCAGACAAGGTTTCGATGAACAGTGCTGCGGTTAAGAATCCGACTTTGGTTCAAGAGGCCGCTAAACAATTTGGATCCGCAAAAATAACAGTAGCGATTGATGCAAAAAGAAATAAAGCTATGCCCTCTGGTTTTGAATTAGTGGTTTCCGGGGGAACAAAACCCGTTGGCAAAGACGCGGTCGAATGGGCCAAACAATGTGAGGATCGGGGCGCTGGCGTTATCCTTCCCACGAGTATGGAAGAAGATGGGACACAAACGGGGTATGACTTGGAATTTACGAAAGCTATTTCTGGCGCAGTTAATCTACCGGTGATTGCGTCCGGGGGCGCTGGCACGCTGGAACATTTTTATGAAGGGGCAGTTGTGGGAGGAGCGCAGGTACTTTTAGCTGCCTCCGTTTTCCATTATCGTATTTTACGGATTCAACAGGTAAAAGAATACCTCCGGGGAAAAGGATTAAAGCTGAGTTAATCGTTGCTCACGCTCTCAAATGGTCAAAACGTTGTTGATAGAACCGAAGGCATTAAGAACTGTTTGATCATTGTGAGGATCGTTCCGCCATTCTCCATCCACAAAAAACTTATATTCATATTTTCCTGGAGCAATGAGAAGGGTTTTGCTCCACACTCCCTTTTTATCTTTCTTCATAACGTGAGTTTTAGGATTCCAGTTATTGAAGTCCCCCATAAGACTCACCTTCTGGGCGTCTGGAGCCTCTAATTTAAAGGATACTCTTCCTTTTTTTGTTTTGCTCGTTGCCATTCCTACACCCCCTTATTTTAAAAAATCAGATCCTTTTTTTGCAATGAGAGGACATCTGATTTAAAAGCCCGTTTGTTTTTTATTATTAATCAGTTTGGGGTGTTTGTCAAATAGTCTACAAGACTTATGGAGTAAAAACGCTGTCTTCCCTCCTCTTTTTCCCGCAGATGGAGACCTTAAATTTGTAAAGAAAAATGCTCTATGATACTTAAAGTTTAAATTTTTAAAATTTCTCTTACCCCCAAGGTGGATACCCGTGATGTGGGAAGTATTAGAAACTGCTCAAGCCGTGGCAGAAAAGAGTCTCCACGTTAAGCTTGATAAGCAAGCTATAATTAACTTTGCCCGAAAATTAGACAAAGAAAAGGTTGTAATACCTTCCTGGAATACCTTTTACCACTTTGATGGGAAAAAAGAAGAAACGATCGCATATTTGTTGGTCCTCGATAGCATTAATTTTTGTTTTTGGCCTGCCCCCGGCAATCCAAAGTGGGAGATCGAATACCAGTCTGAAAAACTATCCGGCTATTATGCGCTCGCCGCCTCGCTAAAAAAAGCCCTCGAATCAGGAACACCATTCACGAATGCTCAGTATCTTGCGGAACTTTCTCTCACGGAGTTCAAAAAAATTTTGGGAGGTACGGGTGATTTACAGCTTTTGGAATCCCGCGTGCGAAGCCTCAATGAATTAGGCCGGATGTTGATGCGCGAATATCAAGGTAAAGCTTATGCGTTAGTTGAAGCAGCTGCACAGAGTGCACTACAACTGGCCCGTTTGGTAGCAGACACGTTACCCTCTTTCCGGGATACTGCCGAATACCGGGGTAAAAAAGTTTTTTTCTATAAACGAGCGCAACTTTTTGCCGCTGACCTTTACGGAGCATTGCAGGGAAAGGAGTGGGGCTTTTTTCACGACATTGACCGCCTTACTGCGTTTGCTGATTATAAATTACCCCAGGTGCTCCGGCACATGGGGGTATTGCGTTATGCAAAAGCCCTGGCTCAAAAAGTCGACCACTACACCCTCCTTGAAGCTGGGAGCCCGGAAGAAGTTGAAATTCGGGCGAACACTATTTGGGCCGTTGAGCTTATCCGTCAAGAGTTGATGTCGCGGGGAAAAAATTTAAAAGCAATGGAAATCGATTGGATTCTGTGGAACCTGGGGCAGCAAGAAGACTATAGGACACACCCTTATCACCGAACCCTAACGATCTTTTACTAATTTTTACCTTGCATAAACAGTTTTTACCCTTTTTGCGGGACACTCGGGTAAATTTTATTATTGACTTTTGAAGTTAACTTCCGGTAAAAAAAGGAGAAATATAAAAAACGTATTCCTCGATTTTTTCACTTCTTAACAAGGAGGGAATCACATGGAGGAAAAAAATCAGAGCATAAACGAGGATAAATTGACGGAAGGGGTATGCGACAGCCCGGATACCTGTAAACCGGAAAAAAAATCCGGACTGAGCGAAGACTGGCTCTCCCTTTGGTTGGGTCTTATTATCTTTGTTTTTTCCCTCGGGATTTTTGGAGGCTTTGACCTTCTGGGGTGGGGAATCAGCACAAAGGTTTGGATTGATCCTGCGAAAGCATTGGCTCCGGTATCAAAAGTTTTTTGTGGGGTCAAAGGGGAAATTACAAAAGTCGACATTCAGAAACTCACCATTAAGAAAGCTGATGGCACTGAAGAAGTAATTAGCGCAAAAAATACAAACGAGATAATCGTGGGAGCCCCTTACGAAAAAAAGGGCATGCCTGGGGTTACCTCGTTGTTTCTTACTTATCTTGCCTTGATGGTTATCATGGGGATAGGCGCCAGACTCTTGGGAGCACCGGTTGGGAAGTTTGTCCTTGGCTTCACCATCGTGTTTTGGATAAGTTTTTGCTGCTGGTTTTTTGGCAACTATGCCTACATTGCGGCTACCAAAAATCAACTCAAACAATTTAATATCCCTTGGTCCCTGAGCCTTACCGGAGAAGCTGGTTTTATTATCGCTCTTTTAGTCGGCCTTTTAATCGGGAACTTTTTTCCCAAGCTCTCAAAAATCCTTCGAGAGGCAACCCGGCCTGAACTTTACATTAAAACCGCCATTGTGATTATGGGAGCAAGCTTGGGTGTCAAAGCTGCAGAATCGTTCGGTCTGGCAACAAATATTATGTTTCGAGGACTTTGCGCAATTGTTGAAGCTTATCTCATTTATTGGGCAGTCGTATATTTTGTTGCCCGAAAGTACTTCAAATTCAGCCGGGAGTGGGCAGCTCCACTTGCTTCGGGTATTTCCATCTGCGGGGTATCTGCCGCCATTGCAACCGGCGCCGCGATTAGAGCCCGTCCGGTGGTACCGATCATGGTTTCTTCACTTGTGGTTATCTTTGCGGTGGTGGAAATGCTCATTTTACCCTTTCTGGCGCAAGCAACCCTCTGGAAAGAACCGTTGGTTGCCGGGGCCTGGATGGGACTTGCAGTTAAGACTGATGGAGGGGCAGTTGCCAGTGGGGCAATTACTGATGCGCTTATTCGCGCAAAAGCTTTCGACGTTGCTGGGGTTTCCTATCAAGAGGGCTGGATAACCATGACTGCCACAACCGTAAAAATTTTTATTGATATTTTTATCGGGGTGTGGGCGTTTGTCCTGGCCATCATTTGGTGTTCCAAAATTGAATGTAAGGAAGGGCAGACAGTGCGGATGATTGAAATCTGGCACCGATTCCCTAAATTTGTGATCGGTTATGCCCTTACCTTTTTCATTCTTCTTTTGATTTGCTGGCCCGCTTCTTCTCAAATCAGTTCAAAAGAAAAAGAGAGCAAAAGCTTAACACAAGAAATTACAGGTTTGGAAGCAAAACTCGCAGTCAACGCAGATCTCGCTGCCCAAGTGATTATCCAGGGTCAGATTAACCAGAGGAAAGAACAATTAGCCGGGATCAACGCTTCCATCAAAAAACCAAAAGAAACCATTAGCAAAGCTAAGACTTCTACTGAGGAAAGCAATGTCTTTCGAGTGCTCTTTTTTGTCCTAACCTTCTTTACTATCGGTATTGTTTCGAATTTTAAAAAACTCTGGGAAGAAGGCATCGGGAAACTGGCAGCCGTTTATATTTTATGCCTGTTTGGATTTATTATTTGGATTGGTCTTTTTATTTCCTGGCTGTTTTTTCATGGAGTTAAACCTCCCCTCATTACCGGATAAAGAAAGAATAGTACCCGCTGAGTTGCAACCAGCCATTAAAAAAGGAGGCACCAATGACTGAACAACAAAAATTAGCTGAAGAGCTTAAAAAGATGGATTATGAACCGCTCCTGCCGGTAGAAAAAAAGCTGATCGGATGGAGTCTATGCCTTGGTGTTGGTTTGCTTTTTTTACTCTACTGGCTCAGCATAACCATTTTTCCCGGTGGGCATTAAGTCCGAGTAAACCCCGTTAGAAAGATTTCACACGGGGCATTTACCCCGTGCTTCTTCACCCTGTTAGCTATTTGATATCTAACAAGGCAAGCGGGCATTTCTAACGGGGTAAAAACTTAATTGCCTAATAATCGCACATCGAGGGGCACCCCCTTTTTCTCATCCCGTACTAAGGAAATAGCGCCAAGGGAGCATTGGCCGGTACACACGCCGCAGCCCATGCAGCGCTCCCAGTCAAAACGAATGTCCTTGCCCTCTAACGCAAGGGCATTAAACGGACAGGCCGCAACGCATTTTTCACAAATCGTGCAACGGTTCTTATCAATCTGAGATATATAGCCTGAAGATATTAGGAGGCGCACTCCATAATTCTTCATCGCCTCTAACCCCCCGCAACAGCATTTACAGCAGTTACAGATAGCGTAAAACCGCCCCAGACAGTCATCCTTAAACCAGGCGGTATGCAAGTGCCCGCGCTCATGTTCTTTTTCAAGAATTGCCAGGGCCTCAGCCTGAGTAACCTTGCGACTGGTTTTAGGGTGATGTTCCAGAATAAAATCCACAAAAGGTTGCCCGATAACCATACAAACCTGGGTTGGTTTACAGGGGTTAGCGCGGGCATGACGACACGGACATTCATACAGAACAATCTCCGGCGAAGCGTTAAGAACCAAACTGCGTGCAGATGGATAAGGTATAATATATTCCAAGTCCTTCAGAGGAATATCAACGTTGAGCGTAATAATCGCTTTTGCATGGTCGTTTGTTAAAATTTTTCCATGGTAGCGGTCAGGAAGCCATTTATTGATTAAAAGGCCAAAAGCCACGGGAGTATAAGTGATAAAGAAGCGCACATACTGCCTGGTCCAACGACCATAGATGTACGCGTGCAAAGCGCTTAAACTGAAGCATCGCCTTAAACCACGCTCACGCATCATTTTCACCGATGACGGAAGCACAAGCCTTCCGCGTTCACCAACAAGCCAAAAAGCCATTATCGCTATCAGCGCTACTCCACCGATTATGAGAATACCAACCATAAAAAATCCCTATTTTCTATTTAAAAAGAGGATATACTCAATGACATAAGTCTTATACAGATTGT
>DATEXU010000110.1:0-5808 GCA_035256645.1 Thermodesulfobacteriota bacterium | reverse complement strand
GCTTCGCGGTGTTTATGGGGCCATGGAAAAATTATAATTATCCTACTCTGTTTTCCGAAAAAAAGTTTATTTTTTTGTGTTTTTAGAAATTTCGAACGTAAACCCAAAAAAATTTTAAAATTACTTTTGTCTGCTTTGCTGGTATTTTTCTTTTAACTTCTGGTTCACAAAAGCAGGAACCAAGCCCTCCACTGATCCGCCCGAAAAAACCACTTCCTTGATAATCCGGGAACTAACATAAAACCATTTATACCCAGTCATCATAAAAATGGTCTCTACTTTTCGGTCCATCCTTCGGTTCATGAGCGCCATCTGATATTCGTATTCAAAGTCTAAGACCGCCCGTAAACCTCGAAGCAAAATATGCGTATTACACTTTTGAAGGTAATCCACCACAAGGCCTCTGAAACTATCCACGGTTATTCTGGGGTTATCACCTACTGCTACTCTTATCATTTCCAGTCTCTCTTCCAAACTAAAGACAGGTGTCTTAGCGGGATTGATTGCCACAGCCACTATGAGCTGCTCAACAACATTCAATCCTCTCCGAATGAGATCCAGATGTCCATTGGTGATGGGATCAAATGATCCCGGATACACTGCGGCTCGCTCCATAAAACCCCCTTTTCATGTTAACGTTATACAAATAACGAAAAAAAAGAGACTAAGGTTTGACCATACGTGCGCTGATCATCCATTTTTAAACTTCCGTAACTTTCTTCGAGTGTTTCTTTGGATGAATGTTCTGCAATAACAAGGCCATCCTGCCTTACGAGTTTCGCCTCGCTAATCTCCCGCAAGGTTTTTCCGGCAAGCTTTTCCTGATAGGGGGGGTCTAAAAAAATCAATGCGAACTTCTCGTTGCGTGATTTAAGGATTTTTAGCCCTTTACTTACCGGAAACCCAATGATCTCGGACTTCTCTTCTAAGTGGCAATGGCTGATATTTTTCTTTAAAAAGGAAATGATGGCGGCATTACTCTCAACAAAAACTGCCCGTTCCATCCCCCGGCTTAAAGCCTCAATCCCTAAACTCCCGGTGCCGGCAAAAAGGTCTAAAACCGGGCCTTCGGCTAATAACGGGGCAAGGATGTTAAATAGTGCCTCCCGTATCTTTTCCGACGTTGGTCGAAGCGACGCAACCCGGCAGGTTTGTAAGCGCCTGCCTTGTAATGTTCCGCCAAACACCCTCACGAGGAAACTCTTTCCCTGTCCTCCACCATATACTTCACGACTAAACCGCCGATCTCTGAGGTAGTATGGCCCATTTGTCCGGCTGAGACACTTTTTATGTCATGGGCCAATACCTTCATCACTGCTTTTTCAATTCTTCTTCCGGCGCTTTCTTCTTTCAGTTCTTCCACCATCATCTGCGCCGCAAAAATTGCCGCGATAGGATTGATCACGTTTTTACCTGTGTACTTCGGCGCCGATCCCCCCATCGGCTCAAACATGGAAACTCCTTCGGGGTTAATGTTCCCTCCTGCGGCAACTCCCAAGCCTCCCTGAATCATGGCCCCCAGGTCGGTAATGATGTCGCCAAACATATTATCAGTGACGATCACATCAAACCACTCCGGATTTTTCACCATCCACATGCACGTGGCATCAACATGGGCATAATCGGTTTTAATGTCGGAAAATTCCCGGGCCACCTCATAAAAAGCCCTTTCCCAGAGGTCAAAAGCATACGTTAAAACATTGGTCTTTCCGCACAGAGTAAGTTTTTTCTCTTTATTCCGTTTGCGGCAGAAATTAAAAGCATATCGCAGACAGCGTTCCACCCCTTTGCGGGTGTTGATGGATTCTTGGATTGCCACTTCATCAGGTGTCCCCTTTTTTAAAAATCCACCGCTTCCGGTATATAAACCCTCGGTATTTTCGCGGACCACGACAAAGTCAATATCTGCCGGCCCTTTATCCTTAAGCGGGGTATCTACGCCCGGATAAAGCTTTATCGGGCGGAGATTGATATACTGATCCAGCTCGAACCGGGTAGTTAAGAGTATCCCTTTTTCCAAAATACCTGGTTTTACTTTGGGATGGCCTATGGCACCCAGATAAATGGCATCCATTTTGCGAAATTCTTCCAAAGCGGAGTTGGGAAGAACCTCTCCCGTGCGAAGGTAACGGTCCCCTCCAAAATCATAGAATACGAACTCAATTTTAAAATTTTCTATCCGGGATACTGCGTTGAGAACCTTAATACCTTCAGCAATGACTTCCGGGCCGGTCCCGTCTCCAGGAATAACCGCAATCGTGTGAATTTTACCCATAGTTTAATCCTTTTTCATTTGTTTTTTTTGAGCATAGTTCATTAATCCTCCGCTGGCAATCAATTCCTGCATAAACGGAGGGATCGGGTTTGCTTTAAATTTCTTATTGCGGGTTAGGTTGACGATCTCACCGGACGTGGCGTCAACCTCGATCTCGTCTCCCTCAGCGGTATTATCCGCCAGATCTGATGACTCAAAAATAGGAAGACCCATGTTAAAGGAGTTACGGTAAAAAATCCGGGCAAAGCTCTTGGCAATCACACACGAAATGCCCGCGGCCTTAATCGCTAACGGGGCATGCTCGCGGGATGAACCGCAACCGAAATTCCGCTCAGCGATGATGATATCTCCCGGCTTCATTTTTTTTATAAACTCAGGATCAGCATCTTCCATGCAATGTTTGGCCAACAAAGCCGGATCAGACGTGTTGAGATACCGGGCGGGAATGATCGCATCCGTATCAATGTTGGCTCCAAATTTCCAGACCTTCCCTCTAAACTTCACGAATAATCTCCTTCTCGAGGTCTTTATTTAAAATTATAGAACGACATAAATAAAGAGGTGTTCTTTTTTTGTCATGCCGTGGCCCCGCTATTGTCATTCCGCACTTGATGCGGAATCCAGGGTTTTTTTGTTCTTTCCTGGTTCCCCGCTTTCGCGGGGACGACGTCTGGATTCCCGCTGGAGTTTATCCTCGCGAAGGCGGGGACGGGAATGACGCGTTAGGGAAACTGCGCAGAAAGAGAACACACTCTTTTTATGTCAACTTTTATGTCGCTCACTATACAATGCGGACGCTTTGTTCCAAACGTCAGTGGTCCGTTGTCCGTAGTCCATTGTTTGTTGTTGGTTGTCCGTTGTACAACAACTGACCACTGACAAGCCTTTTTCACAACTCGCCGGGTCCTCCGATCCTTCCCAGTACTGCGGAAGCAGCAGCCACTGCCGGCCCCGCAAGAAAGACCTCACTTTCAGGATCCCCCATCCGACCGACGAAATTACGATTCGTCGTCGCTACTGCGCGCTCACCTTTGGCTAAAATTCCCATATGTCCCCCAAGACAAGGGCCACAGGTAGGCGGGCTGATAACTGCTTTACTATCGAGGAAAATTTGAAAAAGTCCCTCTTCTAAAGCCTGCCGATAGATAGCCGGGGTAGCAGGAATAATAATCAATCGAAGAAACGGGGCCTTTTTTCGCCCTTTCAAAATCTGAGCCGCAACCCTTAAATCTTCTATCCTTCCATTCGTACACGAACCGATCACCACCTGGTCAATCGGTATTGAACCAACCGTGCTGATGCCCCGCACATTTGAAGGAAGGTGAGGAAAGGCAACCTGAGGTTCAAGAAGAGAAATATCGTACTCCTTGACCTCCGCATACTCAGCATCCGGATCACTGGTATAAAAAGCGTATTCCCGCGTCTTTCGTTCTTTAACATAGATTTTCGTTTTTTCGTCAGGAATAAAAATACCATTTTTGGCTCCGGCTTCGACAGCCATATTGGCCATGGTAAACCTGCCGGCCATGGAGAGTTCCGCTATTGTTTCACCGGTAAATTCCATCGCTTGATACCGTGCTCCCTCAACCCCGATATCCTTGATGGTAAATAAAATCAAATCCTTACCATCTACCCAGAGGGGAAGTTTACCCTTATAAATAAATTTCATGGTCTCCGGCACCCGAAACCATGCTTCTCCGGTCATCATCGCATACGCCAAATCAGTGCTTCCCACGCCCGTGGCAAAAGCGCCCAAAGCCCCATACGTGCAGGTATGACTGTCAGCCCCAATGACCACATCACCCGGCAAAACAAGTCCCTTTTCCGGCAAAAGCGCGTGCTCCACCCCCACGTCGCCCTGATCAAAGTAATGGGTCAGATTCTGTTCCTTGGCAAAGTCGCGTAAAATCCGACATTGTTTTGCGGAAGCAATATCTTTATTGGGGGTAAAATGATCCGGGACAAGAATAACCTTATTGTGATCAAAAACTTTTTTGCCCCCCGCTTTTCGAAATTCTTCAATGGCAATGGGGGCAGTGATGTCATTTCCCAGGGCCACATCAACCCGGGTATTAATGATTTCTCCCGGAATTACCTTTTTCACGCCGGCATGCCCGGCTAAAATTTTTTCCGTAATTGTCATTCCCATAGAGATTAGACTCCCGTAAGAATTCTCCGAAGATAAAAGTGACGCTCTCGTAAAAAGTCGGGGGTGTCATCCAGACCGTTCGATAAACTCACGGTGACAAAGGGTGTCACCCTGAGCTTGTCGAAGGGTGAACACAACCAATTGATATTACCTCATGCTTCGACACTGTCACCCTGAGCTTCGGCGAAGGGTCAGCATGACAAAACCCGCGAATTTTGACTTTTTACGAACTCATCAAAAGTCTTTTTCGAAAGTAATTCATATACCGTCAAGAAAAATATTTGTCAAACAATTTATTAGTTTTTTTGAATTATAACGTAAGGATTTTATAGAACTAATTATAGGGTGCTTCTAACAATTCTCAATCCGTCACTCCCACGAAGGCGGGAGTCCAGTAATTTCGATTGGTTCTGGATTCTTGCTTCTGAGACTTTGTTGTAATTAGAAAAAATGACATATTGTAAAGCTGTTATTGAAACACTACACTAGCACTCAATAAGAATCAAAAATTTGTTCCTGCCTATTATGAAAGCATGTTTTTATTTTTTTGTCCAAAAAAAAGACTGCTCACGCAGTCATCGTCCCTCCCCCAATTGCTTTATCATTACTATCAGGCAGTTGGAAAATTATTATTTTGTCACCCTGAACTTGGTTCAGGGTCGCATAGCATCTTGATTTTATTGGATGCTGAAACAAGCCTATCCTGCATGTTTCATGAGTTTTTCAAAACGCCTGATAGAAGGTTTTAGTTTTTATCTAAAACCTCCCTGACCTTCCGCGCCAGTTTCTCAATGTTAAAGGGTTTGTGAATAAGCTCTATCCCTTCCTCCAGTATCCCATGCTGAACAATCGTCTCATCCGTATACCCGGTCATGTACAGCACCTTGAAATCTTTCCGTACCTGCTTAAGCCTCTCGATTAACTCCGGTCCACTCATGTGCGGCATCACAATGTCGGTTAAAATTAAATCAATCGGCTCTTTCTCTTTTTCACACATTACCAGGGCCTCTCCCCCTTCCGTGGCCTCCAGTACCCGGTATCCCTGCCTCCTTAAAATATCTACTGCCAGCCTCCGCACCGTGTCTTCATCTTCTGCCACCAGGATGGTCTCCTTGCCCAGGAAAATTTCTTCACGGGTTACCTTTTTTATCTTCTCCGCAGGCTCATACACCCGGGGAAGATAAACCTTAAAGGTTGTCCCTTTTTGTGGTTCGCTGTAAACATAAATATCCCCCCCGCTTTGCTTCACTATCCCATAGACGGTTGATAACCCCAATCCGGTTCCTTTTCCTTTCTCTTTGGTGGTAAAAAAGGGATCAAAAATCTGCTCTTTAACTTCTTCGGTCATCCCGATCCCGGTATCGGTTATCGAAAGCAGAACATA
>DATEXU010000109.1:0-3411 GCA_035256645.1 Thermodesulfobacteriota bacterium | reverse complement strand
AGAGTGAGATCTTATTTACCCCCTCTTTACAAAGAGACTGTGTCGCAATTAGCCATGCGCCCTTCGACCCTTCGACTGGCTCAGGGTGACACCTTATTGTGCTAAGGATGCCACCCTCTGTCACGGTGAGCTTGTCGAACCATGCACGGACTTGCGAAACCCCCTCTTTTGAAAAGTGGGTGTCGGGGAGTTAAACTTTTTTTGGGTAAGGTTTTTCGCCCAAAGTTGAGGATTGCCTTGTGGGTCTCAAAAATTTCTCTGCTTGATGTGTAAAAGACTAATAATATTGATTTGTTACTCATTTTTGAAGTATCGTATGGGGATTTTGCAAAGCTATAGAATGTTATATTAAAAACTAATATGGAAGTTTAGATTTTTATTGGAAGTTTTAATATTTTATGTTACATATTGAAGAAAATTTGTTTAAGACTTGATAATGGTCACATAAGAAACATTATTATTTAAGTGTCGAACCCAAAAAAATAAAATATAATTAGTTGTTCAACTACAACGAGTGTAGTGTTTTAAAAATGGTTTTTTTCATTTTGTCATTCCGGACTTGATTGAGCCTGCCCCGAACTTGATTCGGGGGAATCCAGTCTTTTCAACCTGGATTCCCAGTGTTGAGACTGTGTCATAATACATATTCTGTCACCCTGAACTCGTTTCAGGGTCTCATGAGATGCTGAAACAAGCCTGCCCTGAAGATTCTGAACCAAGTTCAGAATGACACGTTCAGGGTTCAGCATGACCCTTTTGTCGCTGAATTAAGGTTTAAAATACCAGCCGAGTTTGAATCGATAAGCATTTTACGGAGGAGAGAGGTTTGAGGGTATTTCGCAGTCCAACAATCACCCTGGGTCTTGATATTGGTTCTCATAATGTAAAGGCAGTTCGTCTTGTAAAAGAAGGAACTTCTGCGATTCGGTTAACGGGGTTTAGCGTCGCGGAGGTTGATCAAAATCTCAATCTTAGAAATTCCTTTGAAGCCACTTTATCCGCTCTTGCTCAGGTCATCAAAGATTTTGAACTCAAAAGTACCCGCGTCGTTACCTCTCTGGGCGGACATAACCTGGTGATCAAGCAGGTTACTTTCCCGACCACAGCCCCCAAAGAAATAGAATCTTCTTTGCCCTGGGAGGCAAGCAAGTATATCCCCCTCACTTTAGACGCTGTTGAGCTTAAGTATCAAATAAAAAAAATAAATAAAGGGGAAAAAACTTCAGAGGTATTACTGGTGGCGGTTGACAAAGAATATTTTCAAAACCACCTCAATCTTTTAAGTCGAATAAATATGCAGCCTTGGATTATCGATGCTAACCCTTTGGCGTTAGCAAATGCCTTTCTAACGTTTTGTCGCGATAATGGAGAAAAAAATCATGTGCTGATAGAGCTGGGCGCAAGCACAACGACCATTTCAGCTTTCCGAAGAGGAGGGTTCTTTTTTACCCGGGATATCTCCCTTGGAGGAAAAAGCTTTACCCAGGCGATGCATGAAAATTATAAAATGGATTATTCCCGCGCAGAAGCGTTTAAGAAAGAAGGAAAAATCAGCTTTGAAGTAACCAAACCTGTTTTTGATCAATTTCTCTCGGAAATTCGTCAGTCCCTCCTTTACTATGATACGCGCACCGGGCACAAAGGCTTTGAAGAGATTATAATAACGGGGGGAACATCTCAGATCGTTGGTCTCGCCTCGTTTTTGCAAGAAAACTTGAACTTACCCGTGAACTGTTTTCAGCCTTTAAAAAATATTCACATTGATGAGCAGGTGTCTTTGGAGTCCCTGGAAAAGTGGGAATCACAATTAGGAGTAGCAATTGGTCTTGCCCTAAGGGGTTAGTGTATGGAATTTGAAATTAATTTTTTACCGCAAAATAAAAACCGGTGGTTAAGAAACGTTAAAGGAAAAGAGCTTTTAATTGCCGGTTTGGTTCTTGGCTTTATTATTATCGTATCCTTTATCGGTTATTATAGTAAAGGAATTACCCAAAAGCCTCAAAAGCTGGTGGCAATAGGACAAGACTTTTTAAAGGTGACCCAGGAAAAGGGAAAGGTTTCCGGCGTGGCAGCGCTCTTATCCACATTAAAGAAAGAGCGGTTCACCTGGACAGAAAAAATGGTCTCTTTGAGCGATGCGACCCCCAGCCAGGTTTTTTTAACTTCTCTGGAATATAGTAAAGAAAAAACAGGCGCCGGAGGCAGCAGTAATATAAAAAACAGAGAGAAACTGGTGATCAAAGGAGTGGTCATTTCCTCGGGTGAGGAATCTCCTTCTTCTTCTATTCAGAGCTTTATGCAAAACTTGAAAAACAACGCCTCCTTTATGGCCGGCTTTGAAGCCCCGGTATTAATTTCAGTAAACAATTACCAAAAAGAAGGGCAAGGGGAAGGCCTTGAGTTTGAATTTCAACTTCTCCGAAAACATGATGCATAACATCAGCAGAAAAAATTTAATCGTAGTGGCCGTGATAATTTTTATCGGGATTGGTCTTTTCTTTTCCTGGAAGTTTTATAAAACCCACAAGAAAAACCAAAGGGATTTGATTCAAGAGAAGGTCACCTACGAGTCGGCAGTTACCGCATTAGCAAAAGAAAAAAATGACTTAACTTCATTGGCCGGGGGCTTAGGGATTAATTATTTTTCCCGTTTTCCGGAAGCCGCTCACATGGACCTTTCCTTTTTCATGTTTAACCGAATCAGTACCATAGCAAACAAATGGAAGGTTAACCTCGTGAGCTTTTCTCCCGCGGAAAAGGAAACAAAAGGCAATTATTCCCTGATCTCGTTTTCTGGAGCAATAAGCGCTTCTTTTTCTGATATGGTTAACTTTTTTCAGGAGCTTGAGGATAAAGAAAAAATCTCCATCGACAATTTAAAAATAAACACCAGTTCCCAAGCTTCTTCTAAGCACCAGGCCGAGTTTGATTTGGTTTGCCTGGAGTTTAACGACCCAATGCTTAAAGGACGGGAAGAAAAAGAAAAAGGATCGGATATATCACCATCAGATAAAGAAAAAATAAAAATCGTAAAACGAGATCCCTTTTTAAATCCCTCTGAAAAAACGCTTGTTGCGCGGCCTACTGAAAAGAATAAGGCGGGCACTGTTGACGTTGCGAGCGAATTTAGCCTCACCGGCATTAATTACTCTGCAAGCTCACGGACCGCAATAATAAACCACAAAATGGTAAAAGAACGGGATTTGATCAACGACAAGCAGGTTATTGCCATAAAAGAAGACCGAGTAATTTTAAAAGCCAATGGGCAACTCCATACCCTCCGGCTCAAAGAAACCCCGAGACCCCAAACGAAAGAAGAAAAGCCTTTAAAGACAGAGGAGGTTGTGCAGTGAGTTTAAAATCCAAAAGAGAGGGAAACACTATGTCTAAAAAATTAATCCTAACGTGGTG
>DATEXU010000108.1:0-6579 GCA_035256645.1 Thermodesulfobacteriota bacterium | reverse complement strand
AAAGCTGATAATGCGCTTGGGAAATCGGTTCGTTACGTTCGTCACGAACGTGCTCTATGGTCAAAGCTTGAACGATGTAGAAACATGTTATAAAATGATGCGGCGCGACATTGCTCTCAGCCTTGATTTGGAGTGCCGCCGTTTTGACATAGAGACTGAAATCACCGCCAAATTACTGCGGGCCGGGTATACCATTTATGAAATGCCAATCAGTTATACCGCACGGTACGCAAACAAAAAGCTTTCGCCGTTAGACGGTCTGCCCGCTCTGCGGGCATTGTTGCAATACCGGAGATGGAAGCCACCTGCACAATAGTGTTGAAGTGAATGTATAGCCCTTGTAACCTTGACTAATAATAGTAATAGAGGCCAAAAAAAATCCCCGTCTTCTTGTAACAAACGGGGATTTTTTCTTTTTAAGGAGCAGTTTTGTGTCATGCTCAGGACTGAATACAGCAGCCCCCTTCAGAACAACACGAACAGTGGGCTACCCGACGTAACATAAATCTTTTTCTCTGCATAAAGTTCACCTCCTTTCCCCTTTAGCCTTCAACAAAATACTATCTTTAACCTAAATTGAGCGATTCTTGTTTTCTAAGGTGCCCAAACCACGGTAGGACAGCCGTCCCGGCTGTCCGGTCATTTCACCCCTCAGGACAGGCGAGACGCCTGTCCTACTTGTTTTGTAATGAAAATCGCTCAATTTAGATTTAAATAAGGCTGGGTTTTAAAAAGTCAAGACCCTCATGGAAAAAGTGAACAACCTTTAATCTTTTTTCAATAACTCCCTTATCTCGCGAGACTGTTGATATTTTTTTAACGCTTTTTGGTATTCAAGCCACGCCTGCCACATCTCTTTCCATTCCTGGTTGTGCCAGGATATGTCTTTAGTCTCTAACCCATCGAGTGACCGCTTATATTCCTCATATTCCTCAGCGCAGGTGGGGCATAAATTAAAGGGAAGATCAGAACAAAAAGGACAAAAAGTGGGGGCAGTCACCTGGACCCCACACCGGGAGCACCTCAGCCGGCACGAAGAACAAAGGATTATCTTCTGCGCTGTTTCAACCTGACGCTTTTGATCTTCCTCCAGTTTTTTCTGCTTTTCTAATTCAATATGGTTTTGGATATTGATTACTTTAGACATTCTTCAAAATACTTTTTCAAAAGGCATGAGGGTTTAGACTCAGGACCTCTACACTTTTTACAGTTCATACTATTTTAGTTTATCAGAAAACAATGAGTCGTCAAATTTCACTTTTGGCAGTGAGGACAGAAAGAAGCGCTTCGTCCTCCAACGCGCATACTTTTAATTATAGTCCCGCAAGAGAAACAAGGGGTTCCTCGTCGCTGATAGACTTTAAGCTTTTTCTGAAATTTCCCCTTCTTGCCTAATCCGTCCCGATAGCGTTTGTCGGCTGCGGTAGTGCCCCGATTATCAATAGCGTCTTTTAAGATTTTCTTGATCGAGCGGTGAAGAAGTTTTATGCCATCCTCATCTAGAGTATTGGCAAGACGAGTAGGATGAATTTTCGCGTTAAAAAGGATTTCATCGCTATAAATGTTTCCTATCCCCGCGATGCTCTTTTGATCCAGTAAAAGCGTTTTTATGGCGCGCCGTGACTTTTGAAGGATGCGGGTTAGGCACGTTATGGAAAAGTCCTTTTCCAAAGGTTCTGGGCCTAAGCGGTCCAAAGTTAAGGGATGAGATTGGAGAGAGGGTAGTTTAAGGAATATCTCGCCAAATTTGCGGGGATCAATAAAGCGAAGTTCTGTGCCTTTATTAAAATGGAAAACCGCTCGAATATAGGGTTCGTAAGGGGTCCCCGACTTTTTTAACAGCAACTGACCGGACATCCCAAGATGGATTACTAAGGTTTTGGCGGGGACAAGCTCAAAAATCAGGTACTTTGCGCGACGAGTGAGAAAATGAATCTTTGACCCTTCGAGTTCTTGAACGAACTGCCTTTGGGAAGGAAACCTTCGGAGAATTCTTATCTTTGGGTCAGGGGGGAAGGTTACCTTGGTTATTATCTTACCAATTATTTTGGGAGCGAGATCATTTTTTATGGTTTCTATTTCGGGAAGTTCAGGCATAGTTTGGTAAGGAATTCATTGCTTTTGCGCGCACCACCTTGGGCGATAAAACCACGTGCCCATTTATTGTTTTTTCTTCACCCCCAGAGCACTTAATAAGTTTCTGATGCCGCTAAGAGGAACATTGAACATACCGTGTTATCCCGCGATTGTGAACAAATTCTCAAAGTGCTTACAGGAGCTGAGTCGTGGGAGAGGTGAACGCTGAACTTTTCTTTTGTTGAGATTGATTTTCTAATTCCTGAGATTTTTTTTCAAGTTCACTGATTTGCTTTGCCAGTCGTTTTTCGTGAAAGTGCTTTTTTATTAAAAGGGGGAGAGAAAATATTGACACAATAATAGCGCCGATTAAGACGGAACCAAGGATTACGGCTACTATGGAAGTCTTAAACCCCCAGACCAAAAATTTAACTTCCAACGGCCCCCCATTTTGTAAAGCGAAAACAGTTAATCCTAAAATCATTAAAAAGCTTAAAATTAAGGGTAAATACATCTTTTATTCCCTATTTAGAAAAAATTATTTTTTTGAAATACTTATCGCTTTTGGATTTCTATATCATTTTTACCAAAAAAATCAACTTATTTGAACAAACCCGCCAGACTTCGTTGGGTAAGCTGACGGTATCGGGCAATTTTTTAGAAGCGCTTAAGACTTTTTTTAGATCGGTTGAAAAAACATTCCTTAAAAGTTAAAAAAATTCGGCTATTTTATGAGATTGAAAAACCTTACGTCTCCTCAGCTTTAACTTGTTTTCTTTAGAAATTTATGTTACCAATGGCAAGAATTATTCGTTCTAATTAGTTGGAAATAAAGGAATTAAATATGGAGTCCTTAGGTGAACGGTTGAAAAGAGGGCGAGAAGAAAAAAATATTTCTTTAGATGACGTGGTTAAAGCCACCAAAATCAATAAAGGCATTTTAACTGCGATAGAAAATGACCAATCTAAATTTCTTCCCCCCATGATTTTTGTCCGGGGGTTTATCCGCAATTATGCTCGCTATGTTGGGTTGGATGAAAGAGAATTATTGGATTTATATAATGAAACATCCGCCGGCAAGGAAGCGCTTACCACCCCAGAGGAATTGCAGGGTAGAAAAAAAATGAAATTTAATGCCCTTTATATTTTTCTGATGTTGGTATGTGGATTAGCGATCTTCTTAGCGTACCCCTATTTTTTAAAAAACTATTTCGAGAACACGTCCCGTATTGAGCCGCAGAAAAAAAACAGTCCAGAAAAAGCACAAACCCCTTCAGAGAACCAAACCAGTATCCCGAAGGATGCGGTAGCGCCTTTTGGAACAGAGACCTCTCCGGTTGCCGGAGAAACTCCGGCTTTGGAGAACCAATTATCTCCTGCCCCCCTTTCTTCTGATGAAAAGACAGAAGTTGGCGAAACATCGGCTGCTTCTTCACCTGCTCTTCCTATCCCCGTCCACATGCAAGCAAAGTGCTATGCTACTACGTGGATTGGATATGTAATTGACAATGCCCAACCATCCCAGATTTTCCTTTTTCCTGGGGATGAGTTTTCGTGGGAATGGCAACAGAAGTTAGAATTAAAACTCGGAAATGCGGGAGGAATAAAAGTAACTGTTAATGGAATGCCCTTAAAGCCTTTGGGCAAGTCAGGCGAGGTGCTTGGCGTTGTTTTTGGCAGGGACACCGTGACGCTTCGGGGTGAAGAACCCCAAAACCTGGAACTATGGAAGGAAGAAGCAGAATCTCCTTCTCATACAAGCGGAGCCAAGAAAAGACCATGAGTATTTTAGTTGTTGGTTCATTAGCATTCGATACGATTGAAACGCCTTTTGGAAAAGTGGATAAAGTGTTAGGAGGATCAGCAGTCTATTTTTCTGTGGCCGCGAGTTTTTTTACGAAAGTATCTTTAGTAGGAGTGGTGGGCAAAGACTTCCCTGAAAGCCACTTGACTATTCTCCGGGAGCGAGGCATTGACCTTCAGGGGTTACAACAGGAGGACGGAGCAACCTTCCATTGGGAGGGAAGGTATGGTTATGACCTCAACGAAGCTCACACGCTTGATACCAAGCTCAATGTTTTTGAGAAATTTAGCCCGGATATTCCGGAAGCGTATCGGGATTTAGAATATGTTTTTTTAGCTAATATTGACCCAGAACTTCAGTTTAAAGTGTTAAAACAGGTTCATAAGCCCAAGGTGGTAGCCTTAGACACCATGAATTTTTGGATCGAAAATAAGCCGGATGCTTTAAAAGAGACCATCAAACTCGTAGATATTCTTATCATCAATGAAGCCGAAGCCCGGGAGCTTGCTAAAGAATATAATTTGGTTAAGGCCGCCCGGGTAATCTCAAACTTCGGGCCCAAAGTTCTGATCATTAAACAGGGAACGTATGGGGCGTTACTGTTCACCAATTCTTCTATCTTTTCCGCTCCGGCGTATCCGCTTGAGGTAACGCTTGACCCCACGGGAGCTGGTGATAGTTTTGCCGGGGGCTTTATGGGATATCTGGCTAAATGCCAAAACCTCCATGATGTGGGGATTCGTCAGGCAATCATTTTTGGGAGCGTTATGGCCTCATTTTGTGTAGAACAGTTTAGCGTGGAACGACTCCGTATCTTAACCGATCAAGAAATTGCCAGCCGTTTTACTGAATTCTTAAACTTGACTTGCTTCAAGGAAATTTAAATTGCAGGAAGAAACGTTCCGGATTTTATTTATGGGGACCTCTCCTTTTGCGGTGCCCTCTTTGAAAATTTTGTTAGCAAAAGGTGAAAATATTGTCGGGGTTTTTACCCAGCCAGATAAACCCCAGGGACGGGGTCTTAAAATTAAAGTTTCATTGATCAAAGGGGTAGCCTTAGAAAATCACCTTCCTCTATTTCAGCCAGTAAAGATCAACCGAGATGAATCTGTTGAGATCATTAAAAGTTTATCTCCTGATCTCATTGTTGTTGCCGCCTTTGGCCAGATTATCTTCCAGCGGATTTTAGATATTCCGAGATTCGGCTCCATCAATGTTCACGCTTCTCTTTTGCCAAAGTATCGGGGAGCAGCACCGATAAACCGGGTAATTATCCAGGGGGAAAAAGAAACCGGGGTAACGACCATGTTAATGGATAAAGGGCTTGATACGGGGAATATTTTACTCCAGAGAAAGCTTGAAATTTTTCCCGAAGAAAATGCGGGAGAACTTCATGACCGTTTGGCTTTTTTAGGAGCTGAAGTCCTACGGGAAACAGTTGAGACGTTTAAGCAAGGAGGGTTAAGCCCCTCTGAACAGGAAGAATCTGAAGCTTCTTATGCTCCGCCCCTGAAAAAAGAGGATGGAGTTATTGATTGGGAAAAACCAGCAGAGAAAATTTATAATCATATCCGAGGAATGAATCCCTGGCCGGGCGCTTTCACTTATTTAGAAGGGAAAATTTTAAAAGTTTTGCAAGCTAAACACAGAATACAAGGCTTCCCTCACGAGCCGGGCAAGGTCGTAAAGGCCTCTGATGAGGGTATCTTAGTTGCAACTGGTGAAGGTCATATCCTTCTTACGGAAATTCAATTAGAAAACCATAAGCGAATGTCTTCTGCGCTTTTCCTTCGGGGCCATCCTTTGCCCCTTGATGCGCGCTTGGGATAATCAAACGATTTTTTTGGAAAAACATTTTTATTTTAATATGTTATTTGCTTTTATTTTCTTTTGAGCAAATCTTTAAGGGCGTTTAAAATAATTCTTTAACTTACTAATTCCCTGCAGCTTGCTACAGGGATAGGAATTTTGAGGATTTTCATTATTTACTGAAATCTTTACTTTTTTATAAAGGTTATGATAGATTTTCACACTTGATTGAATAAATATCTCCTCGCTATTGGTAAACTTTACCAAAATTGAACAAGGGGTTAGCTTAATTAAGAAGAATCAGGAGATAAGAATAGTGAGCAAAAAAATTAAATGAGTTAAACCTAAATTGAGCGATTTTCATTACAAAACAAGTAGGACAGGCGTCTCGCCTGTCCTACCGTGGTTTGGGCACCTTAGCAAACAAGAATCGCTCAATTTAGGTTAACGTAATAAAATTCAACAGAAAGGAACGTGAAGTAACTGATGGAAAAACACCAAGAAACAACTACAAGGAAACGAGTTAAAGTCACTGATACCACGTTTCGTGATGGACATCAGTCGTTATTAGCCACCCGCATGCGGACTGAAGACATGCTCCCGGTTGCCGAGGAGATGGATTCCATGGGATTTTACTCCATGGAAGTGTGGGGAGGAGCGACCTTTGATGTCGCCACCCGCTTTTTGAATGAGGACCCCTGGGAAAGACTTCGAACATTGAAAAAGATGCTTCCCAAAACCCCCTTGCAGATGCTTTTAAGGGGACAAAACCTGGTGGGCTACCGGAACTATGCTGATGATGTGGTCAGAGAGTTTATATTGCATTCTGCCGAGTGTGGGATGGATATTTTCCGGGTGTTTGATGCTTTAAACGACGAGAGGAATTTCGA
>DATEXU010000107.1:0-5257 GCA_035256645.1 Thermodesulfobacteriota bacterium | reverse complement strand
GCCTTAGTGGAAAGTGATGTTTCCCCTTTAACGCACGAGGAGAGGGAAGAAATTGATAAGGGAAGAATTGAATTTAAAAAAGGGGAAACAATCAAATGGGACACTTTAAGATAGAGTTTAGTAAAACAGCTGCCAAGGATTATAAAAAACTACCTCGTGACTATAAGGCTTTAATAGATTTAGCCTTGCAAAAACTTTCAAATGGATTGCCTGTAGATATTAAACCAATTACCGGTGAAAGAGATTCTTATAGAATCCGAGTAGGTAAATATAGAATCCTCTTTGTAGTTATTGAGGATACCCTGGTGGTTACAAAAATAGGCCCAAGAGGAGATGTTTATAAATAAAAAAATCAACTCAGGGGTGCACGTCAGAAGGTTTTGATCGAGATAAATTCAAAAGAGGCTGGATGCCGCCGCATCCGGCCTTTTTTTGTAAAAGAAGTGTTTATGAGAAGTATGGTTTGCTGAATCTTGATTTTCCCCTTGCCGCGGATTACGAGCTGATGCTGAGATTTTTATATAGGCAGGGAGTCGGTACCACGCGCCTTTTTTTCAATGACTCGAAGCAGCTCCTTATCTTTTTTCTGGAGCTTCTTAAATTTCTTGTCCAGGTTTTCTTTAATGGCAAGTGTATACACTACTTCAAACCGTATCTTTCCCCGAAGTCTTTAACGGTGATTGACTTTTCAAGGTCAATTGCCTTCATCCGTAAAATAAAATCTTCACGCAACTCGGGTTCTTCAAAAAGGCTCCTTTTGATCTGAGTTACATCGCGCTGTAAATTAATAACTTTTTTATAAATATTTTCCAGAGTAACGCTTTTCATTGGTTAATCCTCCTATGTTTATTTAAGACATTAGCATAGTTAAAAAAAACGTCAAGCAAGGGGGCGAGGGGTAGGAAGCTCGTAGCTCATGGTTCATCGTTTTTTGCTATCAGCTATGAGCGATCAGCAAGGGGCAAGGGTTACGGATTAGGGATAGGTTGTAGGTTATGGGATGGGTTGTGGGTGATGGGTTGTGGGTTATAACCTAACACCTACGACCCAAGACCTTACGGTTTACGGATTAGGGGTTAGGTTATAGGTTTTGGGTTGTAGGGTTTGGGAGGACCTAACACCTAAGACCTAACACCTTACGGTTTGCGATTTACGGATTAGGGATTCAGGGATTGAGGGATTAAGGGTTGGAGGATTAGAAGACTAAAAAATTAGAGGATTGGAAAAGATTTATCTTGACAATCCTTTTTAATTATGTAGATTGAAAGCATGAATGGCAAATTACATAGTTATATTCCGCGACTTCGTGAGTCGGACATTAAGGCCTCGCTGGAAGAGGTGCCGGTAACAGCAATCCTCGGACCGAGGCAATGTGGCAAAACTACTCTTGCCAGGCACATCGCCGCTAACCGTGCGCCGGACAACGTCATCCATTTGGATCTGGAGCGAGCCGCGGATCAACGCAAAATAGTGGATGCCGAGTGGTTCCTGTCACGCCAAGCGGGCAAGCTTGTGATTCTTGACGAAATCCAGCGGTCTCCGGGGTTGTTCATGACCCTGCGGGTTTTGGCCGACGATCCGGATCATCGGTATAGTTTTCTGGTGCTGGGATCAGCTTCGCCGGAGTTGCTGCGGCAAAGTTCGGAATCGCTGGCTGGACGCATTCGCTACCACGAACTGACTCCGCTTTTATGGCAGGAGTGCGCGGCGGCGGGCATGAAAGATCGTGAGCGGCACTGGGTACGGGGTGGTTTCCCCGGAAGCCTGCTGGCGACTTCAGAGACGTCCAGCACGGCGTGGCGCGAATCGTTTTCGCGAACGTTCCTGGAAAAAGATGTTGTTTATTTGGGTGTTGGCGCATCACCTGAGATGCTGGGACGACTCTGGCGAATGCTGGCGCATCAGCACGGCCAGTTGCTCAATACCGCGCGCTTAGGACAGGCGCTGGGTGTGAGCCATACCACTGCGCGCAAGTACATTGGCATACTGACGCAGAACTTCATGGTGCGGGTGTTGGAGCCGTTTAAGGTTAACCTGGGAAAACGGTTGGTCAAGTCACCCAAGGTATATCTTCGCGATACTGGTGTTCTTCACAGTCTGCTGGAGATTGAAGGAATGGATGATCTGCTTGGACATCCGGTGGTGGGAGCGTCATGGGAAGGCTGGTGTATTGAACAGATTTGTGCGGCGTTGCCTGGCTGGCGGGCATCATTTGTCCGTACGTCCAACGGCGAGGAGGTTGACTTGTTGATGGAACGAGGCCGGCAACGCCTGGCGTTTGAGTTCAAGGCATCCACTGCGCCACAGTTGACCCGTGGTTGTGCGACCATGCTGCGCGATACTGCACCGGATCATGCATGGGTCGTCTGTCCGATCGCAAAAGGCTGGGATCTGCGCGACAACGTGACGGTGGCGTCCATAGATGAAGTCCTTGCCGCTATCATAAAATAGATGATGCGAGGGTTAAGGGTTATGGGTTATAGGTTTTGGGTGATGGGTGATGGGTTATAACCTAACACCTACGACCTAAGACCTACCACCTAACACCTAAGACCTAATACCTTACGGTTTACGATTTACGGATAGAAGTAAGGAGCGAGGCGCGAGAGGAAAAAACAGTTGTAAGATTAAAGGAGAGGAGTAAGGAACGAGGGACGAAACCCAGGGAAAAAGAAAACTTGACAAATTGCAATCTTTTTATTACAATGCAATACATGAAAGTTCTCATGGATGCAGATTGCTTGATCAAATTAACTAAGGCAAAACTCAAAGAAATTGTTTGTAAAAATTTTTCGGTTGTCATTCCTCAAGCGGTCAAAAATGAAGTAGCCGATAATGCTGGTGAGCATCCGGACGCAATAATTATTAAAAAAAATATTGCAAATAAGTTGCTCTCAGTGGCCCAACAGCGATCGTCTCCTCATAAAGGAGAGGATGCGGTATTCGCGCTTTTTCAACAAAAAAAATTTGACGCCATCTGTAGTGACGATAAACGATTCATAAGAAGGGTTAATTTTTTTGATGTCCCTTATATAACTCCTGCGGTTTTCATTGTCATTTTACTAAAACAGGGCGCATTAACTTTAAATGAAGCTTACCGCAAGCTGGATTTATTATCCCCTTTTGTTAGTAATGATGAGTATAATACCGTTAAGTTAGCTTTAGATCATTGGAGGGTGTAATGAAAACGAAATCTCTCAGGATACCGAAAGAAATGATGGCTGCTCTCGATCTGGTAGAAAAAGAAGAAAAGATAGAAGAAGCTACCGCCATGCGTAAACTTATGAAGATTGGTTTTGAAACGTATGTGGGTAATCTTTATAAACAAGGAAAAGTTACTCTTCGAGAGGCGGCACGGCTTCTTAATCTCGATCAGATAGAAACAATGAATATTTTTTTAGATGCCGGAATAAAAGGGAATCTTGACGCTTCGGATGTGATGACCTCGTTGCAAAGATTTTCTTCGGGAGCATAGTCCGCGAAGGGTTATGATTAAGGGTTAAGCGAATAGCTCATTGCTCATCGTTCATAGCTCGTAGTTGATACCTAAGAGCCATGAGCGAAGAACAAAGGAGCACGGAACTTAAATCTTAAAACTTTAATCTTCAAAAAGGACTTGACAGGCTTTTTGATTTGTATATACTTAACATATACAGAACAGGAATCCGGTAATGGCTGATTTAGTTCTTGTAGAAGGCTTTGAGTGGGACAAAGGAAACATCAAAAAAAATTGGGAAACCCATGGGGTTACCTTTCTTGAGTGTGAAGAAGTTTTCTTTAACCAACCCTTAATTGTTCAGGGAGATGAGGTTCATTCTCAGGAAGAGATTCGTTATTATGTATTAGGACAAACCGACCGGGAGCGGCGTCTTTTTATCGTTTTTACCATCAGAAATAAAAAAATCAGGGTTATCTCTGCCCGGGACATGAACAGGAAGGAGAAAATCATTTATGACCAGGAAATTAAAAAAGATACCAAAATTTAAAAGTGAAAAAGAGGAAGTAAATTTCTGGTCAACCCATGATTCAGCCGACTATATTGATTATACCAAAGCTAAGAGAGTAGTATTTTCACATTTAAAACCATCGACACGGTCAATATCCCTCAGGCTTCCTGAATCACTTATTGAGCATTTAAAGCTCCTGGCCAATAAACGGGACATTCCTTACCAGTCTTTATTGAAAATGCTTTTGATCGAAAAGGTGGAAGAGAAATTACGCTTTCCTGAAACACGCTCACCATAAAGGAACGAAGAATAAGGGTTATGGGATAGGTTATAGGTGATAGGTTATGGGTTTTGGGTTGTAGGGTTTGGGAGGACCTAAGACCTAACACCTTACAATTCACGCTTTACGCCTAACGGGGAAACAAGGATTAAGGAGTTTAGGAATTGATTTACGAAGAAATTTTCAGGGCATTAAATGCCAAGAAAGTGAAGTACGTTGTTGTCGGCGGTGTAGGTCTTGTGCTCCACGGAGTCGTGAGGCTGACTGCTGACCTGGATCTCATTGTCCGGCTTGAAACAAAAAATCTTACGAAGTTCATTGCTGTTATAAAAGAACTCGGTTATAGGCCAAAGGTGCCTGTAAAAGCCGAAGAATTTATTGATAACGAAAAGCGGGAAACATGGAGAAAAGAAAAAGGCATGCAGGTCTTAAGCTTTTATCATCCTAAAAAACCGGCGCTTCTTCTTGATGTATTTGTTAATGAACCGATTGACTATGAAACCCTGGAGGATGAGAAAGAAGTAATACAAGCAGGCAGTGTAAAAATTCCGGTGGTATCCAAACGACATCTCATCGCGCTAAAAAAAATATCGGGCCGACCTCAGGATATTGCTGATATCAATGCTCTGAAGGAGGTTGTGAAAATTGAGAAAAAAGAGTTTAGAAAAAAACATTAGAGAAAATTTTGCTCATCAGATTACCAGGGCGCAGATTGAGGAATTCAGGCGGATGCCGGCAAAGGCGAGACTTCAGTGGCTTGAAGATGCCAATAATTTTATCATTACATTTCTCGATAAGTCAAAGAGAATTCGATGGGATGAACGTAGGGGGGGAAGGGTTAAGGATTAGGGATAGGTTGTAGGTCATGGGTTGTAGGATTAGGGAGGGAACCTAACACCTAACACCTAAAACCCACTACCTACGACCTAACACCTTACAATTCACTCTTTACGGTTAAAAGATAAACAATAATTGAAAGGAGAAAAAACATGGGAACGAGGGCATTATTGGTGGGGATCAACAAATACAA
>DATEXU010000106.1:0-6298 GCA_035256645.1 Thermodesulfobacteriota bacterium | reverse complement strand
TTTTGCAAGGAGAAAGTGGTACAGGAAAGGAACTGTTTGCAGCAGCGATTCATAACTTGAGCTATCGAAAAAACAATCCCTTTATAATCGTAAACTGTGCTGCTTTGCCGGAAAATCTTTTAGAATCGGAACTTTTTGGGTATGTAAAGGGAGCTTTCACCGATGCCAAACAAAATAAACCTGGACGCTTCCAACTTGCCCACCAGGGAACACTCTTTCTTGACGAGGTGGGAGATATTTCGCCTTCCCTCCAAGCAAAACTTCTTCGGGCGGTGGAAGAGAAAGCATTTACTCCTTTGGGTGGCACTCATGTGGTAAAGGTTGATGTGCGGATAATTTCGGCATCAAACCGCGACTTAGAGCACATGGTAACCGTTGGAACATTCCGCCGAGATCTTTACTACCGACTCAATGTTGTGAAACTCGAAATCCCTCCTTTGCGAGAGCGTCCGGAAGATATTCCTATTTTGATCCAACATTTCATTAACCAGTTTAACAAAAAAACTTTCCGAAACATTGAAGGGGTGTCTACTAATTATCTGGAGGTGCTTAAAAATTACAAGTTTCCTGGAAATGTTCGAGAGTTAGAAAATATTATCGAACATGCCTTTGTGATGTGTCGAGGAAACACAATTCGCAGAAACCATCTTCCTTCTTACCTTTCTCGAACATCCCAAAACCAGGAAAACCCCATGGGCTCCGTGGAACGGCTTTTCAACCAGATGGAAAAAGAGACAATTCTCAAAGTGTTGGCAAAACACAAGGGAAATCGATCAACTGCTGCGGGTGAACTGGGGATGCACCGCATCACTTTATGGCGTAAACTCCGCCGGATGGAATTGAATTCATGAGGGGGATAAGGGAAAACTTTATTGTGTAAGAACGGAGCTTGATTCAGTGTCAGGAAAAGTCTGAGAAGAAGAAGCTGACCTGATGGGAAAAGTTACTCGAAAAACAGAGCCTTCTCCGGGAGTTTTTGAACTGAAGGTAATCTGCCCACCAAGTTCGTTGACGATTTTTCTGGTCACTAAGAGCCCCAAGCCTGTCCCGTAACGACCCTTTGTGGATAACATCCCGGTAAAGAGATAGTTTTCCCATTCCTCTGGGAGGCCCGGTCCGTTGTCTTCAACTTCGAATACCGCTAAGGGTCCTTTGAGAATTGATCGAAAAATTATCCGATGATCACGCCGGTTGACATCAAATTTACAGGCTTCTATCGCATTGTGTACTAAGTTGCTCAAAATCGTGTGAAGGTCTTCGGCATTAAACAGGATTAGCCCAAGTTTTGGTTCTAAATCCAGAACCAGTTCAATTTGTTCAAGTGCCGCAGTGCCCCGGAATAATTCAAAAACCTCACGGACTACTTGGTTTGGTTCAATAATGCTGAGGATATGCTCTCTTTTTTTAGCACAATAAAGGATATCTTTTACCAGACTGGAAATTCTGGCTACATTCCGCTGAACGATCTCCCAACCTTTTATGGTCTCAGTTTTGTCGCCTTGTTGCAAACCTGAGTTCACCACATAGATTCCTCCGTCCAGGCCCGTTAAGATGTTTTTAATCGAGTGAGCCATGGTGGCAACCGTTTGTCCCATTAAGCTTAAATCAGTCTGCAATCGTTTGATATTGGTGATATTGGTGGACATTTCCATCACCGCCACAATCTGGCCTTGATCATTGTAAAGAGGGCTCGTGTAAACAATGACAAAGGCTTCCTGGCCGTCACGGGTTATTACCATCTCTTCACTGGAATGTACCTGCCCATCAGCAAAGGTCTTAACCACCGGACATTCAGGACAGGGACTTGATCTTCCTTTATAAACTTCGTGACAGAGTTCACCCACCCGGTTGCCAAAATCCTGTTGAAAAAGCTGGTTGGTTTGGACAATCCGTAATTCGTGGTTTTGGACGGAGATATAGCAAGGAACGCGCTGGAAAAGCTGGGGGTAATCGTTTCTGGTAGGATCCCATTTGCTGATGTCGATTTGGTTTGGAGACACGTGTTGCCCCTTAGAACAGAAAGGTTATTTTATGTGCGTAGCAATCTTGTTCAAAAGCTCTTGGGGGGAAAAGGGTTTCTCAAGAAACTCTTGGGGACGAGGTGCACTCTGATGGTCATGGGCGAAGAAGTCTTTATATTGGGTGACTGCGGAAAGAATGATTACCGGAATATCTTTATGCGCGTCACTTTTTTTGAGTTTCCGATAAAACCCCACACCCGATTGATTAGGCATGATAATATCAAGGATAATTAAATCAGGAAAAAATTCCGTAAGTTTGCGAAACCCATCTTCACCATTATCAGCAACCTTGGTGTGGTAGCCGTTATTGGTAAGCAGAGAACTTAAGTAGGTTCGCACATCTTCTTCATCATCTATGATCAATATTTTTTTTGTCATTTTCTTACCTCTTACTTCTCGATAAGGGGAAATGAATTTGGCGTTTTATCTGCCTTTTTTATCCTCATTAAAACGGCCTTGACCTTTTCTTTTACTGAGGAGGGCTGATCGTCATTACTGATAATTGCGTTTAGGGTGGTGAGCACTTCCGTATCGTACTTACAACAAATAGAACCTAATGCCTCAAGGGATGCAAGGCGCACCTCAATTTCATCGTCAGTAAGGCACCTCATTAAACGTGAACGAGCCTCCTGCGCGCTGGTGCCAATTTGTCCAAGCACCCACGCGACTCTTTCCCGAACATACCAGACGGGATCGGAGAGCGCTTGTATAAGGAAAGGTACTGCTACTGCAGCTGCCGGTCCTTGATCATTGATGGTTAAGACCGCATATTCTCTTACATCTTCATGTGTATCTTGAAGCATAGGAACAATGTCTTGTAAAATTGCGGGAGTATCCAGTTTAAGCTCTTTTAAACTTTGTAAAGCTGCCAACCTTACAAACCAAACAGCATCCTTCAGAGTTTCGATGAGAGCGTTATAGGCATGAGCATTCTTTTCTCCTAACTCGCCGAGAGTTCGGGCAGCGGCAAAACGAATATGGGGATCTTTTGCCGCAAGGTCGCATACAAGCTGAACAATCGCCTTTTCCATAGAAGAACTTTCGGACAGCCCGGCAGTCGTCGTTTAGGCCTCTATAAGGGTCCAGTCTCCCTGCTTGATTCCCAATTGATCAAGTATTTCAACTGCCCGTTGGTTTAGGTGATACGAGTTGGGTTTATCAGGACCTACCATAATCACGGGGGTCCTAAACTGTGAAGCGAATTTTTCAATCGGTTCTCCCCCGAAGTCTGTGCCGTGTTCAGGATAGCCCACCACTAAGACATCATATTCTTTGCGGTGGAGACAGCGGTGAAGTTCAGCTCCCTCATTGCCTTCGCAAAGCCGGAAGCCAACTTTAACAAAGTCCCCTAACCAAAAGTCATAATATTCACGTAACTCCAGCTCTTTTTTAGCAATCAGTTCATCAGTAACTCTCACCAATGTTTCTTTTTTATCATCAGCATAAACATAATCCCGACGAAAGCGAAAAGGTGAATCCAGCCAATGAAAGATATTGAGTTGAATATCATGCGCTCTGGCCAAGGTCAAAGCGTAATGGAATGCCCAGTCACCCTGGCGTGAATAATGTGAACAAAGTCCGATGGCTTTCATATTTTTCCCTCTTTTTTGTTTATGTTACTTTTTCTCTTTTTTTGCGGGCAACACCAATGCGTTTGCCACTAACTCTATTACCTGGACAACTTTCATGTCAAGTTTATAGTGTCTGATCAAATCCCCCAGGCCGTCAATACAGTTGTGACAGGTAGTACAGACCAGCTTTGCCCCGGTATCTATTAACTGCTGAGCTTTAATCTTGGCCACTTCCATCCGGAGGGGTTTGTACTCTACCATGGAAAGCGCACCGCCACCACCGGTACAGCAAAAATTATCCGCCCGGTTAGGAAACATCTCCCGAAAGTCAGTGCAGGCCCGCTTTAATAACCAGCGGGGCTCTTCCGTGAGGTCCCCTGATCGGGCAAGATTACAGGAATCATGAAAGGTGACCGGTAAAGGATTCTTCGAAGGGTCAACTTTTATTCGACCTTGACTGATATACCGGATTAAGGTAACTAAAACCGACTCTGAGGGAATATTTTGGGCATATTTGGCCCAGTTATAACCTTCCCACCGGGTAGAACGGTAACCATGCCCACACTCAGAAATTACTATTCTTTTTGCCCGGAGTCTCTTTGCGGCTTCATAAAGGTTTTTGGCTACGTAGCCACCCAACTTGTCGTCCCCGGAAAAAAGTCCGAAGTTAGTCATATCCCACCCAAAGCGCGGCATAGTCCAACTTTCTCCCGCGTAGTAGAATATTTTTGCTGCCTGACCAATAGAACGCGGATCGTATTTGACCTCCCGGGGGTTAATCGTGTAAATAAAATCGCAGTCTTCTTTATCCACCTGGATCTTGAAGTTAGGGTCACCTATTTCTTCGCTGATCTCTTCACTCATCCATTCAAGGGTCTCCAAGTATTCCTCTTCAGTCACTCCCATCTGGTTGCCGGTTTCCCATTGGTCTTTGCTCACCACAAAGACGCCTTCAGGGACAATGCCCAACTCGGTCAAAAGGCCACGGGTGAGGCGAACTAAAACTGCCGTATCAACCCCCATCGGACAATTGAGGGTACAGCGACGGCACCCCGTACAGGTTCCGAAAACAATATTCTTGAGCCGATTCAAATCCTCATCATTTTTGGGTGAACCGGCATGAACCCACCAGGGGAAAATGCTACCCGTCCAGTCAAAATGTTTTTTGAAAATGCGTCGGATTTGATCACCTTTATACGCTGGAACCATGGTGGGATCGTCCGGTCGGGCAAGCGCGTAATGGCAGGCTTCTGAACACATACCGCAGTGAATACAGCCGGTCATTGACCCGACCACCGAACGGTTGAGCCTGCTTTTTAAAAGTTCCAGAAACTTTTTCACGTTATTGTTATTTGGATCATAGACTTTGAGGCGTCCTTCAGCCACGCAAGGAACCTTTTCCTCTACTGCCTTTTTCTGCTCCTTGGGATCTAAGGGTAAGCTCAGGACATCTTCTATGCTAATGCTTTTCTCGTTCAATGTTGTTCTCCTTTTAAGTGGTTATTGCCTTTCCATTACTCTAACCCAGCCGGTTTTTCTCCTCCACGTTTGCGAGGGAACACACCTCGGTGCCCCAGTTGTTTGCCTAAAAAATAACGGGTAAAAGGATAGTAAAGGTAGTGGGAAATTTTCGAGAAGGGCACGTAAATCAAAAAGAATGCGGTCATGGCGAAGAATACTATCAGCGGCCACTCGCTGGCGGTATACTTGTTGGGCACAGCGAACACTCCGGAGGCAAAAAAGGAGGTCATCAAAACGAGAGAAAAGTAGTCGTCGGGTGTACTGATGAGCCTTAGGGCGGGTTTGGAAATGCGCCGAATAAGTCTCAGTATTCCTACAAAACATGCCGCCGCTAACGAGATCTGGAAAATCCATACCACCATTTTGATTTCGAAAAGCAGAGGCCAGTAGGGGATAAGAAATGTTGCACTGATTGCCGCCACTACCCCAAGGTGGAAAATTACAAACTGGAGATAAAAGCTCCAGTTTCTCCGCACGCTTTCCATCGCCCAGGGCATGGCAACATTCATCATCGAATAGGCTACCCCAACCTTGCTGCTACCTACCCCATAACTGAAATCTTGAGGGGCTTTAAATCGAAACATCCAGAGCAGCCGGAGAAAGTAAACGGTGCCCATAAATGCTAAGGCTACAAGCTGCACCTCATTCTCTAAAATTTTTAAGAATTCACTCATGCTTCCTCCCAACGATATATTTTTAATCAACGACTTTGTATAAGGCTCTTGGCGAGAACTATTTAATAAGTTCTCGCCAATTTTAATTGGCAAGAACAATGCCATGACACTGAACACGTTTTCTTTTTGTTCGCTCTTGATTAATGATTAACTTTCAATATGTTGTCTCTAAAAAAACAAACCCGCATCAGGGGCGGGTATTACTTTAAAAATTCTATCACCAGTTAATCATTTTTTTCTTAATTAGCTTAAATAATTATGTTTTTAATCGAAAAAAGAATATTTTTTACCAAAAAAATGTTGCAAGATAATCTGACTGTTGCATTGAGGAAGCATCATGCAACGTGCGCCTTCTTCTGATTTTTGATTTTAATAGCTTAATATTTCAGGTATTTTTTAATTGAGCAACTAATAACCAAAGGTTAAATCATTTAAAATATGCAACACTTTCTCTTTATCTTCCAACAAAATGCAACACTTTAGATATAGTATGAGACCAATACGTTTCTAC
>DATEXU010000105.1:0-21603 GCA_035256645.1 Thermodesulfobacteriota bacterium | reverse complement strand
CTTATCTTCCGCTTCAATCGCATCAAAATCATAGCGCCTCCGGCCCTGCACCTCAAAGCACTCGGGGCAATACCCCTGTTCGCGCAATTCGTCAGCCTTGATGGTCAGATGGCAGTGCCGGCACCGCAGCACATTTTTCTTGTCCGGTAACAGAACAAGGGTGAGGTGAGTGCATGAAGTCATATGAGATACCGTTCCTCCAAATGATGGTTCGTGCCATCATGAGTAATACCTTAATTGAGTAAAAACTATTCATAAAATGCCACGAAAGGTCTTATTAGTAAACGTTTCCGGAGAACCTTATGACCATTCCCAAATCCCCCTCAATCCCCCTTTATGAAAGGGGGAGAAAAAAGAAATCCTCCCCTTTAGTAAAAGGGGAGTCAGAGGGGATTTGTAGTCTTTTTTCGCTCAATTAAAGTAATAGTTTTTAGATCGATCGATTTGCTGTTTCTTTGTCCTGCGGTCTGCCAGGATCTCCTTTTGTCTTTCTCTGCCGCGGTACGTTTTTTCCACGAAGCAGGGTTTTCCGTTAAAGGGGTCACGTTCCGTCCAGTACATGAGGGTGGACCAGGTCGACGGTGCGGGCGTGAACACCTGAACCTGCTCGGGCAGGAACTGCAGGTCATTGAGTGCAAATGACCGGAGCCGTGCCATATCGTCGTCGGTGCACCCGGGATGGGCGGAGATAAGGTAGTAGGTGAGAAACAGATTTTTTTCTCCCCGCTTGGTAAGTTCGAAAAAGAGCTTCCGGAAGGCGAGCAGCGTCTCCCGGCCCGATTTCCCCATTTTCTGAAGGACATGCGCCTCCGAATGTTCTGGTGCGAGCTTCAACTGTCCCGAAACGTGATGCCGGATAACCTGTTTCAGATATTCCGTGCCGTGTTTCTTGTCGGCCATGACCAGATCATGCCGTATCCCCGAGGCAATAAAAACCTTTTTAACACCATTCACCGCCCGGAGCGCTTTCAGCAGCGATATCTGTTGGTTGTGATCGGTCGTGAGCCGCGAGCATATTTTCGGGAAAAGGCATCGTTTGTCCGGGCAACAGTCCTGCTTCTCTTTTCTGGCACAGTCGATGCCGTACATATTGGCCGTCGGTCCGCCTACATCCTGTATGACCCCCTTAAAGCGGGGGTCCCGGGCAAACGCGCGGGCTTCATTGAGGATCGACTCCCGGCTGCGCCACGTCACCCTCCGTCCCTGATGGACCGTTATGGCGCAGAAATTACATTCTCCATAACATCCCCGATGGGTTGCGATGGAGAAGCAGATGGTGTCCAGGGCCTTCACCTTCCCCTGGTTACGGTAATAGGGGTGGAGCTCCCGTTCATAGTTCAGATCGTGGACGGCATCGAGCTCCCTGCCGGAGAGAGCGTACGCGGGAGGGGTCTGAATGAGATAGCGGTTGTCCTGCTTCTGCGCCAGCGGCAGGGCGGTCATGGGATCATTGTTGCGATAAAAGAGATGAAACATTTCCGTGAAGGCAGCTTTATCCTGAGACGCGGACTCGAAAGTCGGCAATTCCAGACAGTCCTCGGGAATGGATGGGGACGCATAACAGATTCCCCGGATTCCACGGGGGTCTTCGCCCGCTTTGAGGCAGGCCGCCAGTTCGACAACGGAACGGTCCGCCATACCATACAGGAGATAATCGGCCTTGGCATCAAAAAGAATGGATCGTCGTATCGTATCGGACCAGAAATCATAATGGGCGATCCGTCGCAGACTGGCCTCGATCCCGCCGAGGACGATGGGACACGTTTTCTTAAAATAGGTCCGGATGAGATTGCTGTAGACAATAGTTGCCCGATCAGGGCGGCGGTTGTTTACATTACCCGGAGTATAGTCGTCACTCTTGCGCTTCCGGCCCGAGGCGGTATAGTTGGCCACCATGGAATCGATGCAGCCGCCGGTCACGCCCCAGAACAGTCGGGGTTCTCCCAGCCGGCTGATGTCGTCGCCCGAAGCCATGTCGGGCTGGGCAATAATGCCAACCCGGTAACCGGCATTGAGGATGATCTTTCCGATGACCGCCACGCCGACGAAAGGCGAATCAATATAACCGTCGCCGGTTATCAGGATGATATCGAGCCGGTCCCATCCAAGCTCTTTCATCTCCTTGCGTGTGGTGGGGATAAACATAAGCATTGTCCTTTTATCCGGGAGCCGCACCATAGCTCCGATGCCAGCTGAGGAGGCTGTTAAAAAACTTTCAGGATTCTGCGCCCTCAGATCCGGGGCTCACCACCTTAATCGTACGTCCGTCATACTCAACCGTCTGGCCGTTTCTGATTTTACATCGTTTCCGGTATTCGACGGTTCCGTCAACGCTGACCAGTCCGTTTCCGATTTCAATCTTTGCCCTACCGCCTGATTCACACAGTCCCGATGCCTTTAACAGCTTGTTCAGCTCAATATAGTCACCCGAGAATTCGAAAGTTTCCATGCTCTTTCCTTTACGACCCTTTAAGTGGCTCAAAGAGGTATTCAAGCCCGTTCACTTTTATTTCATACACCGCGCGAAGCATATCACCCAGTTCGCCCTGGGGAAAGCCTTTTTGGGAAAACCAGACGACATATGATTCGGGAAGATCCACAAGATAGCGGCCGGCATATTTGCCGTAAGGCATTTTTGTCTGAGTCAGCTTCAACAAAGCGTGATAATCGGGATCGACGGGCTTTCCCGATCCATCGTTTTTGGAATTCATGGAATCTTCCTGTGCGTACTGATTGCCATCGCCGGGGGGTTGCATCATCCGCCGGATGACGACAGTATCGTTAATAAGAGAGCAATCCGGTTACTTTAATATTAATACGGATACTTGCGAATTGCAGTTCACTGCGTTTCTGAAATTCGAGTCCATGATCCCGCTTCGCTTCGCTTCGGGGATAGTTCGACCAGCAAACTTCATTGTACTGCGTTTATGAAGTTTGGGTCTCACTAAAAATTTTATTTACAACATCAACATAATTATCCCTGTGATGTGTCTTATTTATTCTTTTTCGTATTTTTTCCCCGTCTTCAAAAAAGCTTCCCATAAAGTTCCAGATTTCTTTCATTTTATTAGTTATATGCGCGGGGCCAGACAAAATTTTTAAATATTCATCGAATAAATGATCATGGAACGCTCTCATGATTTTTATTTTTACATCATAAGGCTTTTCCGTATTGAATTTAATTTTTTCCGCCAGGAATGGGTTTCCGATCAGGCCCCTGCCGATCATCCACCTTTCGACTGATCCGAACCGTTTCGAAAGCATCTCAAATTTCTCAAAAGAATCTATGTCCCCGTTATAGACAACCCTGTGTTTCGATAGGCCAAGACACTGCTCGAAAATATCGAGGTCAACTTCACCTTCATACATTTGCACACCAGTCCTCGGATGGATGATCAGTTCCTCGATCTGGAACTTGTTGAAAATTGGAATGAGCTGCAACACCTCGTCAGGATATTTTAATCCTATCCTGAGTTTTATCGATAATTTCGGTTTTATAGCAGGCATAGTTTTTTCGAGAAAAGATTCGACCCGGTCCGGATAACAAAGCATGCCCGCACCTCGACCCTTTTTCACAACCATGGGGAACGGACAGCCGAGATTCCAGTTTACCGTGCCGCATCCAATGTCATATAACACATTTGCGAGCTGGGTGAAGTCATCCGGGTTAGAACTCATTATCTGCGGTATCGTGGGAATCCTCGTATTTTTATCAGGGTAAAATTCGCGCAGAAGGTTATTGGCTGGTTTCATTTTCTTCGCTGAGGAGATAAAAGGCGCAATAGCCATATCAATTCCCTTAAAATAAACAGGGAACAGGTTGCGATAAATCCTGTCGGTTATCCCCTGGATTGGTGCGAGGTATATCATGGGTTATCTCTAAATCCTTTGGCTGTTATTGTACCATGTTGCATTCAAACGCTAACTTTGTTGGCAGCGTTGTCAGCTTCCTCAACGTATTTATATAATACGCCTCGTCGCCTCCTCCTTGCCGCCGCGTTATCCTTTGAATGCAACATGGTATTATCATAATCATAGGGATTGCTTTTCCCCGATTTTTTGTGGGTCGATGGGAACGTCCATTAAATCATAAAATTCTTAACAACGGAAGCGTTTTGGAAATCAGTGCTCAAGTCATGACCATCAAGCGCAAGTGGTGCCGGGCACCGCATGCCTTCTCATAAACCCTTCAAATACTCACGTCCCCCCAACAACCGTATCTGGCGCAAGACCCAGTACTTTCTGATAACCACATAAGAAGAAGGTTTCCGCGCTGAATAGCGCCAACCGATATCCTTATGAGTTTTTGCATCATGATGCGAGATAGAAAAACAGCATTTATCGTTACAACATATCCGGCTCTTTACGGTAGAAATAAACCTTTTTGCCCCGGAGACCTCTTCACATCCCCATCGAGGTCTATAACCGCTTGGTCTCCGAGCGGTTTTTTCCCGAAAAAAACAATAAATCAAATTCATAAGCCTATACTTAAGCTTGTTTTTTTAAATTTTCCCTACTTAAAACATTTCAAGATTTCTGGGGGATGCAATAGTAATTGAATTTTTCCTTTAATGTGCTTATAGTTAAAAAAATAGAGAAAGTTATTACTTTTAACACGATAAACAAAAAAATATGTCTTATCCGCATAAACCTCAAAAAATTTCCGAACTTGATCTCTTAGGAGCTTCGAATCTTTTCCAAACCATTGCGGAAATGGCCAATATCGGCATTTTAGTTTTAGATGATTATAATCATATTGAGTTTGCTAACAGCATGATTGCCCATTTTATCGGTTACGAGGTTACCACCCTATTAAGCAAAAATTTTACCGATTTTTTAGACGAAAAAAATCAAAAACTCTTTCAGACCCTCAAGGAAAAAATCGATACCTATTCTACCAGGATATACCCTGGCATAGAGCTTATTACCGCGTATGCCACAAACGTCGTTACCGAGATGTGCTTAACGAGTTATTTAACCCAGTCGGGCGATAAAAAATACTTGATTTATCTTCGCGATATATCAGTCCAGTGGGATCTCACAAGAGAATTACGGGAATCAGAGAAAAAGTACCGGGAGTTATTTAACCGCGTTGACCAAGGAATTTTTGTCAGCAGTAAAGAAGGGAGATTTGTTGATTGCAACGCTGCCTTGCTTAATATTTTAGGTTATACAAGTAAGGAAGAATTTCTCAAAATGGATATTATTAAGGATTTATATTTAAAACCCGAAGACCGCAAAAAGTACCAGGAAATTATCGAGAGAGACGGATTTGTGAAAAATTATGAGGTGATCTGGAAAAAAAAGAACGGAGAAAAAATTACCATTCTTTTAACTTCTCATGTAATCAGGGGAGAAGGCGATGCAATCATCGGCTATCAGGGTCTGACCATTGACATTTCCGAGCGGATCAGGATGGAACGTGAACTGGAGGGAAAAAACCGGTTTTTTTCCAATCTTCTCGAAAGTTCGGTAGAGTGTATTGTCGCGGCCGACACCAGGGGAAAGGTAATCTTTTTTAATAAGGCCGCTGAGAAATTGACCGGTTATACCGCCGAAGAAGTTATCGGAAAATTTCATATTACCAGGTTTTACCCGATAGATGTAGCGAAAAACATCATGCGAAGATTGCGAAGCGATGAGTACGGCGGCCGTGGCAAATTAGATAATTTTCGAATCATTTTGTATGGAAAAGACGAGGTGAAAATACCGGTCAGCTGTTCGGCCTCTATTATTTATGAGGGAGATAAGGAGCTTGCCTCCCTCGGCCTGTTTACTGATTTGCGCGAGAAAATTAAGATGGAAAAAGAATTGCAAGACACCCAAATGCGCCTTATTCAAACGGAAAAGATGGCTTCCCTGGGAAGTTTGGCGGCCGGAGTAGCACATGAAATCAATAACCCCCTGGGGGGCATCCTGATCTACGCCAGTCTGCTTATGGAGGATTTTGCAGATCAAAACGATCCCCGGGTTCAGGACCTGAAAAGGATTGTTGAGGAAGGAACCCGTTGTAAGGATATTGTAAAAAGTTTATTAGAATTTGCTCGCCAGACCGAATCAAAATTTGAATCCGTAGCTATTAACAAAGCGATTGATGATGTTTTGTTTTTCTTAGAAAAACAGGCTCTTTTTCATAATATCCAGACGATAAAAGAGCTTAATCCTGACCTTCCGCCCATTCAAGGAGACCCCAATCAAATTAAACAGGTACTTATGAACATGATGGTCAATGCTGCCGAAGCAATGAGTGAAAAAGGCGGCACGTTAACCATCACGACAGGAATAAATCCGGACGAGTCTTCAATTGTTATTTTCTTTAAAGATACAGGCCCGGGAATACCTCCGGCAATACAATCGAAGATTTTTGACCCCTTCTTTACCACCAAGGATGTTGGAAAAGGCACGGGCCTTGGGCTGAGCACTTCCTATGGGATTGTCCAAAGTCACCACGGCACCATCGAGGTTGAGAGCGCGCCAGGAAAAGGAGCTGCCTTTAAAATAATCCTTCCCATTACGTTCGAAAAATTTCAGGAATAAGCGCTGTGAAACAAAATTCAGAAGATACTATTCAAGTCCTGGTTGTTGATGACGAAAAAATCATGCAGGACAGCCTTTCCCGCATTTTAACCAAAGAAGGGTATGAAGTCCAAACTGCTTCTTCGGGAGAGGAAGCAATTGAGAAGTTTGACCGTGAATCTTTCGATATTGTCCTGCTCGACATAAAAATGCCGGGCATCGGAGGCATTGAGACGCTGAGACGCCTCAAAGAAATGGATCCGGCAATAACGATTTTAATCGTAACGGGTTATCCATCAATTGATTCCGCTGTCAGGGCAATCAAATTGGGGGCTTATGATTATATCACGAAGCCGTTTACCCCTGATGTGCTCCGGGTGGCGATTAACCGAGCGTTAGAGAGAAAAAGCCTTCTTACTGAAAATCTTCAACTCCGCCGGCAATTAAAAGCAAAAAATGAAGCGGACATAATTGTTGGTCAGAGTGAAGTGATGAGGAACATCTATGAACTGGTACGGAGGACTGCTCCCACAGACAGTACCGTCTTGGTTACCGGTGAAAGCGGCACGGGTAAAGAGCTTATTGCTCGTGCAATCCATACGTATAGTCTGAGGCAAGACAAGGAATTCATAACCGTTGACTGTTCAGCGCTCGTTGAAACGTTACTGGAAAGCGAACTTTTCGGCCATGTCAAAGGTTCTTTTACCGGTGCGATCCAAACTAAATACGGAAGCTTTGAGTTAGCAAATGGGGGGACCTTTTTTTTCGATGAAATTGGAAACTTGAGCCTTGATATTCAAGCAAAACTGCTCCGGGTAATTCAGGAAAAAGAAGTTAAACCCGTGGGAAGCGAAAAAACCCTCAGAGTAGATGTCCGGATCATTGCTGCGACCAATCAGGACCTCAAACAGGCAATTGCCCGAAAAACTTTTCGTGATGACCTTTATTATCGCCTCAATGTTTTTCCCATCCATATTCCCCCGTTAAGGGAAAGAAAAGAAGACATACCTTTGTTAGTAAATCATTTCTTGCAAAAGTATAACAAAAAACGGAAGATTCCGGTTACACAGGTCGCACCCGAGACGATCCAACTTTTGAAGTGTTATAACTGGCCGGGTAATGTTCGGGAACTGGAAAACACTATTGAAAGAGCGCTTATTTTGGAGGATGGAGCTGCCTTATTACCCCGAAATTTTCCTTGGATAGAGGCCCAACGGACAACCAAACCTTTGCCTTCTCCCCCGAAAGTTTATCACCTCGAAGAAATAGAAAAACACCACATCCTGATGGTGCTTAACGAAACCAAAGGCCATAAAGGAAAAGCTGCATCCATGCTCGGAATCGACCGAAAGACCCTCTATACTAAGATAAAAAAATATGCATTAGAGTAAAATATGGGTAATTTTTCCTCATTGTTACTATTTTCCCTGTTTTTATTATTTACAATTATTTCAATAGTATTAATTGATATTTACAATTTAATGGGGCTATTTTACCCTTATCACCAAATAAAATAGTGATTCCTTCTTATTTTTATTTTCTTTTCTTTCCGTTTAACATGCTTAATATATTAACTTTATTTCTCAATCAACAAGTTTCATACTTATCTTAGATATTGGTATGATTCTTGATACTTTTTCTATCGAAAATTCCCCGCTGATAAAAAACGCAAAACTAAATTTTTTCAAGAAATCGTCAATTGAGATGGATGGGATGGAAAGAAAAAAAATTCTTATTGTTGAGCCTGACAAAAAACTGGCGAAAAAAATCTGCTTGATCTTACGAAAGGATGGGTTGATCGCGAATACAACCGAGCAAGCCTTAGAATCTATTCGCACCATTCAAAAAGAACATATCTCCGTTTTGGTTTTTGACGTAGATGTGAAAGACATGGCCTGGGACGTAGCCGTTGCAATTATAAAAGAACTTGAGCATGGTTTGCCGATTATCATTACGTCCACCCATAACACGCCTGATCTCGAAGCCCGTATCCTTCGTCAGAAACCTTTTTACTACCACGTAAAATCCTTTGGTACGGAAGAGTTATTATTAGCAGTACAAAATGCCATCGAGAAGCCCGGGGCTCGTTGATGGGTAATGCGTCCCACACAAAGGGAAGGAGCTATTATGCATTTCGAAAGCCTGTTAGATGCGAACCAGTTTTTAATCATCGCCCAGTTGGAACCACCCAAGGGGATCGACACCGCTCAACTCGTGAGATCCGCCGACTCCCTTAAAGGAAGAGTCCATGCTGTTTTAGTGCCGGAACTAAGCGGAGCTATCATGAGGATGGGTTCACTTGGTGCTTCCGTTCTCTTAAAACAAAAAGGTTTAGAACCCATCGTAAATTTCCATTGCCGCGATCGTAACCGGCTGGCGCTCCAAGCCGATCTTCTCAGCGCTTTTTCTTTAGGTTTAAAAAATCTTTTGATCACTAAGGGAGATGAGATTACCAGTGGTGATCACATTGAGGCGAAGCCGGTACATGACCTCGATGAAATTGCTTTATTAGAGGCTATCAAGAAATTCCAGAAAGGGACCGACTTGATCGGCAATGAACTCTCAGGGGTCCCTAATTTTTGCGTGGGATCAGAAGTAAATGCGGGATTACAAAGAGGAGCGCTGGAATTAGAGATTCTCGGAATGGAAAAAAAAATCAAAGCTGGTGCAAATTATTTTTTTACCCCTCCTTTGTATGATTTGAACGTTTTTGAGAATTTTCTGAAAAAAGTATCCCCTTTTAAAGTCCCCGTCTTTCCCCAGGTCATTGTCCTCAAATCAGTGGGCATGGCCCGGTTTATGTCCCGCCATATAGAGGGTGTGGTGATTCCGGAAGAAATAATTGACCGCTTGGGGAAAGCCCCGGACAAGATCAAAGAAGGGATTGCTATCGCCGCGGAAACCATCCAAAAGCTGAAACACCTCGGTCGGGGTGTACTGCTGGTGGCCATTGGTGAGGAGGAAAGACTTGCAGCAGTAGTTGATCAGGTAGAAGGTTAATGGTTTAAAAAGAATGGAAACAAAGCTGATTTCTTTACCCGTTACCGTAAACCGAGATACCCGATTTCGGGATCTGGTCGTTGAAGCAGTAGGAGAAACAATCTTCAGCTGTTATCAATGCTACAAGTGCTCGGCAGGCTGCCCCGTTGCTTTTGCCATGGACCTTCTTCCTCATCAGGTAATACGATCAGTCTTGTTGCTCCAGAAGGGGAAAGCTTTGTCTTCCCGAACTATCTGGATCTGCGCTTCCTGTGAAACCTGCACCACCCGATGCCCGAATGAGATTGATATTGCCAAGGTTATGGATGTCCTGAGACAGATCCAGGTCGAAAGCGGAACAGAGGCAAAAGAGCCAAGGGTTCCTATTTTTCATAAAACTTTCCTCAATACCATAAAAAGGTTCGGCCGAATCCATGAACTTTCTCTTTTGACAAATTTTCTCCGCAAAAGCGGTGGCATCAGGGATAATTTCAAGAGCGGAGAATGGAAAAATGACTTAAGGTTGGGAATAAAAATGTTTCTCCGGGGGAAGTTAAAATTATTGCCTTCCTCAACAAAAGGGATAGAAGCATTACGTAAGCTTTTTGACCAGGCCGAGGAACATAAAAAATCATGAAAGTTTCTTTCTTCCCTGGCTGCTCCCTGGAAGGAACAGCTCGAGAATACGGTGAATCAATTGATGCAGTTTCTTGTTTTCTCGGAATCAAACTCGAGGAACTACCCGGCTGGACCTGTTGCGGAGCAAGTGCCGCTCATTGTATTAATGAGTTTCTTTCTGTCAGCCTTCCGGCAAAAAATTTATTATTAGCTGAAAAACTTAACCACGATCTGGTTACTCCGTGCGCGGCGTGTTTTAACCGTCTCAAAAACGCAGAAAAAACTCTCATCAAAGAATCTCAGCAAACAGATGCTGCTACTCCATTTAGGGGAGAGATCAACGTTCTCCACCTTCTGGAGTTTTTCTCCCGAGAAGATTTAATTGAGACAATAAAAGAGCAGGTCAAGCGACCCCTTTCAAACTTAAAGGTAGTTAGCTATTACGGCTGCCTTCTCGTCCGGCCTCCCCACGTTACCGACGCCAAAAACTGGGAAGACCCTCAAGCTCTGGATAATTTAATCTCCTTAATGGGAGGAGAGACTATTTTTTGGCCGTATAAGACCGAATGCTGCGGCGGAAGTTTACTGTTAACCAACATTGATATTGTTCGGAGATTGATCGGCCGGATTCTCGATATGGCGCGGGAGGCAGAAGCTGACTGCATTGTTACTGCCTGCCCGCTCTGCCAGGCTAACCTGGATACTCGTCAGGAAGAAATTGGGAAGGCTAAGGGGGTTACCTATAACCTTCCGATTTTCTATTTTACTGAACTTTTAGGATTAGCCTTTGGGCTTAAAGGTACGCAAAAATGGTTTCGCCGTCATCTCGTGGACCCGCGGCCTTTATTGAAAACAAAAAAATTGATCTAACGGGTTGAATTTCGGTTTGCAAGATTTTTAAGAGTTCAAACCTTAAAGAAAAGTGCTGCAAGGAATGAATCAAAAAATAGAAACCCAGCGAAATCAAAAAACTCCGGTCGGGGCAGTACTCGTGGTGGGGGGTGGCGTAGGTGGTATTCAAGCCTCACTCGATTTAGCCAATAGCGGATTTAAAGTCTATTTGGTGGAGGAAGAGTCGGCAATCGGGGGAAAGATGGCGCAGTTGGATAAAACCTTTCCTACCAATGATTGCTCCATGTGTATTATTTCTCCTAAATTGGTTGAGGTTGCTCGACATCTCAATATTGAAATCCTTTCCTATGCTGAGGTGGTAAAACTGGAAGGCGAACCAGGAAATTTTTCCGTTCAGGTTAAACAAAAGCCACGGTTTATTGACTTGGATAAATGTACCGGATGCGGTGATTGCGCCAAGGTTTGTCCGGTGGAAGTTCCGAACGCATTTGATGCTCATCTGATCAACCGAAAGGCTGCTTATAAGCATTATCCTCAAGCCATCCCCAATGCCTTTGCGATTGAAAAGCTGGGGGTTTCTCCTTGTAAAGCTTCTTGTCCTGCGGGAATCCATGTCCAAGGGTATGTGGCTCTCATTAAACAGAAAAAGTTCAAGGAGGCTTTGGCATTAATTAGAAAAAACAATCCCCTTCCGGCAATTTGCGGGCGGGTCTGCACCCACCCGTGCGAAACCGCTTGTTCCCGGAAAAAGGTTGATGACCCTCTTGCGATCATGTACCTAAAAAGGTTTGCTTCTGATTGGGAATATACCCAGGCTGAACCTGAAGTGCCAATTATCGAAAAGAAGCGGGAAGAGAAAGTGGCAATTGTGGGAGCCGGCCCAGCTGGTCTTTCAGCGGCGTATTACCTATCATTAGAAGGCTATCCGGTAACGATTTTTGAGGCCTCTTCAGAACCAGGAGGCATGATGGTGTGGGGAATTCCCGAATACCGGCTTCCCCGGGAAATTCTCAAGAAAGATATCGATTTTATTAAACGGTTAGGAGTCGAAATCAAAACTAACACCCCGATTGGACCTCACCTCTCTCTCGATGACCTTTTTAAACAAGGATTTAAAGCCGCTTTCTTAGGAGTGGGGGCCCAAAAAAGCATGAAACTGGGCGTAGAGGGAGAAGACCTTAAGGGAGTAATCCATGGAATTGACTATTTAAAAGTGATCAACGCCGGCAAAGAACTTCACCTCGGTGACCGCGTTGCCGTGATTGGCGGAGGAAACGTAGCCATTGATGTGGTTCGCACCGCGCTTCGCAAAGGCGCAAAAGAAGTCTTTATCCTCTACCGTCGAACCCGGGAGGAGATGCCCGCTTTGCCGGAAGAGATTAAAGAGTCAGAAGAAGAAGGAGTTAAGATCAATTACCTTGTTGCTCCTCAAAAAATTCTCGGCAAAGAGGGAAAAGTCACCGGGCTTGAATGTCTGCGCATGAAATTGGGAGACCCCGATGAGAGCGGAAGACGTCGGCCGATCCCAATCGCCGGATCCGAATTTACTCTTGACGTAGATTCAGTTGTTCCCGCCATCGGTCAGTCAATTGACCTGTCGTTTCTTCCCCAGGAAAGGGAATGGAATGTTGCTAAAAAAGGAACGTTGGTTGTTGATCCCGTTACCTGTGCGACGAATGTCGCAGAAATATTCGCGGGTGGAGATATGGTAACCGGACCGGCAACCGTGGTTGAGGCTATCGATGCTGGTCGTGAAGCTGCTATCTCCATTGTCCGTTATCTTCAGGGAATTGACCTCTACGAAGGCAGAGGGAAAAAGCTTCCGATCGCCGAAGTAACCCCTGAGGGCGTAAAAAAACATCCCCGTCATCATCCGGGTCAAGTTCCGGCAGCCGAAAGAATTAAAAACTTTCAGGAAGTTCAAAAAGGTTTTTCCGAGGAAGAAGCGCTCAACGAGGCTTCCCGGTGTCTTAATTGTGGAATCTGCAGCGAGTGTCTCCAATGTGTGGAGGCGTGCCTGGCTAAGGCAGTAAACCACTCGATGACCGAAAAGTATCTTAACCTCACCGTTGGCTCGGTTGCCGTTGCTCCTGGTTTTGAGCTCACTGATCCTTCGCTCCGGAAAGAATACGGGTATGGACACTATCCAAATGTGATTACCAGCCTGGAGTTTGAAAGGATTCTCTCTGCCTCCGGCCCTTTTCAGGGCCACATCTGTCGTCCTTCAGATCACGCTGAGCCGAAGCGTATTGCCTGGATACAGTGTGTCGGCTCCCGGGACCCTTCCATCAACAAAGGTTATTGTTCTTCAGTATGCTGCATGTATGCCACCAAAGAAGCCATTATTGCCCGCGAGCACGACTCCGAAGTTCGACCCACCATTTTTTATATGGACATTAGGGCACATGGCAAAGGGTTCGACCAGTACTATGAAAGAGCCCGTGATGATTACGGTGTCCGTTTTATTAGGTGCCAGATATCAAAGATCATAGAACGTCCTAAATCTAAAAATCTTCTGATTGCCTATGTTGATGAAGGCGGAAAAATAGTTGAAGAAGAGTTTGACCTGGTCGTGCTTTCTCTTGGTATGAGCGCTTCAGAAAAATCGCGAAACTTGGCACAAACGCTCGGCATCAAACTCACTCCGTATAGCTTCTGCCAAACTTCTTCTTTAAGTCCTATGGAGACGTCACGACCGGGGGTTTATGTTTGCGGCGCTTTCCAATCGCCCAAAGATATCCCCGAAACCGTCTCCCAGGCAAGTGGTGCCGCTGCTTTTGCCTCGGAAATTATCTCTCCTGCCCGGGGTGAATTAGTAACCATAAAGGAGTTACCCCCTGAACAAAATATTGCCGGCGAAGAACCACGAATTGGAGTTTTTATCTGCCATTGCGGAATCAATATTAGTGGTGTCGTGGATGTCCCCTCAGTGAAGGAATACGCAAAAACCCTTCCCCATATTGTTTATGTGGATGAGAACCTTTATACCTGCTCGCAAGACACCCAAGCCAAAATCAGAGAAGTTATCCGGGAAAACCAGCTTAACCGGGTGGTGGTCGCCTCCTGCTCACCCCGGACGCATGAACCCCTCTTTCAAGAAACAATACGGGAAGCGGGGCTTAATAAATACCTTTTTGAAATGGCTAACATCCGTGACCAGTGCTCTTGGGTGCACATGGATAAAAAGAAGGAAGCTACCGAAAAAGCCAAAAATCTGGTGCGGATGGCAATAGCCAAAGCGAGCTTAACGGAACCATTGCATGAACAAGAACTGAAAATTAATAAACGAGCGCTCGTGGTTGGAGGTGGTGCTGCGGGCATGACCGCAGCATTGGGGTTGGCCGATCAAGGATTTGAAGTTGTTCTGGTCGAAAAAGAAAAACAGCTGGGAGGAAACCTCCGTGATCTCTATTACACCATCCACGGGAATAATGTTCAGGAGTTTATGCATTCTCTGATCGAAAAGGCACACAATCATTCTCTCATTCAGGTGATCCTGAATGGGGTGATTGTGGATGCGGGAGGTTTTAAGGGAAATTTTAAAACCGGTATCATGTCCGGCACCGGCATGGCTTACCGTAAAATCGAACATGGCGTCACGATCATCGCTACCGGTGGAGAAGAATATAAGCCGAAAGAATACCTGTATGGTCACGATGAACGGATTATGACCCAACACGAACTGGAGGGAAAAATCGCTCATCAGGCAGTTAACCCTAAAGACCTCCAAGAAATAGTAATGATTCAATGTGTGGGTTCGCGAATCCCCGAGCGACCCTATTGTAGCAGGATTTGTTGCAGCACTGCGATTAAAAATGCCCTCAAAATCAAGGAAATAAATCCGACTGCCCATATTTATATTATCTATCGAGATATTCGTACCTATGGTTTTTTGGAGGACTACTACACAAAAGCCCGGAAAGCAGGGGTAATTTTTATCCGGTATGACTTAGAAAACAAACCTGAGGTGAGTCTCGAAAAAGAGGGCCTTCGCGTCTCGGTCTATGATCCTTCATTACAGGAAACCATTGTTATCAATCCTAATCTGCTTATCTTAAGCGCCGGCATTATCCCCCGGGACAATAAAGAACTTGCCACCTTAATGAAGTTACAGCGCACGCAGGAAAACTTTTTTCTTGAAGCTCATATGAAATTGAGACCGGTTGATTTTGCTACTGAAGGAATGTTTTTGTGTGGTCTGGCCCATTCGCCTAAATCACTGGATGAAAGTCTTTCTCAGGCTAAGGCTGCAGTGTCGCGGGCCTGCACCATCCTCGCTCATGATACGATTATGGTAGGAGGAATAGTAGCTCAGGTCGAGGAAGAAAAATGTGCGGCGTGCCTTACCTGCGTTCGCGTTTGTCCCTATAACGTGCCTTTTATCAATGAGCAGGGAGTAGCGCAAATTGATGTAGCCAAATGTCAGGGCTGTGGCTCCTGTGCTGCTGAATGTCCGGGAAAAGCGATCCAACTCCAGCATTTTAAGGATGAGCAGATTATCAGTAAAGCAAGCGCGCTGTTTAAGGAGAATGTTGCATGAGCGAATTTCAACCGGAGATTTTAGCTTTCTGCTGCAAGTACTGAGCGTATTCAGCTGCGGACCTGGCAGGTTCCATGAGACTCTCGTACCCACCGAACATAAAAATTATTCAAGTCCCCTGTACCGGAAAGGTTGATGTGCTTTATCTTTTAAAATCATTCCAGCGGGGCGCTGATGGAGTTTATGTAGCCGGATGTATGGAAGGAGAGTGTCATTACCTTACCGGAAATCTCCGCGCCCGAAAACGGGTTGAATACGCCAAAAAGATTTTAGATGAAATTGGGATCGGAGGAGAGCGGCTCGAAATGTACAACATGTCCGCAGCGCAGGGCCCCCGGTTTGTTGAAATCGCCAATGAGATGACCGAAAGGATTAAAAAACTCGGTCCCAATCCAATAAAACGTGTCGGATCAGCCGCATCAGAGGACTCTGCGACACCGGAGAAAAAAGAATGTGTTGTTTAAACGCTGCGTTCTTGTTTGTACCAAGTTGCATTCAAAAGCAGATCGAGGCGGCGACGAGGAATCGACGTCGAGGAGAATGACGAGGAGACAACAAAGATATGCAAATGAAGGCGACTTGGTATGAAACGCTTTTTGAGGAGGTATTACAATGATTATCGGTAAAGGTAAATCTATTAAAGACATTCTGGCGATGATTGAAAACCATTCAAAGATAATTGTCGCCGGATGTCGAGGCTGTGTAACAGTCTGTTCTGCGGGAGGGGAAAAAGAGGTAGGAATCCTTTCCGCCGCCCTTTCCCTGGCGAGAGGAAAAGACGGCAAGCCCATCGAGATTAAAGAAATAGCCCTGGAGCGACAGTGTGATCCTGAATACCTCGAAACGATCCGCAGTTTTGTGGACGAATATGAGGCGGTTGTCTCTATTGCCTGCGGTGCCGGAGTCCAGTTTATGGCTGAAAAGTTTCGGAAGATTCCCGTATACCCGGGGATAGATACCAATTTCATCGGCGTAACCGAAGCGCAAGGGGTGTGGACCGAACGGTGCCAGGCCTGCGGAGACTGTAAACTCCATCTGACCGGAGGGATTTGCCCCATCAGCCGGTGCGCCAAGAGTCTTTTAAACGGCCCGTGTGGAGGTTCTTCAAAAGGAAAGTGCGAAATAAACCCGGAGGTTGACTGTGGGTGGCAGCTCATCTATGACCGGCTTAAAGAGCTGGGCAAGTTAGATCAATTAGAAATCATTATTCCCATTAATGATTGGTCCACCAGTCGGGATGGAGGACCTCGAAAAATTATCAGGGAGGATTTAACGCTATGACGTCCGACAGTCGTTTAGAAAAAATTCTATCGCGGGGAGACTTTGCCGTAACCTCAGAATGCGGTCCTCCCCGGGGAGCAGATCCTGAGGTCATCCAAAAAAAGGGGGCGCTGATCAAAGATTCCGTGGACGCGATCAATGTCACCGATAACCAGACCTCGGTAGTACGGATGTCAAGTTTTTCTTCCTGTGTTATACTGAAGCAGATGGGTATCAATCCGGTTTTACAGATGGTAACCCGGGACCGTAACCGGATTGCTATCCAAAGCGATATCTTAGGGGCGGCTGCCTTGGGAATCAATAACATCCTCTGCCTTTCGGGCGACCATCAGAAATTTGGAGACCATGCTAAGGCAAAGAATGTCTATGACCTTGATTCCATCCATTTAATCCAAACCGTGAAGCAGATGCGCGATGAAGGAAAATTTTTGGGGGGGGATGACATTAAAGGGAAGCCCCGATTTTTTATTGGCGCTGCGGCGAATCCTTTTGCCGACCCCTTCGAATTTCGGGTTATTCGGCTGGCAAAAAAAGTCGCGGCCGGAGCTCAGTTTATCCAGACCCAATGTATCTATAACCTGGATCGTTTTAAGCAATGGATGCAGATGGTAAGGGATCGGGGGCTTCATGAAAAAGTGCATATCCTGGGAGGGGTGACGCCGATGAAATCCTTGGGCATGGCGAACTATATGAAAAAAATGGTTCCCGGCATGGATGTTCCCGATGATTTGATTGCCCGCTTAAAAGGAGTGCCCAAAGAAAAACAAGCCGAAGAAGGAATAAAAATGTGCGTTGAAACTATCCAACACCTGAGAGAAATAGAGGGCGTGCACGGTGTTCATATCATGGCGATCGAATGGGAGGAAATGGTTCCTCGAATTGTTAAAGAAGCTGGACTTTTGCCACGACCTCGGGTTGAATAAAAGGAGAGCGTGTTTATTTGATTTATTTGGTTGTTCTGGTTGTTCTCGTTTATGTTGTTGATTAGTTTATAAAATTTTTAACAAAACGAACGAAATAAAGCAGAGAAAATAGAGAAACTAAACCAATTAAAAAAAATATAACCTTTTTAGAAAGGAGGTACTCCATGGCAAAGATATTGGTTGTTGATGACGATCCTGATCTGGTGGAATCGGTAACAATCTCACTGGAAAAGAAAAATTATGTTGTCATTCCCGCTTACGGTGGAATTGAAGGACTCGAAAAAGCCAAAAAGGAAAAACCCGACGCCATCATTCTGGATGTGATGATGCCGGATAAAAATGGTTATGAGGTATGCAAGGAATTGAAGGCTGATCCGGTATGCCAGGACATCCCCATTTTGCTTTTGACTGCGGTGGCTTCAAAAATTTCCACTACCACCTACACCCATCGGATGGGAATGGAAACTGAAGCCGACGACTATGTGGACAAGCCGGTAGAACCAAAAGAGCTGGTCCGCTTAGTAGAACGGTTATTAAAGAAATAGGGAAATTAACATTTCTTATTAATCACGGTGAAGACGTGCATATCTTAGTAGTAGATGACGAAAAGATCATCCGGGATGGTTCCGAACGGATCCTCACCAAAGAGGGCTGGAAGGTAGAAACTGCCGAGAATGGTGAGAAGGGCTTGGGGTTGATTCAAAAGGGAAATTTTCAAATCATCCTTCTTGACCTCATGATGCCCGGGATCAGGGGAATGGAGGTATTAAAAAGGGTCAGGGACGATTATCCCAAGCTTATCGTGATCATCATTACCGGATACGCCACCATTGATAACGCCGTGGAGGCAATGAAAAATGGCGCCTACGATTTTATCTCCAAACCCTTCACTCCGGACCAGCTGCGGATCGTTGTCAGGAGAGCAGAAGATAAGTTAAAACTGGAGCACGAGGCAGAACTTCTTCGGCGCGAGCGGGAAAGAAGCCTCAAGGACATTGCTTATGAGAAAAGCCGGACGCTCACTATCATCAATCAAATGGCCGATGGAGTCCTGGTCACTGATAAAAATGGCTCTCTTGTCCTTCATAACCCCGCAGCCACCCGCGTGTTCGGATTGGAGAAAGACACTCCGCTGGGTAAGCATATTTTCGACTGGACCAAAAGTAAAGAGCTCACGCAGATGGTCGAAAGTGTGCTCAGTAGGGGAGGCTCCAATCCTCCCCAGGGAATGACCCAAGAACTGAGTTGGGGGAATCCACCCAATATTTTTTTTATGGCCCATGTTGCTCCCGTTTGCAATGAAGAGGGCGAAGTTCTCGGTTGTGTCACTATCTTTAATGATGTAACCTGGTTTAAAAAGCTCGACCAGATGAAATCTGAGTTCGTGGAAATGGTCTCCCACGAACTCCGTTCTCCTTTAAGCTCCGTTCGGCAACAAACCTCTCTCATCACCGATAGACTCGTAGGAGAAATCAACGAAAAGCAGCAAGAACTATTAAATAGGGTCCTCGCTCGACTTGACGGCTTACTCCTGATGATCAACAATTTACTCGACCTCTCCCGCATTGAAGCCGGGGGTCTCATCCAACAAACAGAAAAAACCTTCCTTCCGGAATTCATTCAAAGTGCCATTGAAGTAATGACTCCGGAGGCAGAAAAGAAAAATCTTCATTTTGAGGTAACGATTGACCCGCAGTTATTCACGATCAATGCGGATCGCCAAAGCATGGAAACCGTTTTTACTAATTTATTAAGCAATGCCGTAAAATATAATCAAGAAGGCGGGAAGGTTATTATTAATGCCCAAAACCGAGGAGAGTTCGTTGAGATAAAAATAGCCGATACCGGCGTGGGGGTCTCTAAAGTTGACTTGCCTCGTATCTTTGACAAATTTTTCCGCATCCGCACCGAATACACCCGCAAAGTGATAGGGAGCGGTCTGGGCCTTCCTTTAGTAAAAACGATTATTGAAGCTCACCTCGGCACCATCACGGTAGAAAGCGAATCAGGAAAAGGGACCACCTTTACCATCCTTCTTCCCCGGGGTATATAGGTTGATGGTAAATCCACTGTTCGTGGCCCTGACAGACGTGCTCTGAGGAGGAAAACTTTTTTGGGCAGGATAACGAACGTGCTGATGGTTTAGTAATCCCTCTCTTACCTTCCAATCTCTCTGGTCTGACGTTTTACCGGTACAAGCAATGCTCCTAAAAATAATCACGTCTTGATACACTATAGCAATACCACTACTTAGTTTTTTTGATGTAGATCGTGCGCGATCTCCTGACCCAACTGAATCCTTTCCTCAAAATTAAGCGATTTCCTATTCTCGAGGTCAACGGCTTCCAATCGTGAAATGAGTCCGGCTTGGTTAGCGATCTGAATACTCAGCCCGGGTCGGGCATTGAATTCAAGGACCATTGGTCCTTTTTCCCGGTCAATCACAATATCTACCCCGATATATCCAAGCTTGGTCATATCGTAAGCGCGGGTGGCGGTACTGAGGATCTCATCCCAGAAAGGAATCTGAATTCCTTCACATGATTGCTTCGTATCCGGGTGGAAACGTACGATTCGATCACGATGAACTCCCTGGAGAGTGGTGCCCCAGCGTAAATCGATCCCAACCCCAACCGCTCCCTGGTGAAGGTTTGCCTTACCCTGCGACTCCTTCGTCGGTAGCCTCACCATCGACATAACCGGAATCCCTTTATAGACAATGATACGAATATCCGGCACACCTTGAAAAGAAACCTTTTCAAAAACCGTTGAGGTTTCGACTTTATATTCAATCAACGCCTTGTCATCCTGTCCTCCGAGAGAATAAAGTCCAGAGAGGATGCCTGAAATATAATGCATCAAATCTCCGGCCGAGATTCCCTGCCCGTTGGCTTTCTCAAATCCTCCGTCCTTACGGCCAACAATGACTAAAATTCCTTCACCCGCACAACCCATAGACGGCTTCACCACAAATTGTTGCTGTACGCCAGCTATCTTTAACACATCGGGAATCTGGTGATGGTAGTTGATCACCCCATAGAGTTGAGGGACTTTTATTCCATTTTGAATCGCAAGCCGTTTGGTAAGAAATTTATCGTCAACCAGAGGATAAAATTTTCTTTGATTGACCACAAGAGTATAGTCGGCATTTCTTTGGTTTATGCCTAAAATTCCTAAACTGCGTAGCCGATTAAACCACATTTATTTTTCACAGTTTTAAAAATTAATTTTTGTCCCTCATGCAATAGATAGAGACTGTGTCGTAATACATATTTTGGTAGCCGCAAGCTTTAGCTTGCGCTTCTCGGGTATGTGATTTCAATATGTTACGCAGAGCCTGAAGGCTGCGGCTACCCCTGTTTTTGAATCGTGACACAGCTTCATAGACGGGGTTATTGAAGGATATAAGATCAAGGCAAAAAATGGAAACCAAAAAATTCTTAAACAAATAACTTATTAAATTTAAACAAAATTTAACAGAGAAAAAAATAAGCGCTCTTCGAATTTCTCCTGTTTAGATAATGAACAGAAGAGGGGAAAACACCGTTTACAAATCCTGTTTTTTAAATGATAATTATCATAAAATCAGTGAGCAATAAATAACCTAACAATTTTATTATTTTTCTTTTTGATGTCCCGTCCGGGAAATAATTCGCATACTTTTATGAGGAGCACGTCAACCCCGTTAGAAGGCTTTCACACGGGGCCTTTCTAACGGGGTAAAGATTAAGAATCATTTGCAGAAAAGATTAAAGTTTCTGACAAAAAACATACGATCAACTGACAATAATCATTTTTTAATGTCAAAATTCATGTCATATAGTGCCGAATTAATTGGTCTTTTTTTAAAAAAATGTAAGGGGTTTTTTTATCCCCCCCCTTTTACCTTACGCC
>DATEXU010000104.1:0-6086 GCA_035256645.1 Thermodesulfobacteriota bacterium | reverse complement strand
ATGCTTCGGTTTAAGCGGATAGCTCACATTATCGGGGGTTATTGCATTGAGATTTGCAGGGTTTGTTTTAGGTTGTGCGCAGGGTTGGTGTTCTTAGGGTTTCTAAAACCCTATTTTATTTTTCGGATGACGCTAATGTTAGGCATCAGCGGCGCGGCTTTGCCGCGTCCGGGGGAGTGCTTTGTTGGGCGACACTACCTCGAACCATTACAAGCCCACCAGTAATATGCAGCCATTTCGATATCCGCAGGGGTCAAATTTTTTGCCTGTTTGGTCGAAGCGCAGATGTATTGAGCTTGCAAGATATCCATTGCGTAAGCCATATTTGCCAATAGGGGCAGATAGATTTCGAGATATTGTGCATGATTGAGTCCGTAGTTTTTGGGTGTATAGATTGCCAGCCTCGAACTGGTATGGCGACCATTGGACCACTCTCGAATAAAGTTGGTTGACATTCCACGCCCTGCTACTGGCAGAGAATTAAAGAAGTAGGAGGCGTGCCTATCTACGGCCGCTCCAACCTGCGGCGCACAGAATCTAAAGATTTTTGATGCGATAACTAGACTTATTCCTGGAAGCTCACACAACGCATTGATACCATAGCCTTCTCGGCCAGGCGTGATAAGGTTGTTGATTGACGCCTGCATTACTGCCTGTTGGGCATATGTAGCGCCAACAATTTGAGCATGTGAGTTAGCGTTGTTACCAGCCCATTGCGAGACATCAACCACAATTGCATGCGCGGCTGCCACATTCAGACTTGCAAGGCGGTTCCCGACTGTTTGCTCAAGCTGTCTAATTACCTGTTGGCTTGCTTGAGCGCCTGTTCCTGCAGGCCAGTCATAGCAGTTACGCGCAGAGTGACTAGCAACTGAATGAGAACCTGTGACGGAACATACTGGCCTGCAGGCTGAATTATCAGTTCCGCTCCCTGAAAAAGATCTGGTGCATTGTTCGGTGGTGGCATTTTGCCCTCGCACTTCAGTTATTTTTTGTTCTTACCCAGGGCGCCCAACAATATTTATATTGATCCGTATAATATCCCAAACGCGTTATACAATCCATATAAAACACCAATACAATCCTCCTCAATCCCCCTTTAGAAAAGGGGGATGAATAACAGGTTCTCCCCTTTTTTAAAGGGGAGTCAGGAGGCTGTCCGATAACCCCCTTGAATCGCCTTTTGTCATTCTGAACTCGTTTCAGAATCTCGTAGTTTCACTATGTTACGTACCCAATAGATCCCGAAACAAGTTCGGGATGACAGTTGTCAGACAGTCTCTCAGAGGGGATTTAAAAACAAAAAAGACCTATCGCCTTTTTTATTCAGCGATTTGGCCTAATTTATTCTCATCATTCATGGTTTATAATTTCCAATTTTCCAAACGCCTTTTTCACGGAAAGCCGGAACAGTCTGTCTGCGGGCAGCGTTAAGAAGCGCGTGAATTGATTTTTTATGTACTTTTGCGAAATCTGCAAGCGGGGTTATCTCATCGCCGTGAAGATAGGCAATTCTTTTATGAAGCGATTCCGTCAAAGCCAGCGTGATAATTTTCCCCATGGTCTTTGCATTTTTTGAATCGTGGTATTCACCGAATGATTTATAATAAATCTGTTTCTCTTTGTCTCGTATGATAATGTTTGGAAAACCAAATCGCATAAGCTGATAATTGACGATCACGCGCCCCATTCTTCCGTTACCGTCGCAAAACGGATGGATTGTTTCGAAATCCAGGTGGAATTTTGCGATCTTGTCGGCAAAGTAATTAATATGATCCGCGGAAAATTCCAGCAGAATCGCTTCCATCATTCTCTCCACATGTTCCGGCGCCGGAGCTATATGAGTTCCCACGCGAACATATTCGCCCGTTGTGCGGAAGCGCCCCGCAATAGCGTCATTGATATTTCCTATGAGCATTTTGTGCAGAAACAGAATCATGTCTATGGAAAGCTCCGCTTCGCCGGCTTTGCTTCTGCTGTATTCCATCACCCGCGCGAGATTTTTTGCTTCAAAAACTTCCCGTACCGAAACATTCCGGGAAACTTCAAGCTCAAGCAGAATGCGCTCGGTCTCTTTGAGCGTAAGGGTAGAATTCTCGATTGCATTTGAATTGAAAACGCTTTCCGAAAGCTCGGATTCATCAATAATCTTAAGCAATGACTCTTTGCCCTTACGAAGCTGATCGTATTCCGTTTTGAGAACTTTAATATTGTTTTTTATAGAATTTGTTGTTGCCATGGGGGAAATATACTTGGTTAACGGTTATTTGTCAAATGTCCGTTAATTTAACGATAAAATGACTACAATTAACGGTTTCATAACTCTCCGCTGAAGGCCTTGTTCAAAACCGATTTTTTTAATTCTTTCAAGTCGGCCAGTTTTTGCTGGTAGATAGCTTCGAGCTTTTTGGTTTTGGCAGAAAGTGAGTCGAGTTTGGCGACGATGGAGTGTTGTTCGGAGAGGAGAGGGAAAACATAGGACCGCATGTTCGAATCATGAAAGAGGCACGAGAATTTTTAAGAAGTTATAAGGTTCACATTCCCTTTTGATAATCTACGTACAATACAGGTGTCCATCCATTCGTCAATCTTTCTGATTTCCTCCCTTGCTGTAAGATTGTGCTCAATGACGATGATGAGGAATATTATATTAAACCTGGAAGTCCCGATCTCACCCTGGCTTCGGTTTAAGGGGATAGCTCACATTATCGGGGGTTATTGCATTGGGATTTGAAGGGTTTGTTTTAGGTTGTCCGCGGAAAGGGTGGTACTGTTAAGGTGTTAGGGACCTCGAATTTTATTTTCAGGACTATGCTAACGGCTGGCTTGAAAGGTGCGAATGAAGCGAAGCGAAATGAGCATCCTTCTCCAAGCTGAGGTTCGGCGCAATCTATTTTTCATCAAGTAGCTGGAGGTTAAGAATGTCTTTCATGAGTCTAAAATGGTTATCAAACGAATAAATCTCACAGCGATTTTGTTTCGCGTTTTGGGCAATGATTAAATCAGGAATGCCGATCCCATTTAATCCATTTTTTAAACACCTGAATTGGAACTCAATAATTTGATCCCAGTTGAGGGTTATATCTAACTTTTTAATATTAAATAGTAATTTTATAATATTTGTTTGGTTTTGAACTTTTAAAAACGGGACTAATTCTGCAACGATAAGATCATTAATAACAAGAAGGTCTTCATCAATCAGAAAATCAAGTTTTTTAGAATTATTCCCGCTCCTGAAATATTCAATCCATACAGAAGTATCGACTATTACCGGCATTGACGCTTCCTAATGACGTCCAGATCCATGTGCAAATCCACCTTTCCTTTAAATTTTTTCAAACCGGAAATCTTTGATTTTCTGATCAATCCCTCTAAAGCGGTAACAATTACCTTGGTTTTTGTATTAGTATGAATAGCTTTCATAGCCTCATTAATTAAGTCTTCTGGTATATCAAGTGTCGTTCTCATAATTCACCTCCTTATGCATATAAATAGCATTGTATGCATATAATGTCAAGTTTTATGCCTCACAATGTTTATAGTGATCCGTATAAAAACCAAAACATTGCATTTTTGCAGTATGACACCCTATCAAAATCTTAGATTGAACCGATTGGGCGATATCCCAAAACAAAAAAGGCCTACCGCCATTATCCCTGGCGATTCGGCGATGGGTCAGTTTCATTTTTCTTAATATTGACTTCTCTTTTTATGTCAATCCCTTACCAACCACGGCCAATCAATAAACCCGGTCCGGCTATTATAGCTAACCTTTTCTCGCTACAGACACCAAATCCGACCTCTCTACCGGAAAGCAAGGACGGGTGATTTTGTTTAATATTGTTTTTTTTGGCATATTAAGCAAAAGAAATTTTAAGAGCACGATTCGTTGCATCGATCCATTTTTGAGGCGATGCGAAGTGAAATGAAGTGAAGTGAAGTGAAGTGAAGTGAAGTGACTTCCCCTTGGCAGAAGCTTTTTAGCCATTGCTGTTTAAAGGGTTTTCATTCTTCCCAGATTGTTCACACCGTGGGTGAACGGAAAGACCAGATTTCCTTATTCCGTCCCAATGCCGGATCTTGCGCAACATTTCAAATTTTCAGGGGGGATTATACTACGGAGTACATAATTTTTCTAAATATAAATGAGTTTTTTTATGGTTTATTAAAGAAACTACAAAATAAAAAAAATCCCTTGACAGTGGAAATTTAAATTTAGTATTTTAAGAAAACTTTATCCGGTGAATGACCATTCATTTAATGGTTTTTTTTATAACTTCTTTTGGGGAAGCATAGCAAGATTCCCCTCTTTTTTTACTTCAGTAACACAAACCATGCTTAAAGAATACGCACAAATTTTAATTCTCATGGTCATTGTTTTTGGTTTTGCTGGAGTAACCCTCCTTCTTTCCGCCATTTTGGGACAAAAAAAGAAGAGCGAAACAAAGCTCATGCCGTACGAATGCGGTATTGATCCGGTTGGCACTGCCAGGCAACGGTTTTCGATCAAGTTTTATATTACCACCATGATTTTTATTCTCTTTGATATTGAGGCATTATATCTTTACCCCTGGGCAGTGATTTATCGGAGGCTCGGCGTATTTGGACTGGTGGAGATGGGGGTTTTTATCCTTCTTCTGCTGGTCGGGTTTATCTATGTTTGGAAGAAAGGGGCTTTTGAATGGGATTAGAAAGCCACTTGGGAGAAAATATCATCACCACGACATTAGAGTCGTTGGTAAACTGGGGACGCAGGTCTTCCTTATGGCCGGCCACGTTTGGTTTGGCCTGCTGCGCGATTGAGATGATGACTACTTGTATGCCCCGGTATGACTTAGCACGGTTTGGCGCGGAGGTGTTTCGGGCCTCACCCCGGCAAGCGGATTTGATGATTGTCGCCGGAACGGTTAGCAACAAGATGGCTTCGGTTGTGCGCAGAATTTACGAACAGATGGCTGAACCTAAATGGGTGATCGCCATGGGCGCTTGCGCGGCTACCGGAGGTATCTTTAATTCTTATGCGGTACTGCAAGGCGTTGACCGGATTATCCCGGTAGATGTTTATGTGCCCGGCTGTCCTCCTAAACCCGAGGGGCTGATTCACGCGATCATTCAGATTCAGAATAAGATTAAACACGAAAAATTTTCGGACCGGACGTAATCGAAATATGACTATGACCAAGGAACACCCTGCGATCAACAAACTCGAACAAGCTTTTCCCGGAGTGGTTAAGAAAATTATCATGGCTTGCGGGGAGACCGGGATCATCGTGGATAAGGACGATGTGAAGAGAGTGTGCCGCTTTCTCAAGGAAGATAAGGATCTCAGCTTTGATCTTCTTTCCGACTTCGGTGGGGTGGACTACCAAGGGAAAAGGGATAAGCGGTTTGAGTTAGTCTATCAGCTTTATTCCACCCGAACGCATCAACGGCTTCGGGTGAAAACCGAGGTGGGTGAAAATGAAAGTGTTCCTACGATGACTGGTATCTGGCGAGCTGCCGACTGGCCGGAACGGGAATGCCATGAGATGTTTGGGATTGAATTCGAGGGGCATCCTGATTTAATGCGGCTGCTGACGATTGAGGAATTTGATGGGTTTCCGCTCCGGAAGGATTATCCTTTACTGGGCAAGGCGGAGATAGTCGCCGGACACGAAGGAGGAGTGCAGTGGCGGAAGCGCGATTAAACCCACACCTGCGTACGGAAACCATGACTCTGCACATGGGTCCCCAGCACCCAAGCACTCACGGGGTGTTGAGGGTTGACCTGGAGCTTGACGGCGAAGTGATTCTGAAGGTAACCCCCCACCTGGGACACCTCCATCGGGGCATTGAGAAACTTGCCGAAAATAAAACCTACCATCAAGTTATACCCTTAACCGACCGATTAGATTACCTCAGTCCCATGGTGAACAATCTCGGGTACGCACTGGCAGTGGAAAGGCTTTTGGGACTCCAGGTGCCGGAGCGGTCACAAGTTATTCGGGTCATTATGGCGGAATTGACCAGGATCCAGAGCCACTTAGTCTGGATGGGAACCCACGTCCTTGATATCGGAGCGATGAGCCCAATCATGTATTGCTTCC
>DATEXU010000103.1:0-19733 GCA_035256645.1 Thermodesulfobacteriota bacterium | reverse complement strand
AGCAGAGGATTCACCACAGACAAAAGCTCCTCCTCCCCGGTTGATTTTGATGTCAAAATTAAAACCGGTGCCAAGGATGTTTTTCCCTATTATTCCGAGCTCTCGGGCTTTTTCGATTGCAATGGTGATATTCATTACTGCCAGGGGATATTCGTTGCGCACATAAATATAGCCCTCAGTGGAGCCAATGGCGTAGGCGCCAATTATCATTCCTTCCAAAACCGCGTGGGGGTTTCCTTCCAACAGACTCCGGTCCATATACGCACCCGGATCACCTTCGTCAGCATTACAAATCACGTATTTGGGATTATCGTTGGCCTTGCGGGTAGCATCCCACTTCCAGCCGGTGGGGAATCCACCGCCGCCCCGGCCGCGCAAGTTCGCCTTGATTACTTCTTGGATTACTGCTTCCGGTTGCATCCCGCGTAAGACTTTTGCCAAGGCACTATAGCCACCGATCGCCAGGTAATCTTCCAGACTCTTCGGGTCAATTTGACCATTCATGCCAAAGACGATGCGCATCTGTTTTTTATAAAAAGGCACCTCGTGCTCGTAGGTAACCTTTGCTCCGGTCTGGGCATCAGTGTACAAGAGCCTATCGATCAGTTCTCCGTTTAAAACGGTTTTCTCGATAATCTCCGAGGCGTCATCAATTTTAACCCGCTGGTAAAAAATTCCCTTGGGGTTTACCACCACTAGAGGACCTCGTTCGCAAAACCCATGGCAGCCGCTGGTGCGGACATCGACTGTGCCGGTTAAGTTTCTTTTTTCAATCTCGGCTTTAAAATTATCAATCAGTTTTTGCGTGCCATACGCTAAACAGCCGGTGCCGGCACAGATAGTTACGCAGGGCTTATTCGGGTCACGGCTTGCCCGGATCGTTTCCTGCAGTTTCAAAAGCTCATCAGGTGATTTAATTTTATTCATCATCACTTTCTACCTTTTTCCCCAGTTTCTTAAGAATTTTGTTAGCTTTAGATATCGTCATCTGGCCATGGTACTCTTCATCCACCACCAAAATTGGTCCTAGGGCGCACGCACCTAAACAGTTGACGGTCTCAAAGGTAAATTCCAAATCCGCGGTGGTTTCACCTGGCTTGATCCCCAAGGTGCGTTCAATATGTTCACCCAGCAGGGGTGCATTACGCACGTGACAGGCAGTTCCCAGGCATAACTGAAACTGATGTTTTCCCCGGGGGAGCAAGCTAAAGGCTTTATAGAAGGTTGCCACATGGTAGATTTGGCTCAGAGGAACCTCTAGTAATTTGCTAACGCTCTGAATCGCTTCCTTGGGGAGGTAGTTAAAACGTTTTTGCACATCTTGGAGGATAGGAACTAAGAAGCTTTTATCCTCGCCATACCGCTTAATGATTTCTTTTACATCTGTTTCCATGCTGTTTCCTTAAAAAAAATTTCTTTACGTGGAATGTGAACGACGGGAGGAAAAGCCGGATTTTCCGGGCGCCCCATCCCTTATCTTAGAGCGTCGTTTTTATTTTGAGTTTATTATATTCTTCCCTTACTCTTTTCTGAATATCCTCAACCAGTTCATCAGTCAAATGGCGGAATCGTCCTTGGGGTTTTAAATACTCTTTTACCGGTCTCAGTTCTCCCACATCCAGAGTGAGCCGGTATTTTCCGTGTTCCACTTCATACAGGGGAAATACCCCGGTTTCAACTGCCAGCCGGCCAATCCAGATCGCTTTATCCGGCGGAAGACGCCATCCGGTGGGACAAATCGAAAGGATATGGACATACGCGGGACCTTGAATCCGGGCGGCTTTTTCCACCTTTTTGATCAGATCAAACGGGTAGCTGGAACACGCTGTGGCCACATACGGGATGTTATGGGCAACCGCAATCTCCGGCATGTTTTTTTTCCACGTGATTTGACCGGACGTTAACTTTCCGGCTGGAGAGGTTGTGGTTGCGGCCCCAAAGGGAGTCGCGGATGACCGCTGGATGCCGGTATTCATGTACGCTTCATTATCGTAACAGACATAGAGAAAATTATGCCCCCGTTCAAAAGCGCCGGATAGAGCCTGAAGTCCAATGTCGCTGGTTGCTCCATCGCCACCCATGCCGAGAAATACGGTGCCTTTATCCGTGAGCTTCCCTTTCCGGATAAGCGCTTTGGTTCCTGCCTCAGCGCCGCTGGCTACCGCCGCTGCGTTTTCAAAGGCCACATGGATCCACGGTACTTCCCAGTTGGTGAACGGCAAGGGGGATGAAACGATTTCCATACAGCCGGTAGCGCTGGCAACCACAACATTTTTACCCAAAGCCTTAGCCACCAGCCGTACGGCCAATGCCTCGGCACACCCCTGACAGGCTCGATGGCCGGGAGTGAAGTATTCTTTTTTGGTTATAAGCCGGCTGGCATAAACATTTAATGGTTCCATTATTCCCTCACGCCATAAATGATATAGTCTTCTTCTCGTACTTTCTTTTTGGTCATTTTTTCGGTTTTTTCGTACATTTTAATATAGTCGTCGGGAGTTACATCGCGTCCTGCTAATCCGCAAATGAAATTCGTGATGGCAGGCATGGTGCGTTCTTTGTACAGAGCAGCGCGTATTTCGCTTGCTACGGGGCCTCCTGGTCCACCGAAAGAAATAGCCCGATCAATTACAATGATCCGCTTAACTCCTTTAACTGCTTCCCGCAATTCTTCAAAGGGAAATGGCCGCCAGAGTCTCAATTTAACTTGACCAACGGCTTTTCCCCGGGATCGAAGTTCATTAACCGCCAGAGAAACCGTTTCCCCGATACTTCCCATGGTTAAGAAAACGGTGTCTGCTCCTTCAAGGTGGTTGGTTTCCACTGGCTGATAATATCTTCCTACGAGATCACCCAGCTCCTTCCAGGCCTTAAGGATTTCGGTCTTAGATTTAATAAGGGCCTCATCTTGAGCTTTTTTCGCCTCCGTAAAAATAATCGGCATCCCAAAAGCTCCCATGGTTATGGGTTTGTCGGGGTGGAGTTGATTGACCGGTTTGAAATCCGGGAGGTATTTTTTCACGGTATCTTCATCCCAAAATTCCAGGGGCTCGATCATGTGGGTGAGAACAAAACCATCGATGTTAACGATAACCGGAAGAGATACCTTTGCATCCTCAGCTACCCGAAAAGCAAATAAGACATGGTCAAAAACCTCCTGGCCATTTTCCGCAAACACCTGAATCCAGCCGCAGTCACGAATTGACATCACATCACTGTGATCGTTCCAGATACTGAGGGGGCCGGAAAGAGAACGGTTGGCTAAAAGCATGACAATGGGAAGGCGCAAGGAGGCGGCGATAAAAACAATCTCATTCATTAACGCCAAGCCCTGGGAACTGGTGCACGTAAAAGTTCTTGCTCCTACTGCGGATGATCCGCAACACACGCTCATGGCGGAATGTTCGGATTCCACGGGAATAAATTCCGCATCAAGCTCGCCGTCAGCTACCAGCTGAGAAAGGTGTTCCACAATATGGGTCTGGGGTGTGATAGGATAGGCGGCAACCACATCCACATTGGCCATTTTGATTGCCTCAGATGCTGCTAAAGATACTTCGATTCCAACTCGCTCGCCCATTATTCTTCCTCCTCTACCATGGTTATACAGCTCGTGATACATTCCTGGGCACAAATTCCGCACCCTTTGCAATAGTAGAGGTCAGCTTCAAAATACCCCTCATCAGTTTTGCGGATAGCCATATCCGGACAAAAAATATAACAAACTCCGCATTTAATGCATTTCGTTTTATCGCAAATCGGCCGCAGTGATCGCCAGTCTCCGGTTTTATACTGTCGGGCATTACCGGCATCACTTACTACGCAGCCAACCTCCAGGTCTTTCCACGTAAGCTCTTCTTCTGACTTTATCAAGGTTTTTCTCCTTCTTTCTTTATTACTGAAGTCTCTTTGAAAGCTCTCTTACAAGCTTTGATATTTTTTTCCGCAATCCGGCCAAATCTTTTTTTAAAGGGATCAATGAGTGTCTCCAGAGGTACTACTTCTTTTGCTCTCAGTAAAGAACCGAGCATGGTGGTGTTCGCTATCGGGAGGCCCAGTTCTTCCATCGCGATTTTACTGGCATTTACGGTGGCGAGAGCATGTTTTATCCCGAGTTCTTTTCTGATTTCCTCTCCGGAGTATTTTGTGTTTGCCACCAAAATCCCATCCTCCTTTAACCCGGCGGTCACATTGACGAGTCTGAGGATAGAGGGGTCGAGAACCAAGACTAAGTCTGGTTTATAAATATTAGCCCGGATTCGAATTGGTTTATCATCAATGCGGCAAAAGGCTACTACCGGTGCGCCTCGTCTCTCGGGTCCAAAACTGGGGAAAGCCTGAGCATATTTTCCCTGACTTATAGCCGCCAATGCTAATAATTCCGCGGAGGTTACCGCTCCTTGTCCGCCTCGGCCATGTAACCGAATTTCAATCATATTTCAAGCTCCTAAAATAATTGTCATGAAAGGAATTTTTAATAACGTATTTTTTTATTATTTGTCAAGAATTTCTTAAAAAAATTTTAAGGCAAGAGCTAAAGTTCTCTCCGGCCCTCGAGAGAAGATTTTAAGGTTGCTTCATCAAGGTATTCGATTTCTCCGCCCCGAGGAATTCCTTGGCCAATCCGCGTAACTTTTAGGGAGAAAGGTTTGATTAAATTGGATAAATACAGGGCGGTGGCTTCACCTTCTCTGGTTGGGTTAGTTGCCAAAATTACTTCTTTAATATTATTATGTTGGAGGCGATTAAGAAGCTCTTTTATTTTTAGATCGTCGGGAAGGGTATTGCGCAAAGGCGAGATGACTCCATGGAGAACATGGTAGGTCCCCTTGAATTGTCCGGTTCGTTCAAACGCCGCGAGATGCGCTGGGGTTTCAACAACACACATCGTGTCGGAGTTTCCGCGCTCGCTTTGACAAATAAGACAAGGATTGCAGTCGGTTAGATTAAAACAAATCGAACAAAGCGTTACCTTGTCCTTTACCTCAAGAATGCTTTGGGCTAAAGACTGGGCTTCGTGTCGTGGTAATGCAATGATGTGGAAAGCCATTCTCAGAGCGGTCTTTTCTCCGATGCTGGGAAGTTTGGTTAGCTCTCGCACTAAGCGGTTTAAAGCCTCCGCGATCATGTTTTTCCTCAGGAATTAAATAACGTTAGCGAAAATAAACCCCGTTAGAAGGCTTTCACATGGGGCATTTACCCCGTGTGAAAAAGTGTAAGAATCTTTAATATTACCCCGTGCTTCCGCAAGGGGCTTTTCTAACGGGGTAAATTAAAAAAGTCCTGGAAGGTTAAGATTCAGTCCACCCGTAAGCTTGCTCATTTCGCTCGTCACCATTTCTTGGGCTTTTTTAAGAGCGTCATTAGCAGCTGCTACTACTAAATCTTGTAACATTTCAATGTCATTGGGGTCAACCACCTCAGGATCAATTTTAATGCTCATAACCTCTTGCTTGCCATTGGCAATAACCGTGACCATGCCTCCGCCCGCAGAGCCTTCAACTGTTTTTGCGGCCATTTCTTCCTGGACCTTGGCCATCTGAGACTGAAGTTTTTGGGCTTGTCTGACAAATTCACCAATTCCCTTAACCACGCGCTTACCTCCTTTACGTAATTATTTAACCCCTAAATTGAGCGATTCTTGTTTGCTAAGGCGTCCAAACCACGGTAGGACAGCCGTCCCGGCTGTTCGGTCATTTCACCCTTCAGGACAGGCGAGACGCCTGTCCTACTGGTTTTGTAATGAAAATCGCTCAAGTTAGGTAACCTTTATTTCAATAATACTTCCTTCAAAAATTGTGAGTGCTTCCTTCACTAAAGGATTATTCTTAGCTTCTTTCCTGATTTTTTCATTTTTTTGGGCAAGGGGTAGATGCACATGTTTCTTTTCTTCACTTGGTGTTGTCAGGGCATGAATAGTAACTTTTTTGTTTTCTCCAAAAAATTCCTCACTGATTTGTATCAGTTCCTGTTTTTTGGTTTGTTCCTGGATGCGTTCCAGGAAAAAAGAGTTTTTTGGAAATCCGATTTCGATGGAGCCTGGAGCCAGACGGACCAGTGCGCCATGTTCAAGGAACGAAGCCAGGGGCGGTTTTTTCGTGCGGATAAATGTTAGGAACTCTTTCCAGTTTTTCTCTAAAGACATATCGCATCCGCGTGCGTTGTCATCCGGATCAGAGGAAGAAGAGGGGGCGGTTTCCTCAGTTGAGGTTTGGGAAAAAGTTTGTTTTTGGGTTTCCGAAGCTGATACGGGTGATGTGAGGGGAGGAGTCTGAGCCAATAAACCACTACTATTCCCAAGCTTTTCCTGGAGTTTACCCAACCGTTCCAGGATTCCTTTTAATGAGGCAACGGGGGGAATGGTAGCTAACCGAAGGATGATGGCCTCTAAAATGACTTGAGGCAAGGGCGCTCGATAAATATATCCTTCACTTTCGATCAGGCTTTTTAGAATCAGTTGAAGTTTTTCCAGACTCACTTTCCGAATCGGGTTGGTTAACTCTTCGATTTCTTTTGGAGAAAGGTCAGGGAAGAGCTGAGGATTCGTGCTTATTTTAGCCACCATTAAATTTCGGAAATGTTCTAAAAGCCCCCGATAAAATTGGCGGACATCAATGCCGTAGGTAAAAACATGTTCGATGATTTCCAGACATTTTTTTAAGTCTTGGGTGAACACCGCATTTGAAATTTCACCTAAGACTTTGGTGTCAACGATTCCCAAAATATCAGCGACATGTTCGTCGGTAACGGTCTTTCCTGCATAGGTAATAACTTGGTCCAACAAACTTTGGGCATCCCGGAGACTGCCGTCTGCCTCCCGGGAAATAAGCTGGAGGGCGTTGGGGCTTATGGTTATTTCTTCATCCTTGGCTAATGCCTGTAATTTTTCAAAGATAAGGAGTGAGGGGATTTTTTTAAAGTCATACCGCTGACACCGATCAATAACCGTTTCGATTATTTTGTGGGGTTCAGTGGTGGCAAAAATGAAAATAACGTGCGCGGGAGGCTCCTCCAGGGTCTTTAAAAAAGCATTAAAGGCCGGGGTAGAGAGCATGTGAACTTCATCAACAATATAAACTTTATAGCGATATTTCTGAGGAAGGTATTTTATGGTTTCCTGCAGATCTCTTACATGATCCACGCCGGTATTGGAGGCTCCGTCAATTTCAAAAACATCAGGCGCTATTGTTTTGGTGATTTCTATGCAAGCGTCGCATTGATTGCAGGGGGTAGGGGTAGGGCCATTGACGCAATTAAGGGCTTTAGCCAATATTCGGGCAACGGAGGTTTTGCCAACTCCGCGGGGGCCGGCAAAAAGGAAAGCATGTGCCACCCGCTTGCTTCGAATGGCATTCTGCAAGGTCTGGATAATTGGTTGCTGCCCCACAACCTCTTCGAATCTTTGGGGCCTCCACTTTCGGGCTAGTACTAAGTAAGACATTTGGAGTTATGAGAAGTTAATGGTCAGGAGTCAGAAGACAGAATTCAGAAGTCAGAATAATTTCGTTTAAAAAAGGATTAACGGTATTTTCTCTTCTGACTACTGACTCCTGAATCCTGTCTCCTATTTTTTTAACGATAGCCAGGTTTCCCTGCGGCACACGAAATGATTTACTACCGCTGCTTCCTTCCGGATCTGACGGGGTTCGTAATATTTCGTTGCGCAGGACCCGGCTATCGCAAACATGGCGGAGAGAGAGGGATTCGAACCCTCGGTACACCTTTTGGGAGTACACACGATTTCCAGTCGTGCACCTTCGGCCAGCTCGGTCATCTCTCCAGAAAACAAAAGGCAATTTCATGGTGCTTTTTACATACGTTACCAAATTTTCTTTTTACCCCGTTAGAAAAGTCTCGTGCGGAAGCACGGGGTAAATTAAAGACTCTTACACTTTTTCACACGGGGTAAATGCCCGTATGAAAGCTCCCTTCTAACGGGGTTTACTTACAATACGTGATCTACGTTTACGTGATAAACCCTTTCGACAGAGAGACTGTGTCATAATACGTATTTTGGTAGCCGCAAGCTTTAGCTTGCGTTTCTCGGATCAATGGGTTACGCAGCCTAAAGGCTGCGGCTACCCCCCTATTTTGAATTGTGAGACAGTCTTAGAACAGAGGTTAAAAATTTCATCCCAAGAACACCATGAAATAATATTTTAGCACTTTAAACTCATTCCCTTTTTCTGGCAAGATAATTATTTTGGGAAAAAAGAGACCACAAGAGAACGTGGCGTATCATAAACGAAAAAATTAAAAAGAATTATTCGAGCAAACCCCGATAGAAAGCTTTCACACGGTGTATTTATCCCGTTTCAAAAAAAATGTAAGAATTTTTAATTTTACCCCGTGCTTCTTCACCCCGTTCGATATTTGACATCTAACCGGGAAAGCCGGGCTTTGCTAACGGAGTATTACCTCGGCAAATAAATATCTCCATGATCCTTCGGTGTCATTCCGGGCTTGACCCGGAATCCAGAATTATTACTTATAGATTCCCGCTTTCGCGGGAATGACATATTGTGCTGTTTAATTGCCGGAGTAATAGATTAAATCCTCAAGGGACAGGAAAATACTTTTTACGTAAAAAACCTGAGGTTTTAAACGAAATAATTACAGGTTCCGATGGAATCATCCTCGATCTGGATGGTAACGTGTTCTATTCCATAACATTCCTGCAGGGTCTTCTGGAGTTTTTTTAAAATCACCATGCTCTGGAGGACATTTTCCACAACCACATGAGCACTGAGCATTTCCACATGTGAGGTTAAAGTCCAGACATGAAGGTCGCAGATTGATTTTACTCCCTCAACGTGCACCATCGATTTTTTTATTTCTTCGAGATCAATATGTCCGGGAACTCCCTGCATTAAAATGTGGACGGTATCCCACAAAAGACGCCACGCGCTATAGATGATGATGCCTCCGATAAAAAAACTCACCAAAGGGTCGAACCACATCCAGCCTTTGAGCCAGATAACCAGACCGGCGCTTATTGCCCCCAGGGAACCGAGCGCATCACCAAGCACATGAATAAAGGCTCCCCGGATATTAATATTTTCTTTTCCTCCCCTGGAAAGAATATATGCTCCGATAAGGTTTATCATCAGACCGGCAGAGGCAATCACTAACAGGGGGATGCTTTTTACGTTTACCGGGACCCGCATTCGTTCATACGCTTCATGAAAGATAATGAGGGCGATTACCACCAGGGCTGCTCCGTTTATGAAAGCCGCAAGGACTTCAGCCCGATAGTAACCAAAGGTTTTTTTCGCATGCGCCGGTTTACCGGAGGCCCAAAGAGCAAAAAGCGCTAACCCGAGAGCAGCAATATCGGAAAGCATATGCCCGGCGTCAGATAAAAGGGCTAAGCTCTTGGTCCATAAACCACCGAAAAATTCCACCAGGAAAAAGATAGCGGTGAGCGTCAGGACGATGATGAGGAAGTTTTTGTTTTGATGGTGCCGATGCGAAGGGTTGTGGAGCTCTAAAGCCTGATTATTTTCCCCCTGATGGTGGTGGTGATGAATTGTCATGATGAATATGCTTAATGACGTTATCTCATGTTTGCGGAAGACGGTCCGATGTTTTTTAAAGGTGGGGTATCATTTTTTGCTAAAAATTTTCCCCAAAAGATTCCGCGTGTTGTTTTTCATTTTCTCCCAATCCGCCTCGCTAAGTCCCGCGCCCAAAACCACGCGAAGGGCTTGGGTGGGATCAATGAGGTCTTCCGGGGCATGGGCATCGGTATTGAGAATGAGGAGGGCGCCAACATCTCTGGCAAGTTTGGCAACATGGCCATTGGTCAGGCAGTGGCCTTTCCGGGACGAAATCTCCAGCAAAATTCCTTTCTCCTTGGCTAATAAAACTTCGGTTTTGGAAATCAGTCCTGGATGTGCCAATATGTCCACTCCTGCTTCCAAAGCTGCCCGGTTGGTTCCTGGCTGCACTGGTTCCACAATGGTTTCACCGTGGACCACGACCAGTTTAGCTCCTAACTTTCTCGCCTCCTGAGTAAGGGGAAAGATTGTCTCAGGCGCAACATGAGTAAGCTCAATTCCCGGGACCACCTGAAAATCGTTTTTCTTTTTAAAATCTTCACAAAAACGGACTATTCGGGAAATGATCCAATCGAGGTTGGATCGATCCGCGTGGTCAGTGATTGCGAGTGCCTCATAGCCTTTGGCCTTGGCCCGCTGAACCAGCTCCGCGGGGATCAAAACCCCATCGCTAAAAAGAGAATGCGTGTGTAAATCAATCATGATCGGTTGCTTTCAAAAAAAATATCATCACATCTTGTATTTGCCGAAATCATCCGGGGATAAATTTTCTAAAATCTCCCGCCACTTTTGTTCTTCATTGGCAGCTTCGTTGAGTAACTTTTCTTCTTTACCCAAATTGACTGCCCGAGAATCTTCGACCACTTTCTGATTGACGTAGATCGGTGAATTTGTTCGTAAAGCGAGGGCAATAGCATCACTCGGACGCGCGTCAATACTAAAGCTTTTGTCAACCATGGAGAGGTAAATAGTGGCAAAAAAAGTGTTGTCCTTTAAATCGGTTACCTCGATTTTTATCACCTTGGCATTCAAGTTTTCAAGGATATTTTTTATAAGGTCATGAGTCATGGGTCGGGGAGGTTTAACGTCACCTAATTCAGTGGCGATAGCGCTTGCCTCTAAGATGCCGATCCAGATTGGTAAGGCGGTTTTACCCTGAACATCTTTGAGAATGACAATGGGAGTATTGCTGAACGGATCCATCGTGATACCGGCAACTTTCATTTCAATGAACATCATGACCTCCTTTGGAATAATGCCGTAAACTTATTAACTTAAGCAACCAAACAATGAATGAGGGTGAGCGGTTAAAATTTTTACCAAGACAATTTTACCTTGTAAACCCAATGGTCCTTCAAAATTGACCACCTTATTAGTCTCGCTCCGGCCGCTCACGTGGAGAGGGTTTTTTTTGCTTTCTCCCTCAACCAGCACTGCTATAGTTTTGCCGACCAGGGTTCGATTTTTTTTAAGGGTAATGGACTTTTGCTTCTCCTGAAGGATAGAAAGCCGACGAGCCTTTTCTTCTTCCGGTAATTTATCCGGGTATTGTGAAGCTTGGGTTTTTGGACGATCAGAATATTTAAACGAAAAGAATTCATCATATTCGATTTCGGTTACCATATCCAGTGTCGCTTGAAGATCTTTTTCGGTTTCTCCGGGAAAGCCGACGATAAGGTCGGTCGTAATAGCAATCTCCGGACAAACGGCCCTTAGTCTCTTAATTTTTAAAAGATAGTCTTCTCGGGTATAACCCCGGTTCATCATTTTTAAAATCCGGTCAGAGCCTGATTGCAACGGGAGATGAATATGGGGGCAAAGTTTTGGTTGATCTGCAAAACAGGCGATTAATTCTTCACAGAGGTCTTTGGGATGTGAGGTGGTAAATCGGATTCGCGAGAGTCCGTCGATTTTATTTAATTCCTTAAGAAGCCCGGAAAAACTTAGCTCTCCTGCCACATTTGCGCCGTATGAATTTACGTTTTGTCCCAAAAGAGTCACCTCTGTAACTCCTGCGATTACGAGTCCGCGAACTTCTTTGATAATTTCGGCACTGGGACGGCTTTTCTCTCTGCCCCGCACAAAAGGAACAACACAAAAAGAACAGAAGTTATCACACCCCTCCACAATGGTTATATAGGCTTTCACCTGAAAAAGTTTGGGGAGTTCGGGTAAGGGATAACACGGAGAATCTTCGTGGAATTCCGTGGCAACCTGGGCTTTTTTCGCGTGTCGAGCAGTTCTAATCAATTCGGGCAGGCGGTGGATATTACCGGTTCCAAAAACCAAGTCAACATACGGAGCCTTTTCCAGCAGTTTGTCCCCTTCCAGTTGGGCTACACATCCTCCGACGCCCAGAAGTATCTTCCCATTTTTTTTATGCCTTTTTAATCGACCGAGTAAACTATAAACTTTTTGCTCGGATTTTTCTCTGACGCTACACGTATTAATAAGAATAAGGTCGGCTTTTTTGGGGTCTGGTGTTGGTTGGTAATCAACGGACGCCAACAGGTTAAGGATATTCTCAGAATCATGTTCATTCATCTGACACCCAAAAGTTTTTATGTAGACCAACTGAGGAGCCATCGTGATTTATTAAAGCAAAATTTGAATATTAATAATAATAATATTATTATTATTATAGAGAACCGCCATTCCTTTCGCAAGGACAATACCTATTTAATAAAGTGATTATATCCTTTTTCTCCCATGACAAGAACAGACCGAGGAAAGGTAATTATGTTTTATTATTTGGAAAAGAGCATCAAAAACCCAAAGACTATAAAAAGAAAACCGGCCCCAAATCGTAAATAATGCTGGGGGATGATGTTGCCAACAAAAAAGCCGCAGCTGACCGCAATCAATGAGGTTAAGACCAAAGCTCCGGCTGCCCCTAAAAAAACCGAAAGTCTTGATCCATCTTTTGCCGCTAAACAAAAAGTAGCCAATTGGGTTTTATCTCCCAACTCTGCTAAAAAAATTAAAACAAATGTGCTCATGAGTAATTTTAAATCCATTACGTTAGTCATTTCCTTGATAAATGGACGATGGTTAAAAATTTAAAAGATTTCTTTAAAACGTATGTTGATGGCCTCCTGGGTACCTGCCAGAAGTTTGTCGAATTTATCAATTAAAGCTTTTCCTTCCTCGGTTAACGCCGTGCCACCTCCACCCTTGCCACCAACTTGTTTCTTTACCAAATTAACTCCCAGGCGACCTTCCATGCTGGTAATATAACTCCATGCCTTTTTATATGAAATGCCGAGCTGTTTTGCGGCTTGAGAAATAGAGCCTTTGGTTTCGATATTATTTAAAAGGTCTCTTCTTCCCTCACCAAAAAAAGGGAGACCTTGGATTTCGATCCACACTTTGGATTTTACCATCATCCCAGTTTTTCTTTTTTTGGAAATATTCACGCTACCCCTCTTAAAATTTTATTCACCGTCTTGAGTTTGGCGTTATACCCCGTTAGAAATACCCTGTTAGATGTCAAATATCTAACAGGGTGAAGAAGCACGGGGTAAAATTAAAGATTCTTACACTTTTTCACACGGAGTAAATCCCATTAGAAAATTTTCTAACGGGATGAATGCCCCGTGTGGAATCTTTCTAACGGGGTTTACCTAAAAACTAAAAAAAAGTTTTTTTTGCCCCGCGCACACTACTGAGACAATTTAATGCATTAATCATATCAAAGTTGGCAAAACCAGTCAAACGCTTATCGGCTCTTTTTTTTGCTGTCGCTTAATTATTAAAAAATTATTGGCGCTTACAAAAGATTGAACTTGACTCGCCCGGTTAAAAACAATAAGATATTAAAAAAAAACTTTTTCAACAAATTGGGTTTTTCATTTTTATCCTTAAAATTATGAGGGGATAACGTGGAAAACAATGGTAAAAAAGAAAAAAGAAAAATGAAAACGATTGAGTGCAAAATACTCAATTACGAGATCCCCTTTTCTCGGTGTAAGCCGGTTCGGGAATATAAAAAGTGTAAATCTTGCGAAGGCTATTTATTAAAACCAAAATCGAAAAAGAAAGCTAAGGATAAAAAAGATGATCCTGATAGTTAGTTTTTTCAATCGAAAAACTTATCCTTCCTTGGCTGACGTGATTACAATGACCTGATAAGAAGATGACTGAAGCGACCAAGACTACCGAAGAGGAAACGATCCGGAAAGAAATCCATAAACTCCTCCAAGACTTTTCTTCCACCAGAGAAAATTTAATACCTATCCTCCAGGCTATTCAAACCACATTTGGCTTTATTCCTCAGGAAGCGCTCCGCGAAACAGCCGCTTTTTTAAAAATATCTCTTGGTGAGATTTTTGGGGTGGCAACCTTTTATAACCAGTTTCGTTTCACTCCGCCGGGCAAACACCCGGTTAAGGTCTGTCTGGGAACCGCCTGCCATGTGCGGGGGGGAAACATTATTCTGGAAGAATGGGAGCGAAGGCTTCAGATTCAAGAAGGAAAGGTTACGGAAGACCGTGAGTTCAGTTTAGAAAGGGTCGCCTGTGTGGGGTGCTGCGCCCTCGCTCCGGTCGTACAAGTAGGGGATATTGTTCACGGCAAAATGTCACCGAGCGCTGTCAACGGTATTCTTTTGCAATGTGAACTGGCAAAACGAGAAGAAGATAAGACTCATAATGGAACTGAATGAATCAATAAAAAAAACCATCGAGGAAACTTTTCAGAAGATCAAAACTCAGGCCTCTGAGCTTTGGCAGGGGACGCGAGAAGGAGAGGCTCCGTACATTTTGGTAGGCACAGCAACGTGCGGTCGGGCTTCAGGAAGCTTTGAGGTTTTTAAAGCTTTTAAAGAGGAAATAACCAAACACAATCTGAACGCTCACGTTATTCCCGTTGGGTGCATGGGGCACTGTTATGCTGAACCGCTGGTTGCGGTCCGAAAGCCTGGGTTGCCTTCGATCCTTTATGGTAACGTCAGCCCTCCGGCGGCTACCACGATAGTAAAACATTTTCTGCGGGACGATAATTTTCTTCCCGAATTAATGCTTGCGGCCCTTGAGCCAAATGATTTTCTTCCCTCAATTGCCGATTTCCCGCGCTTTGCCTTGGAAACGAGAACGATCCTTCGTGACTTTGGCATTATTGATCCTGAGAATATTATGGACTATATCGCCCGGGGCGGGTACGAAGGGCTGAGCGTGGCGTTACAGAGAGATCAAGAAACGATCATCGCCCAGGTGCTTGCTTCCGGCCTCAGGGGTCTCGGGGGAGCAGGGTTTCTGACCGGAAAAAAATGGGAGATTTGTTTTAAGGCAGACGCGAACCAAAAATATGTTATCTGCAATGCTGATGAAGGCGACCCGGGGTCTTTCTCCGATCGGGCAGTCATTGAAAGCAGCCCCCACCAAGTCCTTGAAGGTCTGATTATTGCGGGATATGCCATTTCCGCCTCCGAGGGGTATGTCTATATTAGGAACGAATATCCTTTGGCGGTAAAACGCATGAAGGCCGCTCTCCAACAAGCCAGGGATTTAGGATTGCTGGGAAAGAGTATTTTAGGGAGTGACTATAATTTAGACCTCAAGGTATTTGAAGGTTCCGGCGCTTTTGTCTGCGGTGAAGAGACCGGCCTGATTCATTCTCTTGAAGGGAAACGTGGGATGCCCCGCCACCGCCCGCCTTATCCCGCGCTTTGTGGGCTTAAGAATGCTCCTACCCTGATTGACAATGTTAAGACTCTGGCCAATATTCCTTTTATCATGCTTGATAGCGCCCAAGCCTTCGCCGCTCTCGGCACGGACCAGAGTAAGGGAACTGCTATTTTTTCCATTGCCGGAAAAATTAACAATACTGGCTTGGTTGAAGTGGCAATGGGTACCACATTAAAAGAACTTGTTTTTGATATTTGCGGAGGGATCCCGAAAGGTAAAAAATTTAAAGCGATCCAAATTGGAGGGCCTTCAGGAGGGTGCCTTTCCCATGACTTTCTTAATACCCCGATCGACTTCGACTCACTAAAAGAAGCCGGCGCGATGATGGGCTCAGGAGGTATGGTTGTTTTAGATGAGGATGACTGCATGGTAGATGTAGCGAGGTACTTTCTGGATTTTACTCAAAAGGAATCGTGCGGGAAATGCACCTTTTGTCGAATCGGGACTAAACAGATGCTGCTAATCCTTCAGGATATTACCGAGGGAAAAGGGAACCCGGAAGATATTGAGGTGTTGCTTGATTTGGCGGAAGCCGTTCACCAGGGTTCACTCTGTGGGCTGGGGAAAACCGCACCCAACCCTATCCTCACCACACTCAAGTTTTTTCGTGATGAATACGAAGCCCATATAGCGGAAAAACAATGTCCGGCAAAAATGTGCCGGAAGCTCATTTCGTATTATATTCTTCCGGAAAAATGTGAGCGATCGTGCGAAGTGTGTGTGGGCAGTTGTCCCACGGAAGCGATTTATACCGCCAAAAGGAGGATAAAGGCGATCGATCAGGAAAAATGCGTTAAGTGCGGGGCTTGTTTGGATGTCTGTCCGCCTCAGTATAGCGCGGTCGTAAAGTTTTCTCCGGCTGACTCAGTACCCCCCGCTCCGGAAAAGCTCGGAGAAGAAAAATGAAAACCATTTTGCTTATCATAGACAACAAAAAGGTTTCGGCACAGGAAGGAGATATCCTTCTTTGGGTGGCTCTGGAAAATGGTTTTTATATTCCCAATTTATGTGCTTTGAAAAAAAGAGCTGTCCCCTTTGCCGGCTGCCGGCTCTGCTTTGTAGAGATCGAAGGCTATCCTGAACCGGTTACCGCGTGCACGGAAACAATACGAGAAGGAATGGTCGTGAAAACCAAAACCGCAAAGGTCCAAAAACTCCAGCGGACCGCCTTTGAGCTTATTCTTTCTACGCATCATGTTGACTGCGGACACTGCGGGAAAAATAAAAAGTGCGAACTGCAAAGGATTGCTTTGCACCTTAAAGTGAAGCTGAAGTCTAAACGGTTTCGGCTTATCCCGAAAAATCTTCCCCTGGATGAATCGCATCCTCTCTTCACCTATGACCCGGATAAATGCGTGCTTTGCGGAAGGTGTATTTGGGTGTGTCGTGAACAGCAGAGGGTGGGAACATTGAATTTCGCCTATCGTGGGTTTGATATGATGGTTACCACGTTCGGAGATCCCCTGGTGGGGGGATCAAACTGTACCCGGTGCAGAAAATGCGTGGAAGCCTGCCCGGTAGGCGCTTTGTTATTTAAAGAAGAACAACTGATAAGGGAGGAGCACAATGCCTGAACCCTGGCCGACCATCGATTCTCAACCGGGGCCGTCGTTTCGAATTTTTTCTTTACGGATTGACACTGCCCGCGCACCTCATACCGGGAAAAAACATGAGTTTTGTGTTGTTGATTCTCCTGATTGGGTTAATATTATACCGCTCACGTCAGATAATCAGGTGGTAATGATTAAGCAGTTTCGGCATGGGATAAAAAAGGTGACCCTGGAGATACCCGGAGGAATGATTGAACAAGGGGATTCACCGCACGAGACGGCAGCGCGCGAGCTTCTCGAAGAAACCGGATACAAAGCCGAAACATTAACTCTCCTGGGTACTGTTCACCCTAACCCCGCTTTTATGACTAACCGGTGTTATACCTTCTTAGCGCGCAATGTCCGGAAGATTGAGGGGGGAGAACACTTTGACGAAACCGAGGATATTGAAGTCGAGGTAATGCCCTTAAGCAAGATCCCCATGCTTATCAAAGAAGGCACTATTAGCAACTCATTGATCGTTGCGGCTTTTTGGTGGTTTTTTTCCGAGAAGCTGGTCTAGTCAGTCTATGTAAACCTCCGCTTTCCTCTGGAACAAAAAAAATAATGAAAACCGGCACCGCCCACCTTCCCCTCCATTATGGCAAGGCTCCTTCCTGGCTCTTTCAGCGGATGAAAGAGCTTTCGAGAGAAATTACTCTTTTTATCATTGATTCTTACGGAGCAGAAGAGATGCTCCGACGTCTCTCAGATCCTTTCTGGTTTCAGGCGTTTGGTTGCGTTCTGGGTTTTGACTGGCACTCGAGCGGGGTAACCACCACGGTCTGCGGAGCGTTGAAAGAGGGTTTAAAGGGCTTGGAAAAAGAACTGGGTTTCTATATTGCCGGCGGCAAAGGAAGAACCTCGCGGAAAACGCCTCAGGAAATTGAAACACTGTGTAACCAAACGTCTATCGAAGGAAGCCATTTGATTTATTCGAGCCGGATGTCGGCCAAAGTTGACAGCGCCGCGGTCCAGGACGGTTATCAGCTTTATCACCACTGCTTCTTTTTTATTCAGGATGGCTCCTGGGCAGTGGTTCAACAAGGGATGAATGAAACAACCCGGTACGCTCGACGATACCACTGGCTGAGTCACGGGGTGAAGGACTTTGTCTGCGAACCACACTGGGCGGTTTGTTGTGATCAGAAGCACGAGGGACTGAATTTAGTTGCTTTAGAAAGCGAAAAGACCCGTGAGACGATTACTGAACTGGGTCACGAAAATCCCGGGTTTCTGGTCAACGAAGTGAAGAAGGCGAACGAACTCGATCTTCCGAAAGCGCATCCGGTCCCCAAAGAAAAGTTTCGCTTGGAACATTTGGAAAAAGCATTTACTACCATCTATGAACACTCACCTAAAAATTTCGAGGAGCTCCTTGGGATGCAGGGGGTCGGCCCAAAAACTCTTCGCGCTTTAAGTTTAGTTTCTGAACTGATTCACGGCGCAAAACCGAGTTTTAAAGATCCGACCCGGTTCAGCTTTGCTCATGGGGGAAAGGACGGACATCCGTATCCGGTAGACCGGGAGGTTTATGATAAGACTGTTGGGGTGTTGCAAGAAGCCATTGGAAAAGTTCGCGTCGGCGACCGAACAAAAATGGAGGCGATCAGGAGACTTCAGTCGTTTTGTCGTGATAAAACTTTTTAGTTTTTAAATTTAGACACAACAGTAGGGGCACGGCGCGCCGTGCCCCTACTGTTGTTTTGACCCTATGTCATTTTTGCTTATATATTTCCCGTAACGCTTTTCCTACTTTTTGGGGACTGTGCCGGATAGTATCGAGTTTGTGCAGTTTCCTTTTTCCTGTCCAATTTTCTTCGATAAGATCCGTAACCATCGGGATGATACCCGCAGCCTTTATTTTTTCTATTTCATGAGGAGAGGGTACGATAAGGCGGACATTGTCCTGCCGGTAGGCCCTCATTACCGCAGGCCGCGGCTTTTTATTGTTCACTAAAACATAATCAGGAGGATGGTTGTCGAGATACTGAGTGATAAGGTTCACATGGTCCCAGATCGTGAGATCGTCGGTCTGACCAGGCGTCGTCGTGGTGTTACAGCAATAGATTTTTTTTGCTTTAGTCTGATCGAGAAGGGCAGAAAGCCCGGGCACAAGAAGACAGGCAATAATGCTGGTGTAAAGACAGCCCGGCCCGATCAGGATCATGTCAGCCCCCCTAATCGCTCGATGTATTCCCTCACCTAATATTGCCGTTTCTTCCAGAAAAATTTTCTCAATGGGCGGTTTTCCCGGTTGACGTACTTCTTTTTCTCCTCGAACAACTTTTCCATTTTTCAGCACCGCTTTGAGGTTTGTGTTGGTTGTGGTTACAGGAAGCACCTTTCCTTTTACGCCCAGAAGTTTTTCCGATGCCTTTATTGCCTTGCCAAAACCTCCCTGTATATCGGAGAGCGCGGCCAGGATAAGATTCCCCAGGGCCATGTTGGGTAGCGCCTTAAACTGACTTTTATTAAAACGATAGTCAAAAAGTTTTTTTAAAATACCTGTGTTTCCTTTTTTATCCGCCATGGCGCCTAAGACGGCACGCACATCTCCGGGCGCGGGAAGAGAAAAAATTTTTCTGATTATTCCGGTGCTGCTTCCGGTATCAGTGGTGGGGACAATGGCAATGAGGTTCCCTTTGCTTTCGGGAAAACCTTTGATAAGCAGGGAAGCGGCAGACACGCTCCCAATACTTACGAGCTTGAGGCGCTTATGCGTGCTCAGGTTTTTATTCATTTTTGTTTTTCCTTTTTGGCTGTTTATCCTCGTTTTTCTGCTTTTGCGCGCGCGACTTTCCATACCACTCGATCTGGCGGCAAATACCCATGAGGAGATTAACATCATTTTTGCTTAGACCGATCCGGGAACAAAAACGACGGATATTCATCATCCA